>DATLAV010000113.1:0-6606 GCA_035527235.1 Patescibacteria group bacterium | reverse complement strand
GGTGGAGGTGGTGGCGCGGGGTGGGGGTTACCGGGTGCTGCGTTCTGTCAGGGTTTCTCCCGGTGGAGTATGAGGGTGTTGCCGATGATGTCGATGATGGTGCTGCGGGTCTCGCTGGCGATGAGTTGGGATAGCTCGGCCTTCTGGGATTTGTGGTCGTTGAATTTGACCTTGATGAGCTGGTGTTCTTCTAGGGCGCGGTCGATGTTGGCGATGGCGGCGGGGGTTGCGCCGTTGCGGCCGATCTGGATGAGGGATTTGAGGCCCTGGGCTTCGGCTTTGAGCTGCTTTTTCTGCTTGCTTGTGAGCATCGGTTTCGCCGGGTTCCACTCGGCGTAGTCTTTAAAATACTTTCCTGTCGCTGTGCTGATGTGATGTTCCGTTTTTAGCATTGCCTTTGTGTTCTCCGCATTTTCCCGGTGTTAGTATGTGCTGTTTATGGCTTGAATGTATACTCTTTTTGACTGGAATGGGATCGGGTCTGCGGTGTTTTCACGGTCCTTTCGTTTGTTGCAGCGTTTATCATGTGTGATCCTTGGACCCCCCCTACCTCATTAGGGGTTACTGCGGTTTCAGGAGGGATTATCTGGTTTCAGGAGTGTTGATCTGTGGACTGTTCGTCTAGTCTTTTCTCGAGGTCTTCGATGGGTGTGCTCGCTGTGATTCTTATGGGTTCGAGCCCGAGTTTTTTCCATAGGGTCTCAGCATGGCTGTTGCCTTTGATATAGTTGAGGTTGACCTCCTCTGCGCCGCGACGGGTAAAGGTGCGGCAGGCAGATCTTATGAGGTCGGTGGCGATTCCCTGCCTTCTGTGGTGGGGGTCGACGTAGATGAGGTTGATGAATCCGACGGTGCGGGGGGTGACGTGGGTGCGGTTGGAGACGGTGGCGTGGATGAAGGCGATGGGGGTGGAGTCGACTTCGGCGACGAGGGTGGTGGCGTCTGGGTCGTTGAGCATGGCGTCGATCTCTTCCTCGCGTTGGCGTCTTCCCTCTTCGGTGATCTTCCAGATGTGGGGGTTGGAGGACTCGTCGTGGGCCTGGAGGGCGTGGCGCATCTTGATGAGGTGGAGCCTGTCTTCTGGGGTGGCGGGGCGGATGGTTGCCATGGTTGTGTGTTGGTGTGTTATCTTTATAATTGGTTTGCGTGCACTGTGTGTTGGATCGAGGGATGTGGGGCTTTACCCGCGCGCGTTTTGCTCGATGAAATATCATCAACATTAAATCTCTTCATGTCCGAACGGATCATTATTTCATTAACTAATTCAGGGCTGGAGAAAATGGAGTTGCTCGCGCATAAATCACAGTGGGATCTACTGAGAAATCTGAAATGATGTATTTTCTGAAATGGCGCCAATTCCTACATTTATATAACTTTACGGGAATATTCACTCAGTTGTTCAACGGGTGTGGTTCTAATGTCGTATAAGGTAGTCGCGATTGATGACGAGGATGATATACTGCGTCTTGTTCGGACCAAACTAAAGAAGGAAGGTTTCGACGTCTTCACCGCAGTTGATGGAGAGGACGGGATAGCTAGGGTGCTCGAGATTAAACCCGACATCATGATCGTCGATGTGAGGATGCCTAAAAAGGATGGGTACCAGGTCGTGAAGGAGATCAGGGAGAAGATGGGGAAGAAGACCCCCATAACCATCATGCTGACGGCAAGCGCCAACCCTAGGGATATCGTTAAGGGTTTGGAGGGTGGGGCCGACGATTATATTACCAAGCCCTTTAGCCCCAGGGAGCTCATTGAGAGGATAAACGTGGCTCTGATTAAGAAGGGAAAGGACCCGGTTCCCTTCAAGAAGTGATTAGTCTGAGCTAGCTCTCGATTTTATGTGTCAATGGAATTATGGGGTGAATGAAATTGGAAGCGGAGGATAACGTTGAACGCCTTGAGCCGACCCTCGATGTTGAGGCGGCATCTAGGATGGAGCCGCAGTCCGTGCTCTCCTGTGTGGTCCCATCTGCTGCTGCACCGCCGAAGAACTATTGGCAGGCGCATAACTTCGCTTCAAGGCTCCACAACGAGTTCATCGCCCTCCAGGAAAGGGGCGATCTCCCGAAGATGCGCCAGCGATTCTACGTGCTCGCCAGATACTACGGGCGCACCCTCGGCATACTCCGTAGCTCCCTGAGAAGTGGTAACGTCTCACTGATCAACGCCGCGCTCCGTAACCTTATGGTGCTCCATCAGCCCCTCTACATGATGCGAGAGGTTGCGCCTGTCACGGTGCCGCTCGTCCTCACGCTGAATATGGAGACCCGGAAACGCTTCCTCGATGACCTCATCATCAGGGTTATCGGGGAGTCCACGACTCCCTTGACCTTAGATGCCATCATTCAGGAGGTACACGATCTCCATATCATCTTCAAGACTGAGAGGGAGACCGTCGGAGATCAGATCGAGAGTCTGATCTCAAGAGGGTACATCGAGAGATCTGGGGAGAGGTATGGGAGGGCGAAACGATCTTATGACAGCGTCAACCTCGATCACGCAGGGCTCGAGGCACTCCTCGGCGACAGACTTTACCGGGTGTTCGAGGAGAACGGTTTCCGTGGGCTGATGGACCTCGTGAACCGCAGAAACTCCTTCAAGACCTTCTTCAGCCGTTTTTCAGGTTGCGATCCCGAGACGGCGGAACTCTTCATAGCGGTGGCCGTCGAGGTAACTCGACCCGTCTCAAGGGTAAGGAGGTACTCGCCTTGGGTCCATGCAGACCTCATAGGTAGCATCTTCCCACGGCCATATCAACGTGACGCCTTCTCCATCTTCAGAGGCTATGGGTACAAGGGGGTGCTCATCGAGGCGCCCACCGGTAGCGGGAAGACCATGATGGGGATGATGTGCATCCAGGACTGGCTCAACTCCCTCACACGGGGGGAGACTATACTGATCCTCGTGCCGACGGCCAACTACGTACAGCAGTGGGTGGCGGAGCTGTGCTACAAGCCCATCGGCCTCCAGATATCTCCCGACGAGATCTTCACTGGTACACCCACTTCGCTCGAGGCAGAGCAGCAGAGATCGGAGACTACACCGGCGATACTTATCATGACCTACACGGCCTTAGCCCAGATCGGCTCGCCCAGGGGGAAAGGGGGATTCGACTCGGTCTCCATCGAAAAGTTCCTGCAGGGCAGCAACGTTCAGTATGTTATTCTTGACGAGGTCCACAAGGTGGCCGACGACCTAAACAGCGTCTCCGCGAGCGTGGCTAAGCTCCTCACTGAGTGGCTCCGGGACGGGAGCCTCAGGGGGCTTATCGGGTTCTCGGGGACCGCTGAGGTTTACAGGGACAGGTTCCCGAAGCTGGGACTCCAGCTCGTTTACGTTATGCCCCCGGCCGACCTCATCGCCTACGGATTCGTCGCCCCTTTCGCCGAGTTCGGCGTGCCCTTCTCCTACTCTGACAGGGAAAAGAGGGTCATCGATCTTCTGGAGGAGTACAAGACTCAGATTAGGGCGTTTATCGACCTCACGGGGAGCGAGCATATGAGAGGCATCTTCCGCGGGATACCCATCGAGAGGAGGGTGGAGATCGGAAGGGCATACCTCGGCATGTACGACGGTCAGAGGGATCAGGAGGCAGCCATGAGGAAGCGTTTCACGGAATGGGAGAAGGGAAAAGAGATCTCCCTCAACGATATCAACATCCTGATCATTGTTCAGCTGGCTGAGACCCTCTCGGACTGGGAGCTACTGGAGTCATCCCTGAAAGGTAAGTCGAGGGACGAGAAGGAAGCGGGTCGTCAGACTTTCACTGAGATACTCTTAGAGCTCAACAGGATCAGGGGGGAGTTGAGGAGCCGTGTCTACTTCTCCGACATGACCCTTCGACTCGACGCCGATGGCTTCGGCCACACAATTGAGACACAGGGAATACAACCCAAAGCGGGATTATCGAGGATGGCGCTGAGGGAGAGGGCGAGGAATGCCCTGTCTACGACGATTGTCGGGTTATACTCGAGCCTGAAGAACTTCTACTTCCGCATCGGAGAGGGGCGACTGGACACCATCAACGCCATCATAGAAGCTGAGTACTCGGTTAGGCAAGTCACGGGGGTCATCGTCTTCGACAACGCGAAGCATCTCAAATGGCAAGACCAGGTGGCCGTGCCCGGATACGCCGGTGTAGCGGGAGTCTTCACCCAGATGCTGGGTAACCCGAGGTTTACGCCCATAGCGGCGCTCTCCAGTGAGATATACATGCCTTTTTCTGAGGAGAACCCTCTTCCCCGGGGCATCTCTGATCACATCAGGCGTGAGATAATGCTCACCGAGCTGGGAAACACCATGTTCGGCGTCATAACGCAGGGGATCTATATAACGGACGAGGCACGCAGCGAACTATACACCTTTTTCACAAAGAGCCTGGAAGGTTACGTTTACGGCGTCAAGAACGTTAAGGCTCCGAGGTTAAGGGAGTTCAACAGGCGGGTGTTGAAGAGATTCAGGGAGACGATCATAGGTAAAAGACTTGGGAGAGCCGAGGCACGCCTCCTCAACAGGGTGAGCCTAGACTACAACATCGTGCGGAAGCTGATTGGGACCTTCTTCGACTACACCATGATTGCGCGGTACTTCGACGAGGCGTACCCAGCGGAGCTGCGCCAGGCAGATGGGACCCTGCAGAGGTTCTATGTTGTGAAGATGGCCAAGGGGGAGAAGAAGCTCCTCATGTACAACCTGATGGCCAGGATCTTCGACGCGGAGGAACTGCCTATCAATATCATCATCGTCTCCTCGTGGGCGCGTACGGGGTGGAACGTCATAAAGCCCAACGTCCTCGTCGACGCCACGGCCACGCGTGATGTCACCGCCTGGCAGCAGCTACGGGGGCGGGCTATGAGGGCCAGGAAGACGTGGGACAAAAGGGCCTATGAACTCATGACTCAGCTCCTCGGGGCGCACATCAAGGGACTTCAGGAGAGTACAATCGAACTTCCACCGGATGTCATCGATCTCGTGGAGAAGGTAAGTGAGCGTGGATACATCAACGTCCTAGACGAGCCATCAAGGCAGCTTCTCGAGGAATCATATCTAAAGTCTCTGAGTTCTGTACCGAGAGAGGACGAGGAGGACGATCTGGTCAAGAAGATAAGGGCAGGGCTGCTCAGCGGGTTCAGCCAAGAGGAGCGAAAAAGGCTTGCCGCTGAGCTCATGCTCCACAGGAACAAGGTCACCCACATCTACGAGCTCGTCAAGGCCTACGGAAGTACACGGCAGGTCGCATACGACCGCCCTACCCGGAGCTGGGTGAGGACAGAAGCCATCTCGGTCAAGCACCAGTATGAGTACTCAGTCAACCCCTTTACGGGCAGATATATGTCAGGTGAAGCCCACGCGCCCCTCCTCTACTCCCATGATCCTAGGGAGAACCTCCCCTCCGAACTCAGCGCCCTATTGACCGAGAGGCTCAAGGGTCGCGACCACCCCATCGTGAGAGGCTGGATAGATGCCGTTCTCTCTGACGTCGCTGAAGGTGTGAAATTTGAATAGCTATAGAAGGTGATTGAAAGATGGATTATTCATCGGCTAATGAAGAGGTCCAGTTGCTTCAGGTGTCGGCCCTGAAGATGGCGTCGCTCGCGATCGTCATCACAGGATCTCGTGGCACAATATTGTGGGCTAATAGAGCCTTCACGAAGCTGACTGGGTACTCCCTGGAAGAGGCTGTTGGGCAGAACATGAACATATTGAAGTCCGGCGTGATGACTCCGTCCTTCTATGAAGGAATGTGGTCCACGATCACCTCCGGAGATGTCTGGATTGACGAACTCATCAACCGCCGGAAAGACGGTAGCCACTACGTCGAGGAGATGACGATCACCCCGATTCAGGATGAGAAAGGCGTTATACGCCACTATATCGCGTTTAAACAGGATATTTCAGGCAGGAAGAACGTCGAGGAGGAGCTGCGGCACGACCTGAAGGTGCAGGAGGAGCGTTACGTTGCCCTTGAGAGGGCGAGGAGCGAGACGAGGGCGGTTTTAAACGCCACGGGCGAGGCTTTCCTTTTCCTCTCCATGGACTCCAAGTTTATGTGGGTCAATCGTGCTTTCGAACGATTCTTCGCCTTAGTCGAGGAAGACTTGATTGATCGTGACTTGGAAGAGATGCTGCCCCACTTCGAACGCATCTTCGATAATCCCTCAGGTTTGCTATCCCGCCTTATTGAGGCCTCCAACTTTGAGGACCCGAGCTATCGGGAGAACGTGATCCAGAGATGGCCCCGCATGCGGGACATTGAGGTCTACTCGACGTTGGTGAGGAACGACCTCGATGAGGAGCTGGGGATACTCTGCGTGTTTCGAGATGTAAGCCGTGAACGCGAGGTCGAGCGCATGCAGTCAGAGTTCGTCTCCCTCGTCTCCCATGAACTCCGCACGCCCCTCACGTCCATCGTGGGCTACGTGGACATGCTTCTGGATGGGGACGCCGGGGACCTTAACGAGCTCCAGCTGGACTTTCTCAGCGTTGTCAGACGTAACTCGGACCGTCTGACGACCCTCATCTCCGACCTTCTGGACGTCTCCCGCATCGAGTCGGGCTCCATCAAGCTGAGGTGGGAGACCTTCGACATCAAGGATTTGTTGA
>DATLAV010000112.1:0-6026 GCA_035527235.1 Patescibacteria group bacterium | reverse complement strand
TCCTAGACGCCTTTGGGCTCGACGGCAGGGAGAACGAGATGATCAGCGGCTACAGCCACGGGATGAAGCAGAAGACTGCCCTGATTGGTGCCCTACTCCACAGGCCCCGGCTCCTCATCCTAGACGAGCCCCTGGGGGGCCTCGACCCCAAGTCGGCGAGGATCGTGAAGGACGTACTGCACAGGCTCTCCGGGGAGGGGGTGACCGCCATCTTCAGCACCCACATCATGGAGATCGCGGACGCCCTCTGCGACAGGATCTCAGTCCTCTACAATGGGGAGAAGTTGGGTGAGGGTTCCCCCGTCGAGTTGCGGGAGAGGGCGGGGAGGCCAGGATCCACCCTAGAGGAGGTCTTCCTGATGCTGACGGGGGCGGACGACGTCGCCGAGATAGTCGACGCATTGATGGGGTGACCCCATGAACCCGAAGAACGCGCTGCGTCTGGCATGGATCTTCAGCCTCTCCGCCTCCAGGGCTAAATGGACTGGGGGAGGCTCACCTGAGGGATTAGCCAAGAGGCCCGTCACGAACCTCTACGCTTCCCCCATCGCGTTCGCCCTAGCCGCGGCGTTTACCTGCCTCGTGCTGGGTCCGTCAATGGAGGCGTTCATCCTAAATGTCCTGGCTTTCCAGTTCTGCGTCTTCATGCCGGCCTTCACCATGTTCATGTCGATGGTCTACAGCCTCATGACCGAATTTAGCAAGCCCGGTGAATCTGCCTCCACGGACATCGTGAACTGGCTTCCAATCCAGGCAGGGGACTTCGTAGCGGGCTCAGCGTTGACCACAATCTACTTCGTCTCGCCCATGGCATCGCTGTTCATCGGGTTCGCCTTCGGTCTCGCCCTCCTGGCCGGCTCACTGGGGACCTGGGCGTTGGGGGCCGCCGTCAGCGTGCTGGGATGCTTGCTGGGCGCCCTTGCGCTTGAGATAGCGAGGGGGGCGATGAACAGGGTGTCCGGTGCTTTCTCCAAGGCGGAGGGTCAGAGCGCGGTCGTCCTACGGATGGTGCTCAGCGTCACCCTCATCGTCGCGATCTCCATGATGTTCAACTTCTCAATGATGATGCGGGTGGTCGCCTGGTTCTCATCAGGGCTGGAGGGGATCCGATTCGTCCCCGTCCTCTGGCCGTCGATGATCATCCTGGAGCAGGTCTCGGGGAACATGACCGGTGCAGTGGTCTACTCCGCCCTGAGCGGCCTCCTCCTAGTCTTCATCTACATCGCGAGTGTAAAGGTGAGGGAGAGGTACTGGGCGCCCGCCCCCGTCTCACTTAAGATGAAGCCCGTGAGGATATCGCTCAGCCAAGGCTCCCTGGGCTTCGACTCCGGGGAGACCGCACTCATTCGTAAGGATCTCAAGTCGCTGCTCAGGAGGAGGGAGATGGCGTCGATCCTCGCCGTGCCGGTGATGATCGTCCTGATGGGGTTCCTGGGCACACCCCTCGCCGTGCTGATGGATCCCACGGCCCCCCTCGGGTCCAAGACCTCCTTCCTCCTCCAGTGCGCCATGGCCGTCCTCGTGCTGGAGCTTCAGCTGTCCCTCAACGCCGTAGGACAGGAGAGGGAGGCTTTCATGAACCTGCTGGCGGCCCCGATTGATCCAGGTCGGCTGCTGAAGGCTAAGGCCGGGTCCGCCCTCATACCGGCGTTGCCCGTCCTCGTGATACTCTCAGCCCTCGTGGGCCTAGTCACCTCGATGGACGCCGTGTCCATGATCGCGATCACCTTGCTTGGACTCACGCTCCTCGCGGCCGTCGCCTCAGTGGAGCTGACTGTCGGCACCAGGTACGCGATTTTCACGAGCGACGGTCGAACCAGCTTCGTGAGCCAGGAGGGGCACATCGTGGGCCTGTTGCTGTGTATAGTGACGGTCGGAGTCTCTTTGTCCCCGCTGGCGCTCCACTACATGTTGGGGTACGTGGGTATCCAAATCGCGTTTGTGCTCACTATCGCATTGACGCTGGGCGTCGCCAGCGTGGGTCTCAAGGTCGCTCACGAGGAGCTCGAGAAGCTGTACGGGCTAAACTACTGACCCATCCCTCATCTCTACCTGAATAAGGCGGCGAAATGCAGGCTATAATCCCCTATGGTGCCAAGGCTTCTGATCTTAGGTTAGAATTGGTCTAGGTTTCAAGGGATTGGAATGCAAGTATCAGTCCAAGGATACGTAGGTCCAGTCTCGCTGGAACTCAAGCTTGTAGACCCCCTCGGACTCGAAGAACAGGTACCTGACAACACCGTCGATCCTGAACCTCACCGTGATGTTGTGCTTCTCGTCATCTAACCCAAGGGGGGAGCCGTCGATCTTGATCAGCCTTTGGAACTCCAGGCTACGCCCTGGCTTGACCAGCGTCCCCACATCGTCGTTGAGCTCGGTGAAGGCGTAAGCGTTGCCGTCCACCAGTACTTCTGCGTTGATGTCGGCCACCGTGACCGTGGTGTCCGTCGGGTTGTCGACCTCGATGATGAAGATAAACGTGGTGGAGCCGTACTCGGGCACCATCTGATGGAGGCCCCACGTGGTCACCTCCGCCGTCCTGAGGCTCCTCGACAGGACCATCCCCGGCTTAATGGAGGACCACAATAACAGGACGACCACGACCAGGACTATGCCTAGGGCGAAGACCCTGCTTCTACTCCTGGTGAACCGCCTTATCATCACGATCGCAGATTAGCTTGAACAACAGGATATAGACGTTGCGATATGCGGAAAACGCCCTCTATTCTTTCGAGGGAGGGCCTCAGAAGATGATCTGAGACGCTCCGTCGGCGACCTGCTCCAGGGTCCTCCCGTCGATCTTCTTGATGGACTCCAAGTCGAAGAGGTGCTCCGCGTACTTATCTTCGGTGTACTGGACCCTGACTGTGTAGGGCCTCTCAAGCCTGTAGGGCTCCATGGAGCCGATCCTCCCCATGGCCCTGGTGGCGGCCTCCCGGATGACATTCTGCGCCCTCTCGGGCGAGAGGGAGATGGCCTTCCTGACGGAGAGGGCGCCCAGCTTCTCCTTCTCCTCGAGCCCCCACTTCACCACGGCGCCCTCGATCCCGGGGACGAGGGCTTCCGCCTCATCGAGGGCGGCTTGGTCACCGCTCACGAAGACGCAGGGCACGTCAAGTTCCCCGAAGAGCATCATGTTCATCCCTATCTCTCCCATCCGGACGCCGTTCACCCAGAAGTTCTCGATTAAGGGGTAGAATGAGTGGGAGAGCACACCGTCGGCTCCCGCCATCGCGTGAAAGCCGCAGAGGAACATGGCGTCAAAGGAGCCGTCGAAGCCGACGGGCCCTGCATCCCCAGCGTGCATCACCAAATTACACTCGGGGCGGAGGAGCTCCACGTCGATGCCCCCGGGGAAGGCCCCGTGGCCCGGCCAGGCGTAGACCTCTGTGGCCCCGCCCTCGATGGCCCCCTCAACTAGGGCGTTGAGCTCCCCGGTGGCTATCCTGATCGCCTGCTGGTAGTACCTTCCCTCCTCCATGCACTGGAGCTTGAAGTCGACGACCCCGGCAACGCCCTCGAGATCGCAGACGACGTAGACCTTCATATAGAAACCGCCACAAGCGGAGAGAGGTCCCTATCATTATAAAAAATACACGAATATGGGATCGTCGATGTCCTACAGGGGACAGAGAATGTCTAGTAGGGTCTGTACTTTTCCCCGATCCCGTCTATGAAGAACTCGACACGCCCGCATCGGGGGCAGACGTAGATGTCGAAGCGCTCCCGGTTCACGAAGATCTCCCCCAGGTTCCCGAGGACTCCCCATCGGGTCCCCTCGTGGAACATCCTTCTGCCCACGTAGTCGAGGCGGACTCCGCAGCAAGAGCACAGCATCGGGTCCCGACCCTCATCTCTTGATTCAACCAGCTCACTCACCTCCAGCACGCACCTTTACTGAAACATCAATTCCCCGGACGAGGAGAAACCATCCCTGTAATGACCTGGGATATGGTGCAGGCGGCGAGATAGAAAGGCAGCCAGAGGAGTACGTACGCGTTGAAGACCTTGGTCATTCTGACGCCGTCGAAGTGGGTGACAATCGGTGTCAGCAGGTACCAGTAGAAGTCGAGGACGCTCTCCGTCCTGCGGGTGACCAACAGTGAGACGACGGCTGGGATGACAAGAGTCAAGACTACTTTCAGCGGGCTCGGCCTCAGCAGTTCCTTCCAGTTCAATCAGCTTTCCTCCAATCGAACATGAGCTCAGAACTCCTCCCGTTTGAACCTCCAGATGGCAGCGACCATAAACAACGTCGACCAGACCATGATCGCTGCGAGGGGAACCATCGTAGAGAGTTGCTGACCTAGGGTCGCCTGGAGCGCGAGCTCAGGGAGCATCCTGGGAAGAATCAGGGGTATCCAGGGGTAGTACATCCCCCCGAAGCCGGCGACGAGGTCTTGGAGAACAGAGAGACCTATGGGTATCCCGAGCACCGGTCCCCTCCCCTTGAAGAAGGCTCCCAGCATCAGTGAGAGAGTGAGCCAGAAGAGCAGATGGAGCCCTTGGATAGCGAGACCGCCGAGGAGGTCCAACGCCGGTACGAGTTGCCCGCTCAGTGCCATTAGCTCTAACTCGAAGCCGAGGCCCTGAAGCAGCACTAGCACTACCAGAATCCACCCGTAGTTGACCACGAGCTTCGAGAGCACGAACGCCTCCCTTGAGAGGGGGGCAGACAGAACCCACTCAGCGGTCCCTGACTGCTTCTCCCCGACGATGTCGCTCTGGGTAAGTACCATAACGCCGAAAGGGGTCATTGCTCCCATGAGGGTCACGAACAGTTGGATGGGCACCATCAACTGCCCCTCGACGCCCACACGAACTTCGGCGGAGTCGAACATGAGGGGAAGCGAGACGATGCCGTTTAACAGAAGGAGCCATATGACGCTCTGGACCAGCCACCTTCGGGTGTTCCACCATTGCCCATTCTCCTTTCTCAGCATGTTCCGGAACCCGCTTAGCCAGCCGGAGGCCTTGGTCACCTGCAGACCGTCACTTGCCATTGTTGCTCCCCTCCACCATCTCAACGAATACGTCCTCAAGCTCATATCTCCTGCGTCCAAAGTCGGTGACCACCGCCTCGCCGTCGCAGACGGCTAGCCGGAGGAGTTCGTCTTCGGCTACTCCCTCGTCGCTGACTGAGACCTGTAGGGTCGTTCTCGCGTCCCCGTGAAACACGTTGACGCTGGAGACCCAGTCCTGACTTGAGATGATCGTCCGGGCGCCCTCGTAGGCCCCTTTGAGGGTTATGCGGTAGACGACGCCCCCGGCCCCTGTCAGCAGCTCCTCTATAGGAGCCTGGGCCAGCAGCTCCCCCCGGTTAAGGATGGCGACGGTGTCGCTCACTCTCTGGACGTCGTCGAGGATGTGGGTCGAGTAGAAGACCGTGGAGTGCTCCCTGAGCCCCTCCATGATCCTTAGGACGTCTCTCCGCCCCATGGGGTCGAGGTTCGCCGCAGGCTCGTCGAGTATCAGTAGGTCGGGTCTGTGGATCTGGGCCTGAGCGATGCCGAGGCGCTGCCTCTCGCCGCCGCTGAAGCCCTTGATGGGCCTGTCGGCCTTGTCATCCAGCTCCACCGTACGGAGGGCCTCCTCGACCCTCTCCTCTATGGCTTGCTGGGGCCCCGAGTAGTAGAACCGGGCCTTGAACCTGAGGGTCTCCCGGGCCGTCATATGCATGTAGTAGCTGGGCACCTGGGCCAGGTAGCCGACCCGCTTTCGAACCTCGATGCTCTCCCGGGTGATGTCGTGACCAAACATGGTTCCGCCGCCTGCAGTCGGCCGTATAAGCCCCAGGAGGAGCTTTATGGTGGTGGTCTTCCCGGCGCCGTTGGGGCCCAGGAAGCCAAATATCGAGTTCTTGGGGACCCGCATGTCCAGCGATCTCAGTGCCGTCGTCTCACCGAAGACCTTACTCAGGCCTATGGTCTCGATAACGGGCTCCTTGTACATGTCGTTCAGGGAACCAGCCCCAATATTTAACTCGGTCTTTTCACTGATCAAATCGTTCACTTCTTCTTTTTCAG
>DATLAV010000111.1:0-18338 GCA_035527235.1 Patescibacteria group bacterium | reverse complement strand
ACTTGGGTGACCTAGATCAGAGCGTCCTCCATTTGATGCGGGGGAGCCCCCTTCTCCTCAGCTCGGCGTTGATCTCTCCGAGGTGCTGGCGGCAGTGGGCTAGCATGTAGAGTGATCTTCCGAGCAGTGTGCTCCCCATCCAGGTGTAGTCAGTCTCGGAGGCCAGGAGCCCCTCATCGCCCATGCCGAGTACCCAGGACTCGACCTGCGCCTTCACGTCCTCCAGGTAGTCCCTAGCATCCCACTTGTCCGGCAGCTGGTCCGGGGTGGCAGACTCCCAGTCGGCTCCGAATCTGTGTCCCTCCGGGTAGCCTTCGGAGGTGGATCTGGTGTAGTAGTCTGCCGCCTCAAGGACGAGGTAGACCAGCCTGGCGGGGATGAGGTAGTCTATCTCGCCCGTCCTCCAGTGCTCGTCGGGGATCTCCTCGATGGCGTCTTCGTACATGTCCCAGGTCAGGGAAAGGCTCTCGAGGAGCGATTCGGCGAGCCGCTGCTGCTTCTCTCCCGTGGTCGTTCAGAGATTAAAAGCTCCATCCGAGGATAAGGTTTGGGGGTGCGAGGCAATTCTTATAGGTGTAGTGGATCGAATTGGTCTTCCATGGACTACTACTATCCCAAGGAGAGGGATCCAAAGGTCGGAGAGTACTTCGACGCGGAGACGATGAGGGCCTTCGGGGAGTGGAACAGGAAGGTGTTCGCCCCGGGGAAGCTCGACAAGAAGACGAAGGAACTGGTAGCGGTAGCCTGCACCTACCTAACCCGTTGCCCCTACTGCATCGTCGGCCACACCAAGGCGGCACTGAAAGCGGGAGCGACCAAGGAGGAGGTCGCCGAGGTCATCCAGATCGCGGCTGCCCTGAACGCTGGCGCAGCCATCGCCCACAGGAACTTCGCCCTTGACGTAGCTCCGGGGATTAAGTAGGTTTATCGTCATCTATACTATAATTGTATTCTCTACAAATGTTTGAAGTCCGATGAGCACGCGCCGACTTTGGTAGTCCCCAGTGACTCTGAAGCCCCGACGTACCTAGTGTAGCAGTGGTGCCAGAAGGTGTAATTCATTATAAAAAACAGTGACTTCGACATTATCATGAAGGGCTTTCTAATCTTCTTCGTCCTAATTTCGAATTGACTATGGTAAATATCACAGAGACTAAATCCTAAAAAGGAAAGAATATCTACCAGTTTAGATATCCCTAGATATTTTTGATTATAAATTCATATAAAAAAGGAGGCTAAAGAAAGATATCTCTTACTTTAATAGAGACATGTTTGAAGCGATGTTTACCATATCCTTTACTGAAAGCTGTGGCATTCCACGCATCCAATAGCATAGGTTATCTATAATTATACATAGAATTGTGGAGTTGTTACCATAAAGTTTCCGATATTCTACGTGACCAACAAGTGCATTTTCTTGTATGTATGCATCACAACCGTTGATTGTTGTGAATATCCCGAGAGCACTTTCTTTATTAAATGGTAATACAGACCCAGGCCTCACTTCTATTACTAGCTCAGCGGTAGCTATTTTTGTTCGGTTCTTCGCACTATAGATGAATATCCCATAATCTCCATATTTATTATCATCAGTACAGGAAATCCAAACACCCATGGGGATTAACTTTCCTGAAAGTTTAGTAGGTAAATGAAGACTCATCCCACTTTTATTCCATTGATCAGATACTGTAGTTATGAGTGCAAATGTAGATTTTAATTCAAAAGGAGCTGGTCCTTTAATGCGATTACTTGGATCATCTATATCCACAACATCTTCTTCAGGGGTAGTTGTTTTTTTCATGTTGGTAGTGTAATATACTGAAACAACTACGAGTGAGAGTGTTGACAGTAATAGCGTAATTATTAGTATATTTTTATACTTCATTTCTAAGGCTCCCTGAATGCTTCCCATTCGTAATGTTCGCTAGCATCAACAATCCACCACACACTTGAATTACTCCCGGAGACGTGTTGATCCCATAAATTCCAATCGTGATTTCCTTTATATTCCAAATATTGGAAGTCTGTTCCATTTATAACGATATCATCAGTTGTTGCTTCAACGAATGTTTGTAGGTCAACAGACCAAAAGGGGTCTGAGTCTAAATAATCGATGAATTGTCCGAATACGCCTGCTTTCCAATCGTATGTAGAATCTTCTTCAACGAAATATGTGTAATAATTATTAGCTGTTGGTTGATACCACCAATTTATTTCTGGGTCTTCTGTAGTTGAGTCCATTAGTTCTACATACCAATAGAGTGCACCGGAGGTTGGGGAATCATATCCTTTATTATATCCGCATTGAATCCAATAGCCATTTGCGTAACTTAGGATTATGGTAACCCATTCACAATAAAAATTTGAACCAGATGGGACAGTTTGATCTATTGTATTAACGTATGCTTTTACTCCATAATAACCGGACAATGGCGGGTCTTTTTGTAGATAATAACCGATGTATTTTCGTTCAGCAAAAGCAAATGGTCCTCCTAAAGCCAGCAATATTATAATAACACAGATAGTGGTCTTAATAATCTTCAACATTATCCAAAATATATTAACACTTACTTATATATAAATATTGGAATGGATTTACATAAACTAGTATTAATAAAAAAGGATTTAAATTTTCGTTAGATTAATGTAGAACTTTTTTTTCCACCTTCTTTATCGAGTAGCTAGAATACGCTCTATCTTCGTTATGCCTTTCAAGTGAAGTGTGGCGAATGTTACCGGAACCTAGTCTGTAACAAATTCGGGATAGTGGTAACTCCAAGGAATACGCCTGATTGAAATGCTACAGCGAGTGACATAGGACAAGCCTCGACGTCAAGGAGTAATCCACTCCCTTTATTTTTCGTCCCAGTACTGCCTGGTCTTCATATACTGTATCTTCGCCTTGAGAAGGTCAGCGTAGAACTCTTTCTCGTTTCGTTGCATCCTGGAGAGGACCTGGTATGAGGTCACGGGGCCCACACCCCTGACCATGAGGGCCTCCACTGCCCTCCTCCCGTAGGAGAGGACCATGTCCGCCGTCTTCCTTCCCTTCGTCAGCCGCTCCTTTCCCTCGTTGGAGACCAGGTCGCCGTCCCTCCACCTTTTATAGATGGTGAGGAACTCGTCGGGATCCTCGTACCTCCTCATCACGGAGAGTAGGCTGGAACCGCAGTTATCGCAGGTCGGCCTCTCGTCGAGCTCCCTCACCCTCATTGAGGCGCTCCACTCGCCGCAGTTCATACACGCAAGCCTTACGAGCCTCGCGTGGACGCTCTTCTTCATGTAGTCGAGCTGGTCGCTGACGGAGATCTTGGACTCCACGAGTTCGGCGACGTCGGCGTACTCCTCCAAGATGTGCCTGGCGAGGGGGCTGGGCTCTCCTCCGAGGGAGGTCATCACCTCTATGGAGCCCGACGCGATGCCCGCCATGATCTCCTTCACAGCGGGCAGGTCTAGCTTCTCCTGTTGGGCCTCCCTGAGGGTCTCCTTGTAGATGGGGCTGTCCTTGTACCTGATGTAAAGGTTCTCCAGCGTCCGTGCGTTCAGGGTCTTCCCCCGGGGGATGACGCCAAACCTCTCGGCGATGAACTTCATCTTGTAGCCGAAGGGAAACCGGGCCTCCATGTACTCCTGCAGCCTGCGGTCGACCTCCTCCCCGGAGAGGTTGAAGAGCAAGTCCCTCGCCTTCTCCAGGTCCCATTTGTCGAGGCGCCTCGGGGCCTCTATGAGTATCCTGTAGGGATCGTTCCACCAGATGTAGATGAGGTCGTGGTCGGAGAGGACGGCGTCGAAGATGGCGCCCATGGTCCTGTTCACCCTCTCGCCGTAGCTGCTGTGGACGATGAGGTACTTGTCGTAGGCCTCCAGCAGTATCCGGCTCTTGGTGGGTAGGGGGAAACCCGCCTGCCTGTGATCCTCGATCTCGTCGGCGACCGCCCTGATGGCCGCGGGGTCGGCCTCCAACCTCTTCGAGAGGGCCTCGATGGCCTCCTCCTTTCCGAGACACTCGACTTCTCCTGCTATCTCCTCCCTGAGGCTCCCGACCTCTTCGGCCACCTCCTTGGGGACGGGTATGAGCTCTCCGTCCCAGCCAGGCAGCGCTCCCAGGGGGTCGTCGGATGGCAGGACGTGTAGGACTCCTCGCTCCTCGTCGATCTGCAGTATCCTCCAGACCCTCCCCTTCAGGATGACGTTGAGCCCCAGCCGAGCCCTGAGGGTCCAGAACTCGTCGCCGACGGTCCCGATGACCCGGTCGGTCACCACGTTGATGAACGGGTAACGGCGCTCATCGTTGATCATTCCCAGGTTCTCGTAGTAGTACATCCTTCCCTTCCCACTCCCAGTCAGTCCTTCCCTTCTCGTTATCAGCCCAATCGCTTTGAGGAACCGGGTCATCTCCCCGAACTCCTCCCAGGTGAGCCCCCTGAAGGGGTACGCCCTCTTCACGAGCTCGTAGGCAGCCTCCTCCCCCATCCCCTCGTCTTCGAGGGCGAGGCCGACGACCTGGTGGGCGAGGACATCGAGGGCCTTCAGGTGCATCTCCGTCTTCTCCAGGGCGCCCTTCCGGGCTCTCTCCGAGGTCACTATTGACTCGAGGGCGTCCTCGCCGTAGGCGGAGATGAGCACCCCCTCGGAGCTCTGTTTCAGGGTGTGGCCTGCCCTCCCCACCCGCTGGATGAGGGTGGAGACCTGCCGGGGGCTCAGGTACTGGATGCAGAGGTCGACGTCCCCGATGTCGATGCCCAGCTGGAGCGTCGACGTGCAGACGATCCCCTTTAGCTCCCCCACCTTGAACCTGTCTTCAATCGAGTGCCTCTGCTCCCGGGAGAGAGAGCCGTGGTGCACCTCGATGGAGGGCTCGAACTTCCCCAGCTTGTGGCCGAGGCTCTCCGCCTGGCCCCTCCCCTGGACGAAGATGAGGGTCGACCTCCTGCTCCGTATCAGGTCCCGGATCCTGCGGAGGCGTGAGGCGGCCTCGGGCGTCGTGCCCAGGTCGTCCGCTAGGTCGAAGTCACTGAACTCTGGCACGGGATACTCCAGCGTATAGCTGTACTCCTTGTCCACGTCAACCTCGATGACGTTGACCGGGTGAACTCCGCCGAGGAAGCTCGCCACCTCCCTGGGGTTCCCCACCGTGGCTGAGAGCCCGATCCGCTGGACGAGCCTGCCCGCTGCCTTGTCGAGGCGCTCGAGCCCGATGGTAAGCTGGGCTCCCCTCTTGGAGGCTGCGAGGTCGTGGATCTCGTCGACGATGACCGTCCTCACCGTCTCCAAGTGCCCCCTCATGGATTTCGTGGGCAGTATCGCCTGCAGCGTCTCGGGGGTGGTGATGAGCATGCGCGGTGGCTCCGCTATCTGCCTCCTGCGGTCCCTCTGGGAGGTGTCACCGTGCCTGATCTGGACGCTCACCCCCAGGTAGTCGGCCCAGAACATGAGGCGCTTGTGGATGTCCCTGTTTAGGGCACGGAGGGGTGTCACGTAGATGACCTCGATGCCCCGCCCCCCCTCCTCTCTCATGAGGGCGTCGAAGACGGGCAGGAGAGCGGCCTCCGTCTTGCCGCTGGCGGTGGGGGCCACGAGGAGAACGTTCTCACCGGCCGAGATGGGGCCGATGGCCTTCTCCTGGGGCGGAGTGGGCTCGACTATGCCCAGCTCCTCCAGCCCGCTGAGTATCCTCGGGTGGAGCCCCTCGAAGGCGGCCTCGACCATCACCGAGAAGTTAGTGTCTCACCGGGGTTAAACGTTGTTCCCGCTTGCCGGATTGGATTATATATGACAATGTCCATGAACTCAGAATAACCGGGCATGTAAGCCCAGTGAGACGGTCGTGTCCCGCTGAGGCTCAACGTGCCCCTGGAGAGAACCTGGAATGGATTCAGATGAACTCAGGATAGGAGTCTACGTCTGCCACTGCGGGCTCAACATCGCTGCCGTCGTCGACTGCCCGGACGTCGCCAAGGCCTCCGCTGACCTCCCCAGCGTTGTGGTGTCGAGGGACTATAGGTACATGTGCTCGGACCCCGGTCAGGAGATGATCAGGAAAGACATCGCGGAGCACAAACTGAACAGGGTCGTCGTCGCCGCATGCAGCCCAAGAATGCACGAGCCCACCTTCAGGAAGTGTGTCGAGAACGGAGGGATCAACCCGTTCCTCTTCGAGATGGCGAACATAAGGGAGTTCGTCAGCTGGTGCCACTCCCAGAATCCGGGGGAGGCCACGGAGAAGGCAAAGGACCTCGTGGCGATGGCGGTCGCCAAAGCCCGTTACCTCCAGCCCCTAGATCCCCTGATGGTTCCCGTGACCCCCACCTCCCTCGTCATCGGCGGGGGCGTCGCCGGGATCCACACGGCCCTCGACCAAGCGGATATGGGCTACAAGGTCTACCTCGTGGAGCGTTCATCCACCATCGGGGGCAAGATGGCGGCCCTCGACAAGACGTTCCCCACCCTGGACTGCAGCATCTGCATCCTGGGCCCCAAGATGGTGGAGGTCTCCCAGCATCCCAACATCGAGCTCCTCACCTACTCCGAGGTGACCAAGGTCGAGGGGTACATCGGCAACTTCAAGGCGACGGTGCACAGGTACCCTAGGTACATCGACGAGGAGAAGTGCAATGGCTGCGGCGAGTGCGCCGTCGCCTGCCCCATCGAGGTCCTCAACACCTACGAGGAGGGGCTGGGACCAAGGAAGGCGGTCCACGTCCAGTTTCCCCAGGCGATCCCCATGAGGTATACCATCGACAGGGACGCCTGCATTGAGTGCTACAAGTGCGTCGACGTCTGCCGGGAGCAGGGGAGGGACGCCATCGACTTCAGCATGCAGCCCGTGGACGTGGAACTCGACGTCGGCACCGTCACCGTCGCCACGGGATTCGACCTCTACGACCCCAGCAAGGTGAAGTCGTACGGCTACGGCCTCTACCCCAACGTGGTGACTGCCATGGAGATCGAGAGGATGGTGAACGCCGCAGGCCCTACCTTCGGCCACGTCATCAGGCCCTCCGACAGGAAGGAGCCTAAGACCGTCGCCTTCGTCACCTGCGTCGGCTCCAGGGATGAGAAGGCCCAGATCTACTGCAGCGGATTCTGCTGCATGTACACACTGAAGAACGCCGTGCTCCTCAAGGACCACTTCCCCGAGATGGACGTCTACATCATCTTCATGGACATGCGCACCAACTTCAAGGGGTACGAGGAGTTCTACCGCCGAGCCCGGGACATGGGCATCAAGTTCATCCGGGGCCACCCAGACGAGATCTTCGGCGACCCCGAGACAGGGAACCTCATCATCTCCGTCGAGGACCTCTCCGTAGGGAAGCCCCTGGACCTAGAGGTAGAGATGGTGGTCCTCAGTCAGGCCGCTATACCGTCGAAGGGAACCAAGGAGCTCTCTCAGGTCCTGACGGTCTCCACGGACACCAGCGGCTTCTTCATGGAGAGCCACCCCAAGCTCAAGCCCGTCGACGCGGCGACCGACGGCATCTACTTCGCCGGCTCAGCCCAGGGCCCCAAGGACATCCCCTACAGCGTCGCCCAGGCCAGCGCCGCGGCCTCCAGGTCGGCGAGGGTGATGAGCCATGACGAGTGGGAGATCGAGCCCATCACTGCCTACATCGACCCCGAGAAGTGCATCAGCTGCGGGGTCTGCGTCTCCAAGTGCCCCTACGGGGCGATCACCCTAGAGGAGGGCAAGCCCGCTGAGGTGACCACAGCTAAGTGCCACGGCTGCGGGACCTGCGTCGCCGACTGCCCTTCCTCCGCCATCACACAGCAGCACTTCACCGACGAGCAGATCATGGCTCAGATCGAAGCCGCCCTCGCCGAGGACCCAGAGAACAAGATACTGGGGTTCCTCTGCAACTGGTGCAGCTACGCCGGGGCCGACCTGGCGGGGATAAGCCGCCACCAGTTCCCCACAAACCTGAGGGCCATCCGTGTCATGTGCAGCGGTCGCGTGAAGAGGGAGTACGTCTACGAGGCGTTCCTCAAGGGTGCTGGCATGGTCATGGTCTCCGGGTGCCACTTCGCCGACTGCCACTACATCTCCGGCAACTACAACGCCGAAAAGAGGATCAAACCCCTCTTCAAGATCCTTGAGAGGGCGGGGATCACCCCCGAAAGGCTGAGGCTGGAGTGGTTCTCAGCGGCGGAGGGCGAGTACTACGCCCGAATCACGAAGGAGATGGCGGGCCTCATCGGCGACCTAGGGAAGGAAAGGATAACTGAGGAGAACGAGAAGGCGAAGCCCTTCCTTGAGAGGATGATGAAGAGGGGCGATTCAAGTTGAAGCCGGAGAGAGAGGAGGCAGTCAGGGCCCTGGCGAGGCACTGCTACCAGTGCGGCGTCTGCATGGGGAGCTGCCCCGTGGCCAGGGTGAACAACGGATTCCACCCTAGGAGGCTCGTCCAGGAGATAGCTAGGGGGGAATGGGATGGGATACTCACGGGCGACGCCATCTGGCTGTGCGCCCAGTGCCACCTCTGCAGCGCCATGTGCCCCCAGGACGTCGGCCTCTCGGAGCTTATCGTTGAGCTCAGGAACATCGCCACCGAGATGGGCGTCGATCCCCCCGAGGCCTACATCGAGAACATGAGGCAGATTTCGGAGACGGGGAGGTTGGCCCAAGTGAGCACCCCTGTGGTCAGGAGGCGTCAGAAGCTCAACCTAGACGCGCTGGAGCCCGCAGCCGCTGACGAGATAAGGAAGCTCATCGAGGGCACTAGGTTCGGCAGGCTGCTATCGGAGGGGGAGTGACATGGCAGAGTACGCCCTCTTCCTAGGCTGCATGATACCCGTCAGGCTGCCCTTCATGGAGTCCTCCGGCAGGAGACTGCTCAAGGGATTCGCCATAGACCTCGTCGAGATGCCGAGCACTGGCTGCTGCCCCGACCCGTCACTCAAGTCCGTCGACGAGGTGACCTGGACCACCCTGGCAGCCAGGAACCTGGCCATCGCCGAGGAGATGGGGCTGCAGATACTCACCCCATGCAACGGGTGCTTCGAGACCCTGAAGACCGTGGACTCGTCCCTGAAGGGGGACACCAAGCTGAAGGGAAAGGTGAACCAGCGGCTCTCCAAAGTAGGGAGGGAGTACAAGGGGGAGACCGAGGTGAAGCACCTCGTCGAGGTCCTCATGGACGACGTGGGCGTGGACAGGATGAGAGCGGCCGTCGTCAGCCCCCTTACAGACCTCAGGGTCGCCGTCCACCACGGATGCCACCTCCTGAGACCCAGCCACATACTGGACGTCGACGACCCCATCAGGCCGAGGCTCCTCGACAACCTCATCGAGCTCACCGGGGCGACCAGCGTCCCATACTACAAGAGTAACCTCTGCTGCGGGGCGGCCTCAGGGAATGCGGACGCCGAGACGGGGAAGGAGATGGTCAGGTACAAGCTGGGCTGGATGGAGAGGGCGGGGGTGGACTGCATCTCCGTCGTCTGCCCCACATGCTTCCTCCAGTACGACGTGACCCAGAGGCTCGTGAGGAAGGACTCCGGCGACAGATTTAACATACCAGTCCTCTACTATCCTGAGATGCTCCTGCTGGCGATGGGTGCGGAACCCGAGGGGCTGGGTCTCGACATGCACAGGACGAGTGTCGCACCCGTAATGGAGAGGATCGCTGGAGGGGGATAAGATGCCGGGAGAGATAAGGGGGAGGAGGCGGAAGGGCCACCTCACGCTGGAGAGGAAGTTCCTTACCAAGACGACGGTACTGGACGTCGACGACGGTAAGTGCTTTGGATGTGGGATGTGCGAGACGGTCTGCCCTAAGGAGGCCATCGCACTGTCCGATGCATCCGTGGAGGACGGGAGGCTCGTCGAGAAGCCCATGGTCATCGTAGACGTCGACAAATGCATCATGTGCGGCATCTGCGTTGCTTTCTGCCCATCTAACGCGCTCAGCGAGACCACCAACGACGAGGAAGACATCCCCGTACAGGTGAGCAACGCCATCCCGGAGCTCAGGAAGATAATCAACGTCGACTATGGGAGATGTGACATAGCGTGCGGCCTCGAGTGCCAAGGTGCCTGTCCCGTTGAGGCCATCAACGTGAAGACGGAGAACGACGGCACACGCATCGAGGAGGTAACGGTTGACGAAAGCCTCTGCTTCTACTGTGGAAAATGCGAGGAAGCGTGCCCCTACGATCTCATCAAGGTAGCGAGTCCCTTTGAGGGAATGGTGAATGTCGAACCGTCGAAGTGCCCCGAGGGCTGCATGGTCTGCGCGGACTCCTGCCCCACCGAGGCCATGAGCATCGTGGACGGCTCCCCCGAGGTCGATGAAAGGTTCTGCATCCTGTGCTCAGCGTGCGAGAACATGTGCCCAGAGGACGCGTTGAAGGTGACCCGAACCTCCATAGCCCGCTCCGATGAGGTGTCCGGGGCCTGGTTCAAGGTGCTTGAGGAGCTGACGTCCCAGGCGGTGCTGGCCCGGGAGCTGGGGATAGAAGCGGGAAAGAAAAGGAACGGGCTCCTGAAGGAGAGGTTCTCACTCAGCTAGCTTGAGGAGGTTGGCCACAGCCTTCTTCCTCATGGTCTGGCCCATCTCCTCGGCGTTCTTCAGTGACAGCGCCTCCTGAGGGCAGAACTCCACGCACTTGGGGTCACCGTCACATAGGTCGCAGATTATCACCGTCTTCCTGTCCTTGGGTAGGGCGATGGCGCCGAACTCGCAGGCCTCTATGCACCAGCCGCATCCCGTGCACTTGTTGTCGTCGACGTAGACCAGCCCGGTCTCATCGTCCTGACTCAGCGCCTTGACGGGGCAGGCCCGGACGCAGGTGGGGTCGTCGCAGAGGCGGCAGGAGAGGGCAGTGTGCACTACCGCCCCCAGCCTGACGTGCCGGATGCGGCTGAGCAGCGGGTTGAAGACACCCTCCTTCGTGGCGGAGCAGACCATCTCGCAGAGCTTGCAGCCAGTGCACTTCTCCGGCTCGGAGAATATAGCCCTTCTCTGGGACATCAGCCGTCCACTCCTATGTCGGCGGAGACATCCGTAAGTCCCAGTTCAAGGAGCTTCGCCTTCGTCGGAATGCCCTCGCTGCTCCAGCCTCGGGCCTTGAAGTACGCCTTGTGCATCAACTTGAACTCCTCCCTCGTGACCCTCTGACCCTTCGCGACACCGCTGGTTATGGGGTCTTCCATTATCCTGGGGGCGGGGTAGTCGTCCTCCTCCTTCCAGCCCTCCCTGACGTTGAACGCCTTCTCCATGTTCCAGATGCGCTCACCGGACATCCTCATCTCCTCCGCGGTCATGTCGAAGCCTGTGATGAGGGTGTAGAGCTTGGTGAACTTGTCGTAGGTGTCCAGGACGCCGCGGCTGAACTTGCACAGGATGAGGGAGTCGACGACGTTCCACATGTCGTCCCGGTCCATCACCAGCTTGCCGTACTCCTCCTTCGCCGTGAACCGGTCCACCTTCCCCTTCAGGTCGTAGTCGTAGGCGCTGTTCCTCAGGTGGCAGCCGCCCCTGTTGGAGGTGTTGAAGCCGAGGCAGGACATCTTGAGGCCCCTCAGGTCATAGCCAGGGTACTCGAGGCCCTTGTTATGCATCGCCCACTTCTCGGAGCCCTTGCCCAGCTTCGCCGAGGCCGCCTTCGTGCCCATGGCGAGAAGCTGCCCCAGGTTGCCCTCTTGGAGGGCGATCTTCCTTATCGCCTCCTGCTGCGCCTCGGCGTTCCCGAACCGGAGCTCGAGGCCGCCCGTGTCCTCGTTGGTGAGAAGCCCCTTCTCGTAGCACTCCATCGCCCAGCCGATGGTGACCCCGGCGCTGATGCTGTCGATCCCCGCCCGGTCGCAGAGGTCGACGGCCTTGTTGACATCGGGGAAGTTCCCTATTCCGCAGTTGGAGCCCAAGGCGTAGATGCTCTCGAACTCGACGCTTGCGAGGGTCTCACCGTCGTCGCTCTCCCTAACCAAGGAAACGTGGTCGCAGCCGATGGGGCAGCCCGCGCAGGCGAGGGTCTTCACCACCCACCGGGGGTGGATGTACTCGCCGCCGATCTGCTCGGCGAACTCGAAGGTCGAGTCCTGCCAGTTCCGGGTTGGCAGCGCGGCCTGGTTCTGGTGGATCATGACGCTGACCTGGGTGCCCAGGCTCCTGTAGGCGCCGGTGAGGGGGCCCTGGCAGAGCTCGAAGAGCTCCTTGCAGTACTCGAGGGTGCCCTCCATGTCGGCGACCTTAACGCCGCCGGTGCCCCTCACCGTCACCGCCTTCAGGTTCTTGGAGCCCATCACGGCTCCGACGCCGGTGCGCCCCGCCTGACGGTGCCTGTCGTTGGTGATGTTGGCGTACCTGACCAGGTTCTCGCCGGCGGGGCCGATGGATGCCGAGCGGACGTTCTCGTCCCCGATCTCCTTCCTGATGAGGTCCAGGGTCTCGATGGCGTCCTTGCCCCAGAGGTGCATGGCGTCTTTGATCATGATCGTCCTGTCGTCGATGAAGAGGTAGACCGGCTTCTCGCTACGCCCCTTGATGACAATGGCGTCGTAGCCAGCCTGCTTCAGGGCCACGCCCCAGTAACCAGACGAGATGGCCTCCCCCTGGAAGCCGGTGAGGGGCGACCTTGTGCTGACGGAGTACTTGCCGTTGGTGGGCGCGGTAGTCCCCGCGAAGGGGCCCACTGCGAAGATGAGGGGGTTATCAGGGCCGAGGGGGTCGACGTCAGGGGGCGCATGGGTGTACAGCAGCCGGTTGCCGAAGCCATTGCCGCCAATGTACATCCTGCAGAATTCCTCGTCGATCTCCTCGGTGTAGCTCTTACCCGTAGTGAGATCCACGTGGAGTATCCTACCAGCGTATCCGAACATGGTGAATCCTCGGTATTATTCTTTTAAATCACTTGTTGTGCCCGGATCATAATGTAAATACTCCCGGAGACACGGAATGATTATTATATAGTCCGGGAGCTTCGATAAATGTCCGGGGAGTGCCCCTTGATCAGGGTTGAGGTCAACTTCTTCGCCACCGTGCGGATGTACGCCGACGCAAAGGGGATCAGCCTCAGGCTCCCGGAAGGGAGCACCGCCCGCGACCTCGTCGATGCCCTCCTCGGGAGGTTCGGGTCTGCCTTCGACGACTATATCGTCGACGAGATGGGAAACCTCCATCACCACGTCGTCATCCTCAGGAACGGCAGGGGCATCGGCATCCTCGACGGGTTGGGCACCGTGATAAACGATGGCGACTCGATTGCGTTGCTGCCGGCGATCGGAGGTGGCTAAACCTAATTCTCAAACCAGGTGTGACCGCAATCTACGCACCTGTAGCGCTCGACGGAGCGGTCCTGCTTGACGCCGGCGTGCTCCCCCTGGGTCGTTAAGACCGTCCGATAAGCCTCGCTGAAACCGCATTCGGGGCAAGTCTGGCTGACCCTCTGCCCGTCCATCCCGGCTGACTCCACGAATATGACGGCCTCAGGGGTGGGCCGCTCGTTCCTGACGATCTCTACCTCATCGGCCGGATACCTCTTGCCGCACTTGGGGCATGCAAGTCCGTCGGCGGAGATGACGAGGACCGTCCCGCAGTCATCACAGAACTTCATAATCGATCTGCCTGTGAATATTCGAGGTCTGATGAAGATAAATATTGGCACCCCCTTAGCGCGCGCGTTTCGGCCATTTTTCACTAGCAATATCGACACATGTCAGCGTTTCACCAACACAGACGGGAAATGAGACATTTCATATAATTGGACGTCAAAGTTGACGTCAAGGTGCCTGAACTGGGCAAAGTGTACAACCCATTCGAGAAATACGGATTGAAGCGCGTCATCAACGCCGCCACGAGCATCACGACCCTGGGAGGATCCATCCCCGACCCCTCCGTCTTCGAGGTGATGACCGACGCCGGAAAGTCCTTCGTGAGTATCGTCGAGCTCCAGCAGTGGGCGGGAAAGAGGATCGCAGAGGCGTGCCACGCTGAGGCGGGGCTCCCGACGGCAAGCGCGTGCAACGGGCTGATGCTCGCTGTGGCCGCATGCATCATGAAGGGAACCGAGCTGGAGAGATATGACCCCCTCCAGGGGAGGGGCTGGTCAAACCTCAGCATGAGGCTACCTCTGCGCACCGAGGGGTTGAGGACGGAGTTCATCGTCCAGGCGGCCTGCAGGAACTCCTACGACTACGCCGTGGAGTGCGCGGGCGGCTGGTTCGTGGAGGTCGGGGGGCCTGACGGGGCAACCATGGAGGAGATGAGAGAGGCCTATGACCCGGAGAGGACCGCGGGCTACTACTTCACTGCGAGGCAGGCGAGGAAGGGGCCCTCCATCGAGGAGGTCATCGAGGTCGCCCACGGAGTCGGCGTCCCAGTGGTGGTCGACGCCGCCGCCGAGAACCCGCCCAAGAGGAAGCTCTGGTACTACACGGAGAGGGGCGCAGACCTCGTCAGCTACAGCGGCGGGAAGCACATCGCTGGCCCCAACAACTCGGGCCTCCTCGCGGGGAGGGCGGACCTGATCAAGTTGGCCCATCTCCAGGCCTACCCGTTCAGCGGCGTCGGGAGGGCGGCGAAGATGAGCAGGGAGACCATCGTCGGCCTCGTCAGGGCGCTGGAGATCTACCTCACCCACGACGAGGAGGCTGCCTTCAGAGAGAAGGAGGGCTGGGCGAGGCGGTTCGCCAAAGAGTTCGGCATGATACCTGGCGTCGAGTCGGGGGTCGTCTACCAAAGAGTTGTGGAGGACGGTGAGGCCATGGCGGCCTTCTGCTCCCTGGTGCTGGACGAGGGAGTCTGCGGCGTCTCCGGGAGGGAGCTGTCAAGTAGGCTGAGGGAGGAGGATCCACCCATCTGGACCCTCTGGGAGCCGGGCTTCCTGCTGGGCGACGACTACGAGGGAATGCTCTGCATCAACCCCCAGTACATGCTGAAAGGGGAGCACGAGATCGTCATCCGCAGGGTGAAGGAGATCCTCGGAGTCGCCTGAGGGGTCCATCACCACAAGAATTTTCTATCCAAGGTAAAGGATCATGAAGCATGGGAGACGAGAGCCTAATATCCAGGTGCGGCCTCTACTGCGGCGCCTGCTACGTCTACAGGGCTGAGAGGGACGGCGGTGAGCTCCTCAGGGAGATTGCCGAGCAGAACGAGGTACTCCCCGAGGAGGTCAAGTGCAAGGGCTGCACGGGCCCCGAGGAGGACCTCTGGAGGAACTGCAGAAAATGCAACACTCTCACCTGCCTCAAGGAGAAGGGGTACGAGTTCTGCCACGAGTGCAAGGAGTTCGACGACGAGAGCTGTGAGCTCTACGCCCGGATGACCCGCTTCAGCGGCGAGAGGGGCGAGGACATAAGGGCCTCCATGGAGCGCATCAGGGCTGGTGAGGCAGAGGCCTGGCTAAGGGAGCAGGACGCCGCGTGGAGGTGCCCCAACTGCAACGATCCTACATCCTGGTACGACAAGACTTGCCGCCACTGCGGGAAGCCCCTGTAGCCTGCTTCGCCGGATCCTAATTGTACCTGAATTAGAGACAATAAAAAAGGGAAAATGGCTCTGGCCTCTATACGTCCAGAGTCTCCAGTTTGAAGGAGACGGGGCGGATGCCGTCGGTACAGCAGGTTACCTGGGTGCCCTTCTCGACCCACGGGTGGAAGTCGCCGCCGAACCTCAGGACCGACATGTCCTTGTAGACGTCCCTCCACGCCCAGCCGCAGAATCCCTCGGGCCTGTTGCCATCCAGGCCGACGATGAACTCCTGGCCCTCCTTGAAGGCGGAGCAGATCTCGTACTTCTTGTCAGTCCCGGGCATGTTGGGCACCTCCCCGTCGAATATGACAGACGGGTCTACCCTCTTCAACACCGTTATCTTGACCTTTGATCTGGCCATTACATTACTTCCGAGGGTATAGATACCTGTTATACGCTTTAAGAATGCCTTAAGTGCCCCCATCAATCGAACGCAGGAAAACCGATTCAATGAAAGACAATCAGGGGATCACGGCGATGAACTCGATCTCCACGGCCACCCCTTCGCCTAGATAGGCCTGGATGCAGGTGCGGGCGGGCCGGTTTTCCTTGAAGGTATCGGCCCAGATGGGGTTCAGGTACTTGGGCCTGTCACCCAGGTCAGCTAGGTAGACCGTCGCCTTGACGACGTGATCCAGCGTGGTCCCCGCTTCCTTGAGGGCCTCCTCAAGTCGCTTCAGTGAGTTCCTGATCTGGGTCTCCACGTCGCCCTTTCCGCCGCTCCTCCCGGAGGTGAAGACGAGGTTGCCGACGATGGATGCTCCCCTGACTCGCTTAACAGACATTGATATCGAATAGTGCGTTCCCTCTAAAAAGTGGCGCGAGATCCGCTGCAAGCATTGAAATACGTTGACGGAGGTTCTATGACGATGTCCTCGAAAGATGTCCCCGGATGCTCATGCGGGCAGATGAACGCGGACCTGGCTCGGAACGCGTCCTCGAGGAAGAGCTCCCTCTTCCGGGTGACCTGCACTGGATGCGGCAAGGAGTTCCTCTCCAACGTGGAAAAGGATTACTGCTACGACTGTGAAAAGAAGACCAGATAGCGACGTTCAGTCAGCGACACTCGGACTTGTATCCGTCAGTCACGTGGGATCGGGGGGGACTTCGATCTTCCCGATCTCAGAGTCGCCCAGGATCTCCATGAGGCCCTTCAAGCGGTTCCTGAGGGTGACCTCGGTCGTCCCGGCTGCGGCGGCCACCTCCTTCTGGATCCGCTTCTCCTTCACCGTCTGGCAGGCCATGTAGAGGGCGGCCGCGGCGACCCCCTGGGGGTCCTTGCCCGAGAGCCCCTGCCTCCTCTTCGCCTCCCTCAGTATCTCCACGGCGTGCTGCTCCGCCTGCCTCTTCAGCTTGAGCTTGGAGGCGATCCCTGAGACGAACTTCATGGGGTCGTCCACGGGCATCCTGAGGTCCAGCTCCCTGATGAGCAGCCTGTAGGTGCGGGAGACCTCAGAGTACTCCCTGGTACTGGCCTTGGCGATGCTCTTGAGGGACCTGGGGACGCGGTGGGCCCGGCACGCGGCGTAGATGCTCGCTACGACGAAGGCGTCGATGGACCTTCCCCTGATGAGGTCCTGCTTCAACGCCTTACGATACGTGAGGGCTGCCTGCTTTCTGATGGTGTCCGGGAGGTGGAGGGTGGCGATGACCCGGTCCAACTCGGCCATGGCGATGCTCAGGTTCCTGGCGTGGGTGTCGTCCAGCTTGGAGCGGTTGTCGTAGCGTCTCAGCCTGTTCATCCTGTCAATGGTCTCCAGGTCAAGCTGCTTGCCCCTCCCGTCGCGTAGGCCGTTGAAGCTCGTGGAGAGGCCCTTGTCGAACATGGTCAGGGACGAGGCTATGCCCACCCTCTGCCGGGACTTCCTCTCGGCCTCGTTGAACGCCCTCCACTCCGGTCTCTCGTCCAGGATCGCCTCGCGCAGTACGAGACCGCAGTCGCCGCAGATCTCCTCGCCCGCCTCGAGGTCCCTTATGATGTTGGAGCTCCCGCAGTTGGAGCACTCCTTGACCTCAATGTTCACATTCATCGGTCTCCACCTCTGAATCGCAGGATTTGCACAGGTTCTTGAAGAAGTAGCCTAAGCAGGGATAATTACCCAATGGATTCTTCCTTTCATGGGCGTCGAGTTCGGTGGGCTTCACGGTGAGGAACACGGAGCCGCCCCGGTCCAGATGGAGCAACATCTCATCGAAGTTGATGCCCCGCGTCTCCTTCACCGAAACCTCGTCGTCCTGCTCGCCGAGATAGTAGACGACGAGCTGGGTCCCTTGCCAGATGACGGTAGGGAATATCTGGTCCTTGCCCTTCACGATGAGCCTCTTCATAACCTTCAGATTAGATTTAAGATATACCTTAATAACATTATATGTGTAACGAATGTACGTTCAATTGACATGTAACATTTGCACGTACAACTAAATAGAGGGTAAGACAGACCATTAAAGGGGAGAATATGGCGGTCCAGAGGCTGACCCGGAAGCTCATAGATCTTGGCCTCACCGAGGAGGAGGCTGAGATCTACGTCTTCCTCACTCAGACGGGACCAGCGCCAGCCCGGATGGTGGCACTGAGGTTCGAGACGAACAGGATAAGGGCCTACAGGTCCCTCAACGCCCTCGAGGAGAAGGGGCTGGTGCAGAGGATCATGGGGAGGCCCATGAAGTTCACAGCAACTCCCTTCACAGAGGTACTCAGGAAGAGCATAAGGGAGATGAGGCACAGGCTAGCAGATCTTGAGGAGAACGAGGAGGTGACCATCGGTGACTGGGAGAATCTCACGAGGGGCGTCGAACGATCACTCCAGGAGCCCAAGTTCCGCATCTACCAGGGGAGGCAGCAGGTCTACGAGCTCCTCGTCCAGA
>DATLAV010000110.1:0-2008 GCA_035527235.1 Patescibacteria group bacterium | reverse complement strand
CGGCGACGTGGTCGTACGCCTTCTCCGCCGGGATGTACTTGCCCTTCCTGCCGATGACCACGGCTAGCTCGCACTCGTAGTCCATCCTCTCCGTGGCCTTCACCTTGATGAGGGGGTCACGGGGGCCGACCACCAGGGTGGGGGGCTTCTGGAACATGTCGGGGACGTCTATCTTCAGGCTCTTGAGCCTCTCTATTTCCTTCCTTCTGGCCTCCGGGTCCTTTATCCGCTCCGTGGCGTGGTCGTAGAAGTTCGCCGCGGCGCAGAAAAGCTTCCCAGGCTGGGGGACGGGGGCCAGCAGCTTCGCCTCGTCCGATGTGAGCACTATCTTCTCCTCGTCGAGGCCGAGGACGTCGGGGTGGTTCTCGGCGTACTTGAGGGCCTCCTTCGCCGCCTTCATGGAGTCCTCGCCTCCCTCCAGGAACCCCACCATGCACGTGGGGATGGCTGCGTCCGCGTGCCTCCTCGCCGCCTCCCGGCTCTTCTTCTCCAGGAGCTTCAGCGCGTAGGCCGAGTTGAGGTCGACGACCCTGTCACCCGTGAGGGCACCGACGCGCTTCTCCGTGTGAACCCTAAAAGTCACTAGCTTCATGGTTTGCATCTCTATCACCTGCATCATCCTATTAGAAAATAGCGGTAGAGGCTAGACGGCTGGGTAACCCGCCTCGATCCACCCAGTGACGCCGTCGTTCAAACCTTTTTGGAAAGGGAGGGAATTATATTCTATGGGTGTTGAAGCTTCCAGTCAACCCCTCAATGGCCTTCGTCATGATCTCCGTCAAGTTGTGGAGGTCGTCCAGGCTGAAGACCTCGACGGGGCTGTGGCTGTACCTCCTCGGCACCCCGATGCTGCAGACGGCGAGCCCCGCCTTCGTCTGCTGCATCGCAGAGGCGTCCGTGCCTCCGTGCATGAGGCCGGTCTGGTACGGGATGCCGTTCGTCTCCGCGACGCCTATGAGCCACCTCCTCAACACCTGGCTCCCCAACCGCGTCCTGGAGCCCAGTTCACCTATGTGGATTGCGGGGCCTTTCCCTACCTCGTAGTAGAGATCCCTCATGATGACATCCGGCTGATAGCCAGCGGAGCACGTGTCGATGGCCACCGCCATGTCCACGTCCAGGTCGTATACCGCCACCTCGGCCCCTCTGAGCCCTATCTCCTCCTCGACGGTGCCCACGTAGTAGACCGTCGCTGGTATAGGCTTGTCTCTGAGATTCCTCGCTACAGTTATGATGGCTGCTAGCCCCGCCCTGTCGTCAGCCGCCGGCGTCGCTATGTAATTGTTGCCCAGCTCCACGGGCCCTGTGTTCCAGACTATGGGTGTACCTATCTCGACGCCGCGCCGATGCGCCTCCACCCTGCTGTCGGCTCCTATGTCGATGTACATCTCCTCTATCGGCGGGACCTTGTGGGCTTCCTCAGGCTTGGTGATGTGCCCCGGTTTGATGCCGACGACACCTATTATAGGCCCCTCATCGGTGAGCAGCCTTACCTGGTGGCCCTGTATGCTCCGGGTGACGGCACCGCCTACGCGCCTGAACCTGATGAACCCCCTCTCATCCACGTTGAAGACGACGAACCCCACCTGATCCGTGTGAGCTGCGAGGGCGACTCCGGGGGCCTCGGGGTCCGTGCCCCTCTGGACCCCCACGACGTTCCCGCGCGGCGTGTCGTCGACCTCGTCGCAGAGCGGCTTGAGCTCCTCTACGAGCCTCCTCATCATGGGCTCCTCGAAGCCGCTGGGGCTCCCTACCTCCACTAGGCTGAATAAAAGCTGTTTAAGGCTCTCCAAACGCTGCACCTTCACAGAAGGTGTGGCTCGTCGATGAATAGGTTTTGGGTCAGATCTCTATGACGTCTTTACTGGTCTTCCCGGGCCTCGCTGTCTCTGGGTTCACGTCCTCCAGCATCTCCAATAGGCTCTCCAGCTTATCGTTCATCAGTATATCTTTGAACTCCAAGTACTCCTCCGCTGACCGTATGATCAGCCCCCGGCGCTTCGTGGGG
>DATLAV010000109.1:0-2367 GCA_035527235.1 Patescibacteria group bacterium | reverse complement strand
CATTGAGCTCCCCAGAGGGACGGTCTGGGCGGCGACCACGGAGAAAGGCCTGGTCCGAGTGCACGCCCTCGGGACCGGGGAGAGGTTCAAGGCCGGGTTGAAAGGGCTCAAGGCCGAGCTGATCAAGGAGCCGGACAGGTTCGACGAGCTGAGGGAGAAGCTGAGCCGGTGGGTCGAGGGTAGGCCTACGGAGTTCGACCTCCCCTTTGACCTGAGGGGCACCGAGTTCCAGAAGGAGGTCTGGCACGCCATCCACAGGATCCCCTACGGGAAGCTCTCGTCGTACGGCCTGCTGGCCAAGGACATCGGGAGACCCGCAGCCGCGAGAGCGGTGGGGAACGCCGTCGGGGCCAACCCCCTGGGGATCGTCATCCCATGCCACCGGGTCGTCTGGTCCGACGGGGGCATAGGTGGCTTCGGCGGGGGCTACGTCAAGGAGAGCCTGGACGTGAAGAGGCTGTTCCTGAACGTGGAGGGGGTTCTCCCTCGCGTCGAGGACAGACCCGAGGACGACGTTGATCTTAAGAGCTTCTTCTACTAACCCAATTATATGAGCGCACTCGAAGGAGTCAGGGTTCTAGACCTCACCCACGCCCACGCCGGCCCCATCTGCACCATGTTCCTGGGGGCCATGGGGGCCGAGGTCATCAAGATTGAGCCCACATGGGGCGAGATGACACGGATGTTCCCGCCTCTCGTCAAGGGGGTAAGCCCCTACTTCATGTTCGTTGACCGCTGCAAGAAGGGGGTCACCCTGAACCTCAAGGACCCCAGGGGGAGGGAGATGTTCATGGAGATGGTGAAGAAGGCCGACGTCGTCATGGAGAACTTCTCCGCTGGCACCATGGACCGCCTCGACCTAGGCTGGGATGTCCTCCAAGGACTCAACCCAGGCATCATCTTCGCCTCCATCTCGGGCTTCGGCCAGTACGGCCCATGGAGCAATCGCCGTAGCTTCGACCCCATCGCCCAGGCCTCCAGCGGCTACATGTGGACCATGCAGGAGGGCATCAACCCGGAGGGACCGCCCCTCCAGGCGGTGGAGGCGATAGCCGACACCATCCCCGGATTCACCGCCCTCATCGGCATCCTCGCGGCCCTCCAGTACAGGCACAGGACGGGGAAGGGGCAGCGCATCGATGTCGCCCAGATGGACTCCATGATTGCGGTGATGCAGAGCTTCTCCTTCTGGGAGATAGCCGGCATGACCTTCAGGAGCGCGGCGAGATCTGGGAGGGTCGGCGTCTCGAGACTTCACGAGGCGAAGGATGGGTACGTCATGTTCAGCCTGCCCGCTGGCCGTATCACCGACTGGTTCAAGGAACTCCTAGGCGTGGAAGAGCTGACGAGAGAGGACGTGGAGAAGTGGGTGGCCGAGAGGCCCGTGGAGGAGGTGGTCGGGCTCCTAGCCAAGACCGGCGTCCCCGTCGCACCCGTCCTAGACCTTGACCAGGTGAAGGCCAACGAGCACGCCAAGGCCAGGGAGATGTTCGTCAAGGTGGACCATCCCACCCTGGGCGAGGTCAGCCTCCCCGGGTTCCCCATCAAGTTCTCCGAGACCAAGGGGGACATTACAATGCCCGCACCCCTCCTGGGCCAGCACAACGAGGAGGTCTACTCCGAGCTCCTAGGCCTCTCCAAGGAGAAACTTGAGGAGCTACGGAGGGAAGGGGTCGTCTAGGCCCCTATCAGCCTCTCGTAAGCGGTCATATGCATATCCATGACCCTCCCCTTTTCGTGGAACTCCGAGACGTAGGCGAAGCCCTCCTCACCCTTCCGCTTCCAGCGGTCCGAATCCAACAGGAACCTGAGACCCGCATCCAGGTCTCCATCCCTCACATGGTACCCGAAGCGGCTGGCGAAGCCCTCGGGATCGTGGGGGCTGAGGATAGCGCAGCCATGTGCCGCTGCCTCTAGGAAGGAGATGGGGAAGCCTTCGCTCACGCTGGTGTTGACGAGAATCCAGGCCTCCTTCAAGACCTGATTCTTCCTTTCTCCGGAGAGGAAGCCAGGCATCTCCACGTTCGTTGACCCCCCATATCTCCCCCTCAACGCTCTGTCCATGGACTCGTCGTTTGCCCTCCCCATAGCTACGAACCTGACCCCGGGGAACCTCTCGGCCAGCTCGAGGAAGAGCTCGGGGCGTTTCTCCCCGTCGAACCTCCCGAGGAAGCAGACCGTCGGCTCCCCTGACTTCCGGGAAATCATTGCGGGAATATCAACGGGATTAGGCAGGAATCCGGGGTCCTCCGCAATATTGTACAGCTCCATCGCCTTTGAGATCATATCTCTGGACTGGCAGTAGACATCGTCCATCCGCCCTACCGCCTCCACGAGCCTATCCCAGTAGAGGGTGTTGAAGAGCCT
>DATLAV010000108.1:0-3190 GCA_035527235.1 Patescibacteria group bacterium | reverse complement strand
TCCAACACATCAGGCGCCATACTGGAAGTGAACCTGTTCCACAGGCAGCCAGGTAGAGAGGAGGCAATAGAGGCGGTGCTCAGGGAGGCGGGGGCCCAGGAGGTGCTGGGGGTAGGAGAGGCGGCGTCTGCAAGCATCGGCGAGGTTTTCAGTGACCGAAGAAGGGTGGACCCCAGAGGCATCTACTCCGCCGACGTGGTGTTCGTACCCTTGGAGGACGGTGACAGGACTGAGGGGCTTGTAAGGATGGGGAAGACCGTCATCGCAGTCGACCTAAACCCGCTCTCCAGGACTGCACAGTACGCGACGATCACCATCGTGGACAACCTGATCAGGGCGGCGCCCCAGCTCGTCTCCGAGGTGGAGAGGCTGAAGGAGAGGGGCGAGAATGAGCTTCGGGGCATACTGTCCTCCTACAGCAACAAGGAAGTTCTCTCTATGTCCATGAGGATAATGGAGAGGAGACTTCACGCACTGGCCGAGAAGGGGGTGTACATCGAACTAGATGGGAAGGAGTAGGGACTTCGCCAGAGTTGTCATTATGGGGGCCGGGGCCATCGGCAGCTACTATGGTGCCCTCTTGTCTAGAAAGGTTGACGTTCTCCTCGTCGGGAGGAAGGCCCACGTAGACGCAGTAAAAAAACATGGCCTCAAGGCCACGGGGGAGGTGAATGGAGTCTTCAGCCTTGAGGCCGCAACCGAGCTTGACGGTGTTCTAGAGGAAACCCTCTTCATCGTAACCACGAAAGCCCATGACACTGAGGTAGCCGTCGGGGGAGTCAAAGAGTTCATCAGGCTAGACACCACGATCCTCGTACTCCAGAACGGGCTGGGGAACGAGAACATTGTCAGGGCCCTCGTCGAGCCAAGGGTGGAGGTTGTGCGGGGGTTAACCACGGGCGGCATCGAGATGCCGGCGCCAGGCAGGATAGACGTGAGGCTCATCGGGGAGACAGTCCTGCCCAGGAGCCCCGCTGGCGAGAGGATCATGGGGCTCCTCGGCTCCTGCGGCATACCGACACGCTTGACGGATGAGATGGACTACGAGGTCTGGAAGAAGGTGGCTATGAACTGTGTCATCAACCCCCTCTCCGCCATATTCAGGGTCCCGGACAGTGACATCGCTGACGAGTCTTTGCGGGCTGTGAGGGAGAGTATCGTTGAAGAGTGCATCAACGTGGCCGAGGAGGAGGGCGTCACCCTCGAGTCCTCGCTGGCGGACGGGATCACGAGGGCAGCATCCTCCTACTCCAACGTCTCGTCCATGTGCCAGGACCTTCTGAGGGGGAGAAGGACGGAGATAGATTTCCTCAACGGGAAGGTCGTTGAGCTGGGGAGGAGACACGGCGTCCCGACGCCTGTGAATGGGGTTATAACCCAACTGGTCAGGTTTATGGAGGGAAGAGAATGGACGTGGAGACGCTGAGGAGCCTGAAAGGAGCCAGGAAAGTTACTATGCTCACCGCCTACGACTACCAGATGGCCCGGATCCTGGACGAGGCCGGAATAGACTTGATCCTTGTCGGAGACAGCTTGGGGATGGTGGTCCTCGGCTACGAGAACACTAAACAGGTGACCATGGAGGATATGATTAGGCATACCCAGGCCGTCGCCCGGGGAGCCAGCTCAGCTCTGATAGTTGGGGATATGCCCATAGGTACCTACGACGACGTCGAGGAGGCGCTGAGGAACGCGGAGAGGCTCGTGGAAGCCGGAGCCCACGCCGTGAAGCTGGAGGGAAACCACCCCGAAGTGATAGAGGCGCTGATCTCGTCGGGCATACCTGTAATGGGACACCTTGGGCTGCTGCCGCAGACGGCCAAGGTCATGAAGGTGAGGGGAAAGAAGAGGAATGAGGCCGAGAAGATCCTCGCAGACGCCGTCCAGCTCGATGGAAAGGGGGTTTTCTCCATCGTCCTTGAGTGTGTTCCCTTAGGGCTGGCTAAGGCTGTGACGGGGTCGGTGGGCGCCCTCACAATAGGCATCGGGGCAGGAATCCACTGCGACGGACAGGTCCTCGTCGTCAACGACATGCTTGGCATGCTCAAGGATTACAGCCTAAAACACTCGAAGATCTACGCCGACCTATACACCGTCATCACCGGGGCGGTGCTGAGGTACATTGAGGAGGTTAAGGCCGGAAAGTTCCCCACAGACAGGCAGTCTTTCCACTAAGCCTAACGTCGTAACTCTTATCTCTGGAACAGGAGGCTCATACTAGAGCAAGATGAGGGAAGCCTCGGCCTTCGCCCCCGGCCACGTGACAGGGTTCTTCCAGATCTGCGACTCGTCCGAAAACCCATTACTAAAGGGGTCGAGGGGCGCAGGAGCTTCGATAGCCAAAGGGGTCCATACATGGGTTCAGGCGGAGTCTGCGGAGAGTAACTCCTATATCATCTTCATGAACGACGAGGAGACGGGCGGGGCCTTCGTCTCGGAGAATGTGCTTAGCAAGATGCTGGCGAGGCTCGACCGGCCCCACAGGGTCGTCGTGAAGCACACCGTCGAGACGCCTCTGGGGGCTGGCTTCGGGTCTAGTGGAGGAGGTGCCATTAGCCTCGCTCTCGCCCTCAACGAGGCCCTCGGCCTTAACATGTCCTACTTGGAGGCGGCTAGGGTTGCCCACATCGCCGAGATAGAGTGTAGGACAGGCCTGGGCACAGTTTTCGCGGCCACCGTCGGCGGCTTCGGCGCCCTCGTTAAGGCAGGTGGCCCCGGTATCGGTGAGGCCATCAAGTATGATAGGGGCGACGAGCTCTCGGTTGTCTACCTCCACTTCGGGCCGATGGCGACGAGGGACGCCCTCTCAGATATGACCATCAGGAGGAGGATAAATGAGCTGGGCGGTAGCTATGTGGACAGGATTAAGGATGACCTCAGGCCGGGCCTCTTCATGGAGTTGTCGAGGAGGTTCACGGACCACGTGGGGATCGCTACGCTGAGGCTTAGGGTAGTCCTGAAGGAGGCTGACAGGGTGGGAGTCCTATGTGCGATGGCGATGTTCGGAGAGGTCGCCTTCTCCCTCGTTTATGAGGATGAGGCGGAGGAGGTCGCCGAGGTCTTTAGGGGCGCGGCCCCTGGACACGAGGTTGAGATCGTTAGAGTCGAGGATCGGGGGGCCCACCTCACAGGGAGATAGAGGCTGAGGCTGTCCCTGTTTCTACGGTTTATGAACGATATTATATAGGTT
>DATLAV010000107.1:0-4264 GCA_035527235.1 Patescibacteria group bacterium | reverse complement strand
CTGATGCCGTCCCAGGCAACCAACTACTTCTACACCCTCGTCGCCATGGGAGTCATCGCCCTCATGGTCACCAACTCCTTCGAGCAGCAGGCCGCGGGGCTGAAGCTCATCGGCGAGAGGAGGAAGCTGGAAGAGCTGCTGGAGACCGTAGCCTCCGAGTGCACGGAGCTGGTCAGCCTCACCGAGGCGACTGGGGCGTCCGCGGAGATCTGCCTCCACGCCCCCCAGATGATCGGGGAGAGGAGATACTGGATCAGGCTTGCATCGGACTCGACGGGCGCGTGGGTCGAGGGCGCCTTCGGGGAGCCATGGACAGGGAACCCGGACTATAGGGTCTACCTGCCGTGGAATGTGTCGGCGTCAGGTACCTACAAAGGGGGATATGGGACCCTCTCCATCAACTGTTCTGATCAGGGATCCGGGCCAGAGCTGACGCTGGGGAGGAATGAGGTGGGCTAGATTTGATGATATTCAACCGGAACAGGAACAATGCTGAAGAGAAAAACGACGGGGTACCGGGGGACGTTCTCCTCGGCGCGCTCGGCATGCCCCACTACCGCGTCCCGGAGGGATACGAGGAGATCGACAGCTACCCCCTGAGAGCCCCATTCTCCTACTGCGTGATAGCCCGCAATAATCAAACCTCCGAGAACCTCTACATAATCGACGAGCTTCCCCTCGAGCTCGAGGAGCGAGAGGTGTTCCAGCAGCTCCACTCGCTCATGGAGAAGGAGCTCGAGGCCCCCAAGGAGGGCCAGAGCCTCAGGGAGGCCCTCAGCGAACAGGTGCCAAAGATCATCGAGAAGAACAGGAGGGTCGTCGAGAGGCTCACGCCGATCGGCCTCAAGAAGGTGGTCTACTACCTGGAGCGAGACATAGCGGGCTTCGGCAAGATCGACCCCCTCATGAACGACCCCAACATCGAGGACATCAGCTGCACAGGATTCGGCAAGCACCTATTCATCTGGCACAGGCTCTACGAGAACATCAGGACGACGATCCAGTTCCGCGAGGAAGAGATCAACGACTTCATGATGAAGCTCGTCCACAAGGCGGGAAAGCACGTGAGCCTGGCGTTCCCCATCGTCGACGCGACGCTCCCAGGACGGCACAGGCTTGCGGTGACATACGGGAAGGAGGTTACCCCCTCAGGCACCAGCTTCACCATCAGGAAGTTCCGGGAGGACCCGTTCACCATCGTCGACCTCATAAAGGGCGAGACCCTAACGGAGCAGACGGGCGCCTACCTCTGGATGCTCATGGAAAACAAGTACTCGGCGATGATCCTGGGGGCGACAGGCGCCGGCAAGACGACAGCCCTCAACGCCATCGCCTGCCTCGTCCACCCCGGCTACAAGATCATCACCATCGAGGAGGTAGCGGAGGTGAACCTCCCTCACGAGAACTGGGTCTCCACCATCTCGAGGCCTGGCTTCGGTATGGAGCGAGCCGGTGAGATCTCTCTCTTCGACCTGATCAAGTCGGCCGTCAGGCACCGCCCCGACCTCATCATCGTGGGCGAGATCAGGGGCGACGAGTCATACGTATTGTTCCAGAGCCTGGCGACGGGCCACGGGGGCCTCTGCACTATGCACGCGGACAGCCCGGACATCGCGATGAAGAGGCTGACGCAGCCCCCGATGAACATACCGCACTCCATCCTATCCCTCATGAACTGCCTCATCATGGTGAAGCACGTTAAGACGCCATCGTTCCTGGATGGTGGGAACCTCACGTCGACGAGGAAGTTCATCAACATCTCCGAGATCAGGCAGGGGGGCAGCCTCAACGAGGTATGCAACTGGGCTCCCTCAACGGATACCTTCACCGAGCACTATGAGAACAGCTACCTCCTCGGACAGCTGGCCCTCAACCTCGACGTCTCCTTGGATTATCTCCTCGAGGAGATGGAGAAGAGGACACAGGTGCTGACCTGGCTGGTCAACAGGAACATCAGGGACTACAGGAGCGTCTACAGTGCCCTCACCCAGTACTATCACAGCCCCGACGTCATGTACGAGAAGGTGATCAAGAGCCTCTAGGAGGGTACAGATGGCTGATGAGGAAGGGATCAGGGCGCGTTTGAGCGCAATCCTGGAGGGGGACTCCGACCCGAAGCTGGAGGCCGAACTCCCCTTCGCCACGATGATGATCACCCTCATGGCGGCCAGCGGGATCACCCCCTACGAGAGCTTCAAGCGTATGAGGAACGTCGACATCCTCAAAAAATTCAAGGTCGAGGGCGAGGAGATAGTGAGGCTCGTAGAGGTACTCGGCCAAGACCCTCTGACGGCCATGGAGCGAAGGGCCGAGGCGACGATCTCCAGGCAGTACGCCGACTTCCTGGAGGGCTACATCTCGTCTGTGAAGAGCGGCGGCAGCATCATCAACTACCTCGTGAGCAAGCTCAGAAACATCTTCGAGGAGCACGCCGCCAAGGCCCAGAACGCCATCGAGCGGCTGGAGGCCCTCGTGGAGGCCTATATGGTGATGCTGATCGTCATCTTCTGCATCTACATCCTCTCCTCGGTCACTTCCCCGACCACCGGGATGATCGGGGGCGAACTACCCGACATCACGGCGATAGTCTACCCCCTGATGCTGGTCATCATCCCCATCTTCTCCCTATTCTTCATGTACCTCGCGAACACCGCGAGACCCGGGACCCTCCGGGGGATGCATGAACCGTACTACATAGCAATAGGGCCCATCGCCCTCTTCGCGATCTTCTTCGCGGCGACCCAGCTGCTCCCCCAGTTTGCGTTCATCAACGAGTTCTACGAGACGCCGCTGATCCTCAGCGCGGGCTTGATACTGACATCGATCCCCTCAGCGATCTCGTACAATCGGATAGCACGCAGGAACTTCTCCGCCGAGAACGCGATGCCCAGCCTCCTCCGCGACGTCACCGAGGCGAGGCGGACAGGGCTCTCCCCCGAGAAGGCGATCGTCCACGCCGCGGGCAGGAGGGGTTACGGGCCCTTCACGGCGGATCTGAAGAGGATCATCAACCAGATCGAGTGGGGCGTCTCCCTGAGGAAGATCTACGAGGACTTGGCATCATGGATCAAGAGCTGGACGGTGGTTGTCAACTTCTTCATCCTCGTCGAGACCATAGAGATCGGCGGCGGTAACGCCGAGACCCTGAGCCTCCTGGCGGAGTATAGCGAGAAGACCCAGACCGTCAACAAGAGCCAGAAAGACATGCTAATGCCCTACATCATCCTGCCCTTCGTCTGGACGATCTTGATGGTGTTCACGGTCACGTTCACCACCCAGACGCTTAACTCTATCCCGTCGATGGCTCTCGGGGCGTTCGGGAGCCCGGGGATGGTGGGCGGCGTCACAGAGAGCAGCGGCCTCCTGGAGGCGAGCATCATGTTCCACAGCTGGCTCTCCGGCTTCTTCATCGGTAAGGTGAGCGAGGGCAACTTCGCCTCCGGCTTCAAGTACGCGGCCCTGCTCACCCTTACGGCCTACCTCACCTTGATCGGCTCAAGAGTCCTCGTGACGACCTTGGTGGGGGGCCTGCTCTAGTTGCCCACCGCCTCGGTAGACTTCACGCTGGCAGTCGTCGCCTCGATCATGATCGTGACAGGCGCCATCTACGGCGTCAACATGGTCGCGGAGCCCTACCTCGATAGCGATCCCCACACCGTCGAGCGGTACAACCAGATCGGGAGGTACATTCTCCTCTCGGACGGTGCGCCCTCTGACTGGGGCACTTGGGCCCAGCCAACGGAGCTGGGACTGGCCTCCGAAGGTGAAGCTTACGAGCTCGACATCGACAAGGTGACGCGGCTCAACCCGGGGAACAACTACGCCGTCAACTACTCCGTCCTCTGGCGGGCTCTGGGGATCGACGACATCTCATTCAACCTACAGGTCGACCTGCTGTTCAATGTCTACCTTAGTCTCAACAGCTCCGAGATCCAGGGAGGTGAGACGCTCTACCGTTTCAACGTCACCACCGAGAGGGATGGATACCCTTTCTCATCCTTCGTCAGGTACTATGTGGTCATCGACAGGTACACGAGCACGGAGTTCGAGTCCACGGATGACGGTGGGAAGGGTACCGTCGATTTTTCGCTGCCCAACTCCCTCACGGGCACCGCTCTGCTGATCGGGATCGCCAAGATTGAGGAGTCAATCATGAGCTACGACGTGCTTCCCTTCGCGCACAACTCCGGTGCACCGGCATCGGGGGGCGCCTTCGCGTCTCTCAGTCCCATCGACTACAAGCTGAACGTAAACCTGACCTCCA
>DATLAV010000106.1:0-4144 GCA_035527235.1 Patescibacteria group bacterium | reverse complement strand
GAAGCTCGAGAACGCAGGGCTAGTGCGAAGCGAGAAGAGGGGGAAATGGGTCTACTACTCCATCCACAGTTGAAGGGATCCTAACTCCTGAAAACGCCTCATTGGGATACCACTAATCCCAGCATCCCAAAAACGTGGGCTCCAGGGTCAGGATTATTAACGTAGGCGACGGATAGCATGGCGTGTAATCCATGGGAAGCGCTTTCGTCGTCACGACATCCTCAGGCTTCGAGGGGGAGGCCAGGCGGGAGATCTTGAAGCTACTGCCCTCCTCTGATGTGAGGAAGCTGTTCTTCAAAGGGAACCTCTACGTGGAGAGCAACCTGCCCGAGGAGGAGGCCCTTGAGGCGCTGAGAAAAGCGGACACCACCTACATGGGCAGGGCCTTCCCCGTGGACGCCAATGTGAAGATCTCAGCCGTGAAGGCCAGCATCGAGGCTATATATGATGTAGTCTCCGGGATCGGCAACCTTAGAGAGGGAGACACGTTCCGTGTCAGCTGCACCAGGCGGGGGAGCCACGAGTTCCGCAGCAGGGACGTCGAGGTCGCTGTGGGCATGAGGCTAGAGGAGGAGACCGACGCTGTCGTTGACCTCCAGAGCCCCTCGAAGACCGTTGTAGTCCAGATCTTCCAAGACTTTGCCTACGTCGGGGTCACCCCGTCCGTCAACCTGCTGGTGAAGGAGATCAAGCGGTTCAGGAAGTACGCCAAGGGGGAGAGGCCTTTCACCCGGGCCGAGTTCAAGATAAGGGAGGCCCTCAAGGCCTTCGACGTGGAGGTCACCAGCGATTTCAGGGTTCTGGACGTGGGTGCCGCACCGGGCGGATGGACGAAGGTCCTCGCGGGGATGGCTAGGAGTGTTGTCGCCGTGGACCCGGCGGACCTCCACCTCTCGGTCGAGGAGATATCCAACGTCACCCACCTCAGGTGCAGGGCCGAGGACCTTCCCGAGGACATCGGCGAGTTTGACCTCATAACGAACGACATGAACATCTCACCCACGGAGTCGGCTGAGATAATGAACACGCTGGCGGAGCTACTCAGGGAGGGGGGAGCCGCCATCATGACCGTCAAGTTCGTTACGAGGGAGCGCAGGAGGCATACGCGCGAGGCGATAGGAATCCTGGAAGAGGCTTACACAGATTTCAAGGTCAGGAGACTCCCCCATAACAGGAACGAGACATCCGTCTACATGCATAAGAAATCATGAGTAGCACGGTATCTCACCTGTTCTCCTCGCAGATGAGGGAAAAACAACAGCCTCTTGCTCAGAGATGGGCTCCGAAGAACGCCTTCAGCCTCTCCTCAATGGGTCTACCCATGCCGTAGACGTTGTGTTCAACCTCCGTAAACAGCTCCAGATCTACCTTCCCCCCTGCCCTCCTGAGGGCCTCTGCGAGGGGGACAGCGTTGGTCTCCGCAGGGATGTTCGCGTCCCTCGACCCGTGGTAGATGGCCGTCCAAGGGAGAGTCGTACCGGGCTTGAGCGACTGGATCCTCGGCATCGGATCGTGGGACTTGATCCTGGCGATGGCCTCCTCGTCCGACGTCTCCTCCGGGAGGCCGTACGCGCTGAGGCATGGGGGCTTGAACTTCTGCTCCCGGATCACTGCTGTGAGGTTCGCTACGGCCTGCATCACCGCCACGGCCTTCACCTTCCCCGCAAAGGGTCCGAGAACTGAGTTCCAGATGAGGGCACCTCCCAGGCCTCCCCCCATCAAGCCTGTCCTACCAGCGTCAATGTGGGGCGACGCCTCAAGCGCGTCGAAGAGAGCGGCGTTAGCGGAGACAGCGTCGGAGTTCCCCCAGTGGTCCCCGCAAGCGTGAGAGCCCGCGATGGCGCAGCCACCCCCCGCCATGACAGCTCTGAGGTAGACCGCTTTAGACTCAGTGTCGAGCCAATCAGCCTCCCCCTCCCTCACGTATCCCCGGGCCCCGTGGTGGTGAATGACCACAGGCACAGCCTCCCCCGCCTCGAAGATCTCGGGCGTCCAGAGGTAACACCACTCACCCCCGGCCTTGAAGAAGACCTTCTGCTCGCCATTAGAGAGAACTGGAATCTCTGACATAGAACCTCATTAACAGCTTGAATCCATCAGGATATAACGATTGAGGCCATGCCGGTGATAGGCCTCGGAGCATAATATTATCTCTTATGTCAGACGTTTACCGATCGTTCGAATTTTGGGGTCATTGTGATGGAGGAGATAGAGGTCGAGGGAGCCGCTGAGGCCTACGTGGAGCTCTTCAACAGGTACGGGATCGACTACGTCATCAGCTCGCCCGGCACAGAGTTCGTCCCCCTCTGGGAGTACTTGGCGAAGTACAGCTCCCAGGGAAAGAAGCCCTCCTATATCAACGCCAGGCATGAGGGAACAGCCCTTACGATGGCGAAGGGGTACGCCATGGCCACCGGGAGGCCCCAGGTCGTCCTCACCCACGTCCTCGCCGGCCTCCTCCACGGGGCCATGGAGCTGAGGGCCCTCTACATCGACAACCTCCCCGCCCTCTTAATAGTGGGGCAGGCCTGGACCCACGACAGGGAGATCCACGGCGGCACTCCTGGTCCCCACTACCTCTCGTTCACCCAGGTCGGGGGACAGCAGAGGCTTGTCCAGCCCTATGTCAAGTGGAGCGAGAGTCCGGCCTCCAACGTAAACATCCTCGAGATCATGGCCAGAGCCCTCGACATCGCATCGACGGACGTGAGGGGGCCCGTCCTCCTCGCCCTCTCTAGGGAGCTCATGTTCGAGAAGGTGACGAAGATGAGGATGCCACGGAGGAAGCCGAGGCCCTCCCGTGTCCAAGCCGATCCTGGTGAGATACGGAAGCTGGTTAAAATGCTCGTTGACGCCGAGAATCCCCTCATCTACACGAGGTACCTGGGGAGGAATCCCGAGGCTGTGCCTTCCCTCGTGGAGCTCGCCGAGCTGCTATCCCTGCCGGTGTTCGAGACACCAGGATATATGAACTTCCCCACCGACCACCCACTGCACATGGGCTACGATGTCGCACCGTATCTCTCTGAGGCCGACCTGGTGCTCGTCATCGACAGCAGCAGCTGGCCTCCGTGGTATCCACCAGGGAGCATCTTGGACACAAGCGAGGCGAAGATCGTCTTCATGGACCTGGATCCCCTCCAGACGAAGTACCCCTCTCACGGCTACCCGGCGGACATGCTCATCACTGCGGACTCGGCTCTGGCGCTGCCGGCGATAATGGAGGTGGCGGAGCCCATGCTGGAGGGGTTAGCCGACAGGGTACAGGAGAGGCACAGGAGGTGGGAGGCGGAGCATAAGAGGCTCAGAGAGGAATGGAGGAATGAAGCCCTCAGCGCCAGGGACGATCATCCCATCGATCCCCGCTGGCTCTGCCTCAACATAGACGAGGTCGTCAGCGGGGGAGCCATCACCGTCCACGAGACGATCACCCACGGGAGGATCGTCCACAGGTACATCGAAGGGAACAGGACACGTCCCGGAACCCACTTCGTGGCGACGGGCCCGGTCGCCCACACAGGGCTAGGGCAGGGCCTCGGCGTCGCCCTGGGGGTGAAGCTGGCCGAGCCCGAGAGAACGGTAGTAGCCCTTGAGGGGGACGGGAGCTTCAACTACAACCCGGTGCCGGCCTGCCTCGGCCTGTCACAGGAGTACGGGCTGCCGTTCCTGACTGTAGTCTTCGACAACCAGTCCTACGCCGCCATGAAGCAGCACGCAAGGCACTACGAAGAGGGCTGGGCTGTGAAAGGAGGAAAATACTACGGTGTGTACATGAAGCCCAAGCCTGATTATGCAAAGATAGCGGAGGCTTTCGGGGGCTTCGGGGAGACTGTTGAGGAGCCCTCAGAGGTCAAGCCAGCGTTGGAGAGGGCCGTCGAGGAGATGGGGGAGGGCAGGCTGAGCCTCCTTGATGTCATCCTGAAACAGTCCTGACCTACCCTGAGAACTAGGCTAGACGGTGAATCACGTCCTCCACGCGATACGTTGATATTTTAGTGAGGGTGTAGATCGATGTGCGCCGGGTTGGCTGAGCGGTTTAGGCGTCCGCCTGCAGAGCGGATCTACGGGGGTTCGAATCCCTCGCCCGGCTCCAACTTATTAATTGCGAAGTGAGTGTTGTCTCAGACACGATTAATTTCTGGAC
>DATLAV010000105.1:0-2102 GCA_035527235.1 Patescibacteria group bacterium | reverse complement strand
CACGGTGGGGCCCCGAGGCCCTCCCTCCCAGCTTTTTACCCTCGATGAGGAGGGTGCTGAGTCCCTGACGGGATGTGTAGATCCCAGCTGTGAGTCCGGCGGGGCCTCCCCCGAGTATGATGACGTCGTACACGGTTTCAGACATGAGACGCACGCTTCCTTGAGTCTAGTGAGACGGATCTATAAAAAAAGGGTACTTTTAGGGAGCCCGCTACTCCCTGTACTCCTTGATGCGCTCAGCCATCTCCGTGAGGCGCCTCTGGACCAGGAAGTTGATGGTGCCCTCCTCGTATGTCCCGTCCGGGCGCCTGTCGCCAGCCCTCTCCCCGGTGAGGACCTCGATGCCCTCGTTGATGGTCTTCACGGGGAAGATGTGGAACCTCCCCTCCTTGATGGCCTCGACGACCTCCTCCTTCAGCATCAGGTTCTGGACGTTGCTGTAGGGGACGACGCAGCCCTGCTTACCCGTGAGGCCCTTCACCTTGCAGACCCCATAGAAGCCCTCCACCTTCTCGTTTACGCCGCCGATGGCCTGGACCTCCCCCTTCTGGTTGACGGACCCGGTCACGGCGAAGTGCTGTCTGATGGGTTTCCCTGAGAGGGCTGAGAGCATGGCATAGAGCTCAGTGCTGGAGGCGCTGTCCCCGTCGACCCCCGAGTAGCTCTGCTCGAAGGCCAGCCTAGCAGTAAGGCTCAGGGGCTCGTCGTGGGCGTACTGTCCGTTCAGGTAGCCGCTTAGGATCATCACTCCCTTCGTGTGTGTTGGGCCGCCCATCTGGGACTCGCGTTCGATGTCGATGATGCCCTTCTTCCCCACCCCGATGCTTGCGGTGATCTTGCTGGGCTTGCCGAAACCGTAGTCCCCCAGGGAGAGCACGGCGAGTCCGTTCACCTGGCCCACCTTCTCCCCCTCGGTCTCGATGAGGATGACGTTCCTTGCGATCATCTCGTCGATCCTCTTCTCGACGAGGTTCGACCTGTAGATCTTCTCCTCCAACGCTTTGCTGATGTGCTTCCTGGTGATCAACTCGGCGCCCTCTTCGACGGCGTAGAAGTTGGCCTCCCGGATGATGTCGGACACCGCCGCGAACTGGGTCGACATCTTCGTCTGGTCGGCTGCGAGCCTTGAGCTGTACTCTATCATAGCCGCGACGCCTGACGGGTCGAGGTGGGTCAGCTCCTCCTTCTGACAGATGGCGCAGATGAAGGATGCGAAGAGATTGGCGTTCTCCTCGTTCCTGTCCATGGTGACATCGAAGTCGGCCTTCACCTTGAACAGCTCGTTGAACTCCCTGTCCCTCGTGTAGAGGACCTGGTAGACCTGGGGGTCACCGACCAGTATCACCTTGCAGTCGAACGGTATGGGCTCCGGCGAGATCGACTTGGTCATTATGACGCCGAGCCGAGCGGCGGCCTCCTCGATCTCCAGCTTCTGGTTCGAGATCGTCCTCTTCAGGCTCTCGTATACAATGGGATTGGTGAACAGCCCTTCAACCGGTAAGACCAGGAAACCACCGTTAGCCCTGTGAGCGGAACCCGCACGTATCATGGTGAAGTCCGTGACCAGGGCCCCGAACATTGCCTCCTTCTCTGTCGCACCGAAGAGCCGGGAGTATGTGGGGTTCTCCTCCATGACGACGGGGGCTCCCTTCAGCTCCGAGTTGTCGACGATCAGGTTGACCTTGTACTTGTCCATCGGGTCGCTCCTCATCCCAGGCATCTGGAAGGGGAGCTGAGGTGTCTGCGGTCTCTCCCCCTGGAGGATGGAGGGCAGGTTGTCGAGAACGTCGTCCTCAACATCGCCAAGGAAGTTTATCACATCCTCGCAGTCGCTGAACTTCTCCTTCAGTACAGCCAGCATCGGCTCCAGTGAGAAGGAGGCTACGGTCCTGTTCAGCTCCCTGACGGCGTCGCTCATCTTCCTCTCGATGTCCCGGAACTCCTTGAGGGAGCTCCTCAGCTGCTCCTGGAGGGCCTCCCTCCTTTCCTGAATCTGCTGCTGCTGGTCCGGTGGGAGCTGGGCGAACTCCTGGTCGTTGATGGGTCGACCGTCCACAATCGGGATCAGAGCCAGTCCGATGGGGGTCCTCTGGAGGAGGAAC
>DATLAV010000104.1:0-4494 GCA_035527235.1 Patescibacteria group bacterium | reverse complement strand
CCCCCAGGGGAAGAGAAAGAGGAGACCTTCGAGGTTCCAATCGAGGGAGGGGAACCCCGGAAGCTCTCCAAGGACGAGGCGAAGGTGGTCCCTCCGTATGACGCGGAGTACACGGAGGATCGGATGTACGCCTTGTTCGTCGAGGACGACAGCGTCTACATTATAGACATGGAGTCCGGGAGGCGGCGGCCAATCTCGGAGACGAGTGGAAAGGCTAAGGACGCCCGATTCCTTAAGGGTGATGGGAAGGCCTACTTCACCCAGAACGATAACCTCTTCCTGTCATCCCTCGGGGAGGGCTCCCTAGTTCAGGTCACCTGCTTCGAGCCCCAGGATGAGAAGGAGAAGGATAAGTCCGAGCTCCAGGAGTGGCTGGTGGAGCAGCAGAAGGAGTTCTTCGAGACAGTTAAGAGGGCGGCGGAGGAGGAAGAGGAGGAGAAGGGCGAGAAGCCCGAGCCCTATTACCTGAAGAAAGCAGAGTCCGCGGAGGAGATGTACCTCTCCCATGACGAAAAATATGTGGTGTTTATGCTGAAGGAGGAGGGGGAGCTCGCCGAGAAGACGGCGGTCCCCGACTACGTTACTGAATCAGGCTTCTCCAAGGAGATTGAATCGAGGCTGAAGGTGGGAGACCAGGTGGACGTCAAGAAGATGGGCATTCTCACCGTGGAGACTGGGGAGGTGAGATGGGTGGACCACGGCATGGGGGAGAGGAAGGTTGAGCTCAAGTTCATCGAGTGGTCCGAGGACGGAGGTAAGGCTCTTGTCAGCGCGATTTCACTGGATTTCAAGGACCAGTGGTTTATGCTCCTTGACGTTGAGTCGGCGACCACGACGACCCTCGACAGCCAGCACAACGACGCATGGGTGAAGAGGCGGGGCAGCGACGCCGGCTTCCTCCGCGACGGAGGAGTCTACTACTTGTCCGAGAAGGACGGATGGCAGCACCTCTACGTTATCGAATCCGAGGATGATGAGCCTATGCAGATCACCGAGGGAGAGTTCGAGGTCTCATCCCCGAGGCTCTCGTGGGATAAATCGAAGCTCTACGTCTACTCCAGCGAGGGTGACCTGGGGGAGAGGCACGTTTACGCCTTCGACGTAGGGACCTGGGAGAAGACGAGGATCACCGGGGAGGAGGGCAGGTACGAGGCGTTCTTCTCGAACGACGACGGGAGGGTCGCCCTCCTTTACTCCTACCTCAACAGGCCAACGGAGCTCTACGTCATGGGAAACCGGTTGGGAGAGGAGAAACGCCAGCTTACGGTGTCATCATCTGAAGAGTTCCAGGGCTACGATTGGATCGCCCCCGAGATCGTCGAGTTCGAAGCCCGGGATGGCGTGAAGGTCCGGGCGCGCCTCTACAAGCTGGACGACTACGAGGGGGGATCCGCAGTTGTCTTCGTCCATGGGGCCGGTTATATGCAGAACGTGCATAAGGGCTGGTCTAGTTACTACAGGGAGTACATGTTCCACCACCTCCTAATGGAGAGGGGCTACGTTATCATGGACATCGACTACCGTGGGAGTGCGGGCTATGGGGCCGACTGGAGGACTGCAATCTTTAGGCACATGGGTGGCAAGGACCTGACGGATCAGGTTGATGGGGTCAAGTATCTGGTCGAGGAGCACGGGGTTGACCCGGACAGGATCGGTGTATATGGGGGCAGCTACGGCGGGTTCATCACACTGATGGCGTTGTTCACCACCCCCGACGTCTTCAAGGCGGGGGTGGCGCTGCGGCCAGTGACGGATTGGGCTCACTACAACCACAGCTACACTGGGAGGATCCTGAACCTCCCCCAGGGGGACGAGGAGGCCTACAGGAGGAGCTCCCCAATCTACTTCGCAGATGGGCTGAAGAACCACCTGCTCATATGCCACGGGATGGTGGACACGAACGTCCACTTCCAGGACACCGTGCGCCTCGCCCAGCGCCTCATCGAGCTGAGGAAGGAAAACTGGGAGGTCGCCATCTACCCGGTGGAGAACCACGGATTCAAGGAGGAAACGAGCTGGGCGGACGAGTACAGGCGGATCCTGAAGCTCTTCGAGGCTACCCTGAAGTAGCCCCCCTATTTCTTTGCCTCGGCGTAGATCTTAGTATAGATCTCGCTCCACCTGACATCGCTGATCTTGTCGTAGACCTCGATCATGACCTCCCGGAAGGCCTGGCGCCAGATCTCGTTGTCGTATTTGAAGTAGATGAGGGAGAGCTCACCCCAGATCTCGTCCTTCTCCAACTCGATATCCTGCTCGTTTTGGGGCATAATCCGGGTCAGCGTGTCTCTCAGCGCCCCCCTGATGAGATCCAGGGAGCCCCCCGCAGGGATCTTCAAATTAGGCGCACGTTCGTACGCCATGGTTCATAACGAGGGCTCATATGTGCCTAGCCTCTCGATAAGCTCGGCGTTCTCGGCCTTGACTTCGGAGAGCTGCCTCCTCAGGAGGTCGGTCTCATCCTCAAGGGCCTGATGCTTCGAGACGGCCTCGCCGTGCATCACGTCGAGCTGTATGTTCCGCTCCTTGAGGCGGGATATCTCCCCGCTCTGGGCATCCATCTTCGCCTCCAGCGCCCTGTGCCTCTCCTGGGCCTCGGCGTTAGAGCCCCTCAGCTTCGCGTTTTCCGCCTTGATGGACGCGAGCTGCCTCTCCTGGAGCTCCATCTTCTCCTCGAAGGAACTGTAGCTCTCCAGGGATTCCTGTTGCCTTGCCTCAAGCTGGCTGTTCTGCTCCCGGAGGGTGTAGAGTTCGCCCTCCCGGGCGTTGAGCCTCTCCTCCAGTGAATCGCGCATCCTGAGGGTCTCACGGTACATCCCCTCCAGCCGGGAGTTCTCCTGCTTGAGCTCCGAGACGTCCTTGTCGTGGGAGTCAAACCTCTCCTGGAGGGCCCTCTGCCTTCTCAAGGAGTCGACGCTCGTACCCCTCAACTCGGTATTCTCCGCCTTCAAGTCGCGTATCTGCTGCTCTTGAGCGGTCATGGACTCCTCAAGGGCCCTTATCCGGCCTATTGACTCGCGGTTCTGGGTCTCCAGCAGTTCGTTCTGATCTATGAGGGTTGAGAGCTCGCCCTCCTTGGATCTAACCACCTCCGTCAGGGACTCCTGGCTCTTGAGGGCTTCGTCGTGCATCTCCTTGAGACGGGTGTTGACCTCCCTGAGCTGGGCGACGACCTTCTCCTGGGCGTCCAGCTGCTCCTGAATGTTCCTGCACCTGTCAAGGGCTTCATTGCTGGTCCCCCGGAGCTGGGAGTTCTCCGTCTTGAGCTCCGAGATCGTGCTCTTGAGCTGGGTAACGTTCTCCTCCAAGTACTTGCACTTGTCCTCCGACTCCTCGTAGAGGCTCTTCTTGACGCCTCCAAGCAATTCAACTAGGCTCAAAACAGGATTCCCTCAGTATGAGAATTGATATTTGATGTGTCGATGGACAGTTAAGGGTTTGGGAACCCGTTTAACACCGTCTCACCAAGCTTTTCTCGGGAATAGAGCGAGATCGGGTCCGTGTTGGTGGGGCGCGCTTGAATGTGAATCAGCTATTTCCTTAATTACAGCCTGAGCCTATCATCTTTGGGAGAAGTTGATTCACTTTCCACATTTTCCAGTTGGTCGTCAGCCCAGGTACTTAAGATGAAAAGGCAGCCGTAATCATTGCTGTGCAATCTGAATGAGGTTGCCACAGGTATCATCAAACACGGCTACGGTGACCGGACCCATTTTCGTTGGCTTCATCGTGAAGTTCACGTCCAGCCCTCTCAATCTCTCGTACTCTTCCTGAATATCCTCGACGGCGAATGACGTCAGTGGTATCTCCTGCTCGTAGAGTGCTTTCTTGAAAGTCTTCGTGGCCGGGTTGTCGCTCGGCTCAAGGAGCAGCTCAGTGCCGTCTGGCGCCTCTGGGGAGACGACGGTCAACCATCTAAATTTCCCCGCCGGTATGTCAGTTTTCATTACGAAGCCCAGGACCTCCGTGTAGAACTTGAGGGCTTTGCCTTGATCGTCTACATATACGCTACTTAAGTTGATCTTCATCAAAATAGGCTATCTTGAGTACTTTTATTAATCTTCATAAATACCACAATTTTCGTGATTACACTTCAAGGTGCTCGTACGTAGGTCAGTTTGTCGCTGTCTATTAAAGTGAGTAGTGGAAGGAACTAGATATGCGGGGGGAGGAATTCGAACCCTCTGAAATATTTTATAACATTCTGAAAATTACTTTACAGCATGAGCGAAAACTACGTCATCATTTTTTTTAGAGATCAGCGCAACCTTTCTAGGCGTGATCGTTACCCTCGCCCTTGATAACATACGCTCACACGAAAAACTCCAGAAACGATTGAATGAAATCTCGCCCTACATTTACACGGAGATATCTGAAAACGGGTATCAGATTAGATAGAAAATGAACGCAAGATTCGTAATAAATTATTGGGAAGTTTTCCGGGAAGACTTGGGAAAATGGAATGAAGACCAGATTGTGAAGATCATCCGAATC
>DATLAV010000103.1:0-17266 GCA_035527235.1 Patescibacteria group bacterium | reverse complement strand
GAGGGTCCTCATAGTCACGGGGGTCCTCGCCGAGGCCGAGGTTCGGAGACACACGGAGGGCCTGAGCCACAGCGTCGACGTCTACACACTCCCGGTCACCGTCGCGGCCTTCATCACCCCCAGCTACGCCGCCAAACAGCTAAGCGGCGTAGACCTGAGCGACTACGACATGATCCTTCTGCGCGCGCGTGCGTTCCGGGTCAGAATATGCCCGACCTTCCCCGGCGTCCGGGAGGCCCCTATGATGGCTACAGACCTAAGCCTAAATATAGCATCGAGCTTCGTCGTCGCATTCCCCCTCTGGGTCCTCCCAGACCCTGGAACCAACCCTCCCGTCGGTTCCTGATTGAGTAAAGTCGGGGAGATTATTAAGATTTCAGCGAAGATGAATATACTCTAAATATTGTATTACGCACGGAGAGTCAGTTTTAAGGGTCACAGTCCTGTAGGATGTTTGATATTCAATGAGCGGAAAACCCAAGATCTTTGGCCACCTGTTGGCGGAGGTCGTCAGGAAGGATCTGTGCGTGGGCTGCGGGGCCTGCGTCTCCGTCTGCCCAGTCAACGCGATAGACCTTGAGGGCGACAAGCCTAAGCTGGTGGGCCAGTGCATCGCATGCGGCATGTGCTACGCCAACTGCCCCAGGGCAGAGTTCGACGAAGGGGAGGTCGAGGAACGGGTGTTCGGCAGGACACGTAGCGAAGAGGAGGCCGAGCTGGGCGTCCACACAAAGCTCTACGCCGTGAGGGCGAAGGACGAGGGGGTTCTGGCGAGGAGCCAGAACGGAGGCGCCGTGACCGCACTGCTCAAGCAGTTCCTGGCCGAGGGCGGCGACGGAGTCGTGGTCACCGGCCTCGAAGAGGAGGGCATCTGGGTCCCCAAGCCCGTCGTCGCCTCCAACGACGAGGAGATACTGGAGGGCTCAGGCACGAAGTACACGCCCAGCCCCACCCTCAAGGGTGTGGGGTCCGCCGTCAAGGAATTCGGGAAGAAGAGGATCGCGGTCGTGGGAACCCCGTGCCAGATGAGGGCCCTCAGGAAGGTTGAGTCCGGGAGGTTCATCAACAAGGAGATCAAGGACGCCATCGACCTCAGGATAGGCCTCTTCTGCATGGAGACCTTCAGCTACGACAGCTTAATGGAGTACCTGAGAAACGAGGGGGTCGACCCCGCCGAGGTCGACAAATTCGAGGTCAAGAACGGAAGGTTCATCGCCAACAAGGATGGGGGGGCGATCTTCAAGGTGAAGCTCCCCAAGGTGAAGGAGCTGGTCCGCCCCTGCTGTCACAGCTGCGGGGACTTCGCCTCGGAGTTCGCTGACATCTCCGTAGGCAACGTGGGCTCCCCAGACGGCTGGTCGACGGTTGTCGTCAGGACTGAGAGGGGCGCCGAGGCATTGAGGGGCGCCGAGAGGGCGGGGGGCATCGAGATCGAGCCCGTCAAGGAGGGCAAGGGAGGCCTCGGCCTCGTCACGAGGCTGGCGAAGCTCAAGAAGAAGGGCGCTGCGGTCGCCTCGGAGCCATCCGAGAAGTGACCCTCCCCCACCGCCTTAAATTCTAGACTTTTGAAAGCCACTCATCCGCATCCCCTGGGGAGAGGAGTTGGACGACGCTGAGGTGGGAGAACTCGGGGAGTCCGAGGATCACAGGATACTCCCTCCGCCTCCTACCGTAGCTCTTCATCGCCCAGAGGAGGATCGAGTCGCCGGAGAACATCATTCTGAGGCTCTCCCTGTTCCCATTTCAGAGCTCCTCACCGGTCAGGACCCTACGGAGGGTTTGGACGAGAAGCCGCCACATCGTAACGGGGAGTGAGTAGTCGAGCCAGACGACCGTGTCAGCCCTCCCCCAGACCAGATCCCTGACCTTGCTGTAGTTGCCGTCGACGACCCAGCGGTCCCCCTGGATAGCGCTGGAGACGCGCTCCCTGAAGACCCCCTCGGGGGCCATCTCCCAGTTGAGGGCGTCGAACTCCACGTGGGGGAAGCCGAGTTTCCTCGCCAGACCCGTCGCCATGGTCGTCTTCCCTGACCCGGATACTCCCGCGACGACCGCCCTCTTTAGGTAGGATGGACATCGTCTGCTCACAGACCTCGCCTGAGGGTCTCTGGGGGCCGATTGATCGTCAGGAGCTCCAGACAATGACCCTCGGCCCTCTCAGACCTCGTAGGCGATGACGTTCCCGGTCTGGGGGTCGATCTGGAACTTGAAGTGGAGCTGGTCCTTGGAGAACCACCCCTTCTTCACGGTGATGTCCCCTTCGACCTCCCAGATGTCCCTCATCGCCCCCGTCCTGTACCATGCCCGGGAGAACGCTACATCCTGAAGCTTCTTCCCGAACTGGGCGGCTAGATACCGCCTCGCAGCAGCCTGCGCGCTGCCCGCGTCCTCGACATGAGAGTTGGATAAGGGGACCACCGTCCATTGAAAAATGTCTTAAGGGTATATGAAGACGGCGGTTAGTAGCCCCTCCCCGGGTCGCAGACGTTGAGCAGTGGCTTACCTTCGATGTACCTAGCGAGGTTTTCGCAGAAGATCTCGATGATCCTGTCCCCGATGTACGGCGAGGAATGGCTGTCGTGGGGGATCACGAAGACGTTCTCCATGCCCCATAGGGAGTGGTCTGGGGGGAGGGGTTCGTCGACGTGGACGTCCAGGTAGGCGCCGCCGATGCGATCCTCCGACAACGCCTTCATCATCGCCGCCTCGTCGACGATGCGCCCCCTGCCAACGTTGATGAGGTAGGCGGTCTCCTTCATGGCGTCGAACTCCACCTCCCCGATGAGATTCTCCGTGGAGGAAGTGAGGGGCGCCACGACGACGACGAAGTCGGCCTCTGGCAGATGCTTCACGAGCTCTTCGACGGGGAAGACCTCGTCGACGTTCTCGACGGGCTCCACCCTCCTCTTGGTGCCTATCACCCTCATGTCGAAGACCTTGCACAGCCTCGCCACGCGCCTGCCGATGTTCCCTAGCCCCAGGAGGAGCACCGTGCTTCCGTAAAGTTCATTGCACTTTAGCTGCCTCCAGTTCCGTTCCATCTGGTCCACCCTCCTCCGCTTGAGCCTCTTCACGTGGTCGAGCATCGCCGCAACGACACTCTCAGCGATGGGCACCGTGTGGATGCCGGGGCTGTTTGTGAGGGTGACGTCGCCCCTCAGGATCTCCGGGGTGATGTTGTCGCTGAAACCGGTGCTGCAGAGCATGACCCACCTGAGGCTGGGGGTGAAGAGCTTCTTATAGTCCTCCCAGTCCAGCTCCTCCCCGTAGTGGGTCCAGTTTCCCCCCTCAGCGAGGAGGACCTCGACACCCTCGACATATCCCTCCTTCATGTGGACCTCGCCCTGAGGCATCTCCACGAGCTCGATCTCGGGGGAGACCGCCTCGATCCTCTTGCGATGTTCATCAGTTAGCCAGAAACCGCCTGGGAGCGGCGCCTGATACCCTCGGGGAATCCCGCTTACAACGACTTTCACATTCAATCACTGTTCCATGCCGCCTTTTAGCGGACTAGGGGTGAATATTATCCCTTCCAGATGAATAAAGTTTAAATGCTATTTCTATATCAACTTTACCGATTAACGGATTCAAACTCGAATCAGAGGAATACGCTTTGGCAACAACAAAGCCGTGCGACCCGAAATGCCGCGATTTTAACTGCACCAAACGAGCCATTCGTTATAGAGGCAGGGAGGCCTGGTGTGAGTGGACCAGTGAACCTTGCAACATCCAAAAGTGTACGTTCGCCGTCTGCCAGAAGAGGCAGCTCCTCGACAACGGCGTCTGCGGGATGTCCGTCAAGAGGAAGACCCGTGAGGACTATCGCCCCGAGGACATGATGGACGACGAGATCAGAGTACGCGGCAAGCTGATGCGGAAGACCGGTGAGAAGACCATCTTCTAGCATCTGGGAGACCACTGCATAAATAGGACTGACTGGACAGGTTCTAAGCGATGAGACGAGGTATCCTAGCTGAGCTCAGAGGATCCTTACCGGAGGAGGCCCTCTGCCTCGTCCCACGCTCATTCGACATCCTCGGCTCGAAGCAGAGGGCAGTCGCCATCGTCGAGCTCCAAGAGGGTCTGGAGGCCTACGAGGAAGCGATCGCTGAAGCCGTCATGAGGGTCCAGAAGAACGTCGTCAGCGTCCTCGCCAAGCAGTCCGCCCGGGAGGGCGACTACAGAGTCCGGGAGCTTCGACTCGTGAAGGGCAACCCGGACACCGAGATCGTCCACAGGGAGTCCGGCTGCCACTTCAGGCTCGACCCGAGGACCGTCTACTTCTCCACACGGGAGAGCAACGAGAGGAACAGGATCATCTCAACGATCGTGGACGGTGAGGAGATACTCGTCATGTTCAGCGGCGTGGGGCCCCTGCCCATCCGAATCGCCAAGGCACGTCCCGGCGTTAGGGCGACGGCCGTGGAACTGAACCCATATGCGCACAACTACTGCGTCGAGAACACCCACATGAACAGGGTCGCCGACCGGGTCGAGACGATACAGGGCGACGTCAGGGAGGTCTGCCCCGGCCTCGGCAGGAGGTTCGACAGGGTCCTGATGCCCCTCCCCAAGGGGGCGTACAGGTTCCTCGACGTCGCCACCCCCCTCCTCAAGGACGGGGGCACCCTCTCCCTCTACCACTGGGCCCCGGGGGACGACCTCTTCACAGAGGCCGAGGCGCTCCTTAGAGAGGCCTTCGAGGGCGAGGGCAGAGGCGTCGAGTTCCTGCGGAGGGTGAAGGTCTCACAGTACAACCCCAAGTTCTGGAAGGTGAGGGTCGACGTCAAGGCCACACGACCCTAGCGTATCGATTCTAATCAGCGGCTGATATAGACGGAGGGCTGGAACAGGGGCTCGACCTCCTTGCCGCAGCTGGGGCAGAACTGGCCCCTGAACTGGATCTTGCTGCCGCAGAACCTGCAGTAGACGATGGGAGGTGCCAGCTGCTTGCTCAGCACGTCGCCACAGAAGGCGCAGAACTCCGAGTCGAAGGGCATGTTGCGCCCACATCTGCCGCAGATCTTCTCATATCCCACGGGGGGCTCAGGTAGCGTGATCTGCTGGACCTTCGCGCTGCCCCTAGTGAAATCCGGGATATCGATGCCGGGGAGGCTGCCGAAGACGCCCCCCAGGATCACGCCCGCCAGTGCCCCCGGTACGATCGTGTGTGTTGACGCGTAGACCATCGATCCGATGAAGGGGTAGGGAATGGCGCCCTGGAGCGCCTGGACTATGGACCTCTGGAAAATCCCCGAGAGGTCTTTGTAGATCAGGCTGAAGACGAGCGCTCCGACCACGATCGAGAACAGTGCCCTCTTGTCGTCTCCGGATATGATCTCCGTAATGAGGCTAGTCATTATGGTAGCGATGAGCGTTGATATGATCCACATCCAGGTCCCCGGGCTCTGGTTCAGGGGTATGAAGGGGAGCAGCATATCGGCTGCGGCGACCACGATGGTCACTATGAGAAGTGTGAAGGGTATGGACCAGACTGTGGACTGTTCGCTGGCGCTCCTACCCTCTAAACCCGTCTGCATGAAGTCTCCTGCCTGACTTACCACTCTAGGCGCCTCCACCGCTGTTACGATTATCCTTCCATTTTTGTATGATAGTTTAAATATGCAGCTAAATATGGCCTGAAAATTCACCTTTAGGAATTGATGTTATTCATGCTCTTAACATAGATATGAAATATATTCCAAGAAAAGGATGCTTTTTTTATTAATTATGTAAAATCCCGTCCTATCCGGGATATATTTATAAATAGTTTAGAGACCGGGCGGTTTCAGTTCTCTCCCTTTTTCTCGTGCTCATCGAGGTCTTTCCTATCGATCTCTAGGGGGCTCTCGAGCGGGATGGGTGGGGGGGTCGTCGCCATGGTGAAGCCGATCCAGAGGATAATGAGCAGCATGGCGTAGACGGCAAGGATGATGGGCAGCCTGTACGCCCATTCACTAAGCTCAGGGGAGACCCATTCGCCGATCCCAGGCACGTAGGGGCCGAAGGCCCAGACGAAGTAGCCGATCATCGCCGCGATGCTGGCTATGACTATCAGAGACCCAAGGCTCTTGTCATCCATCTTGAATCGTGGACTATACTCACGGGGAGTGTTATTAGAATATTGCTAGATTCTGATGGCTTTGAATTGTAACAGGACTCCTGATCTACAGGTTCCCCCGCTTCTCGTTGATCTCCCTCTTCAGCCCCTCGTACTCTGCGAGGCTGAACTCCCCCACCTTGAACCTGACCTCAAGGGCCTCGAGCTCCTCCATGAGGGCCTCCTGCTCCTTCCTCTGGCTCTCGACGTCGACGCCGAAGAAGGTCAAGGCGTTCCTCAGGTCGCTCCGGAGGGTCGCCGCCCGGCGCTCGCTGATCCGTCCCTCCTCGACGAGCCCGTCCACGGACCGGAGGCAGTGCTTGATCTTCCTCCCGACGTCGGCGACCTCGTCGGGGTTCATGCCGCCCTGGGCCTCGTCTAGTTCCGCTAGCCTCCTCCCCAGCCTGGTGCTCTCGTCGGTGAGGGCGTTGATCCTCTCCAGGAGCCCGGGGGACCTCGTGAGGAGCTCCTTCTCCGACCTCTCCCCCACGGCGACCCGGACCCTCAGCTCCTCGTACTCGTCCTTGAGGTGGTTCATCTCCTGGGTCCTCTCCTCGTGGCGCTTCCTGATCTCCCCGATCCTCCTCCCGGCGTCCTTGCCGATCCTCTCTATCTCGACGCCATACTCGTCGTAGACCTTCGTGAAGACCCTCCCCGTTACGTCCCCCCTGACGAGGAGCTCGCAGAGCTTGATCTGCATGACCCAGTATCTCCTCAGCTCGTCTAGGCGCTGCGTCAACTCGGAGTCCGAGTAGGGCTCCCGGGTCTGGGCGAGGACGAACCGGTCGTAGCCCCCCTCTTGACGGAGGAGGCCGTCCACCTCGAAGTCCGGGGTGCTAACCTCCGCCGGGGGGGTGTACTGTGGGCGGGGCTGGTACGTGGGGGCGGCTGCCTCCCTCGCCTTTTGGATCGACGCGCCGCAGAATATGCAGTAAGTGGTGTTGGGGGTTGCCTTCCCGCACTCCTTGCATGTGACGAAGTCCTGCGTCATCCGTGAACCCTGGCTTATTGTTGAAGAGACCGCCACCAATGAATTAACGGTTTCGGGATAAAACTGTGTGACTCCTCCTGAAGAGGCTCACCACGGGTTATATTCCATTCGGAATATTTTAGGAATTTTATGCTTTTTTCACCCTGGAAAATCTAAAAATACTTATAAAGAGGAGGCGATATCTTCAATGAGATTCCTCAGAGGAATAAAGTATAGGACGGTAATGACCGTATGAATAATATTCTGGTGAAGCCCCTGAAGCAGCTCGCTCTAGACGACAAGCCGATGGAGGTCTGCGAGCGGAAGGGGCTGGGGCACCCGGACTCGATCTGCGACGCCATCATGAACCAGGCGTCTATAAACCTCTCCAAGGAGTACCTGAGAAGGTTCGACACGATACTGCACCACAACCTCGACAAGGGACTCGTGGGGGCCGGAGGCTCCGAGGTCAGCTTCGGGGGAGGAAAGATAACCGACCCCATGCTCATCGTCTACGGCGACCGCGCCACCTTCGACATCGGTGGCGAGCACGTGCCCGTGGACGAGATCGCGATAGAGAGCACCAAGGAGTGGATGAAGGAGAATCTTCGCTTCGTGGACCCCGAGGTCCACATCAAGTATCAGAGCGTCATCAAGCCCGGCGCAGCCTCCCTCCAGGACATCTTCCAGAGGAAGGAGAAGTACCTAGGGGCCAACGACACCTCGGCCGCCGTGGGCTATGCCCCGTACAGCCGGATGGAGAGACTGATCTTGGACCTGGAGGGGCACCTCAACTCCCCCGAGTTCAAGAAGCATTACCCCGTGTCAGGGGAGGACATCAAGATCATGGGGTTCAGGAACGGCAACAGCGTGAACCTCACCGTCGCCATGGCCTTCGTCGACAGGTTCGTCGAGAGCGAGACGGACTACTTCCGCAAGAAGGGGGAGATCAAGGACGCCATCGACGCGTTCTTCCCATCCAGCTGCGACTTTGAGAAGGTGAACGTGGGACTCAACGTGCTGGACGCTAAGGGGCGGGGCATAGGCGGCCTCTACCTGACGGTCCTAGGGACCTCAGCGGACACGGGCGACTCGGGGCAGGTGGGTCGGGGCAACAACGTCGTGGGCGTCATCCCGCTGAACAGGCCGATGTCCTCGGAAGCGGCCGCGGGCAAGAACCCGGTGAGCCACGTGGGGAAGATCTACAACTTCCTCTCCTACAGGATCGCCAACCAGGTCTGCGAGCGCGTCGACGGGGTCAAGGAGACCTACATCTGGCTGGTGAGCAACATAGGGCAGCCCATCAACGAGCCGGCGGTCTGCTCGGCCCAGGTGATACCCGCGGACGGGTTCTCCCTCGAGGAGATAACTCCCCAGATTGAGGAGGTCATGGCGAGGGAGTTTGAGCATCTCGACGAGTTCTGCATGGACCTCGCCCTGGGGAAGGTAAACCTCTGCTGAGGAGAGAAGAAGATAAAAACATACGACGTCGGGAGCCTCCCCCTCCGGGTGGAGGAGTCCGTCATCCGTGAGGGCGCGAGAAGGTCCCAGTCAGTGCTCTCCCTCGTGGGGGGGAGAGACGACGCCTCATCGGTCTTCGAGGAGGAGGTCGTTACAGCCTTCGTTGATAAGCTCAAGGTGGGCATCGACGTCCCCAACTACCCCCAGTTCAGGGACATGAACGAGATGTACTTCGAGAAGATCAGGGGGATAGAGAAGCAGCAGGGCGGATACATGGCGATGGAGACCCCGACCGCGAAGTCCGGTTCCTCCATCGAGGAGGTCGACGTCCTCAAGAGCAACGCCTCTAGGATAATGGACCTCTCCGGCGTCGACAGGGTGAGGGTGAAGGCCTGCGTCACGGGCCCCTACACCCTCGCCTCCTTCTTCAACCTGAAGACCCCCGGGCTCTTCGAGGGCCTGGGGAGCGCCCTAGCGGAGATCACATCCCGTTCACTGTTCAATAACAGGCGGGGGGAGCTTGCGCTCCTCTGCATCGACGAGCCCGTCCTCGGCTTCCTCAACGATCCGATGCTCGACTACGGCTCCGACGGCAGGGAAGCCCTCATCAGAGCCTGGGACAAGATATGCAGGACAGCCTCATCGAAGGGCGTCGAGACGAGCATGCACCTTCACAACACCTCGGACGACGTCTACTGGAATGTGGAGCACCTCGACATGCTGGAGTCCCACGTCGTCGACCCCCTCTACTCCCAGAACGCCACGAAAAGGCGGCTTGAGGAGACCGACAAGAGGCTGAAGGCGAGCATCTCGGTGACCATCTTCGACACGTTGATCGAGAACCACCTGCGCGCGAGTGGGGTGGAGAAGGAAGTCCAGCAGAAGGTCGGAGACACCTGGACGGAGATCAACCACGGCCGCCTCGACCCCTTCATCTTCATGGAGGAACAGTCACTACTCCTCAGAAGGCTCGAGGGAATCGTGGAAAAGTTCGGGGAGGAGCGCGTTCCATACGCCGGTCCCGAGTGCGGGATGAGCAGCTGGCCCACCTACGAGACGGCCATGGAGGGTCTCAGGAGGACGAGCGGGGCCGTCCAGCAGCTCAACGAGCGGGGAGCCTAGAATAGCTCCCTGACCGCCTCGTGGAAGCCCTCGCCGTCCGGCTTCTCTGTTACCCTGTCCGCCACCTTCTTCAGGTCCTCACTCGCGTCGGCGACCGCTACTCCGTAGCCCGCGACCTCCAGGAGCTCGATGTCCACCTCGCTATCCCCTATCGCGACGATCTCCTCCACCTCCAGGCCCATCATCTCCGCCGCGGCCCTCAGCCCCCTCCCCTTGTCCACGTCGGCGGGCATAACGTGGTAGTAGAACCCGCTGTCCAGCAGCTTCAATGAGGGGTAGTCGATTAGGGCCGTCCTCACGTCCTCACTCGGTATGCTCCTAGCGAGGGCGACGTCGACGACGTTGTAGGCGTTGGTCCAGGCCTCCTCCACCCGTTCGCCATGGAGCTGTCTGAGGCGTTCGTGGAACCTGAGCCCATCGCCCCTGTCCCCGATGACCCTCTCCTCTCCGCCGTACTCGACGTGGCCGCCGTTCTCGCAGACGATGGCGCCGCTGCAGCCAATGTACTCCCTGAGGATGTTCAATATGGGGTAGGGCCGGGCGGAGGCGAGGATGACCGGGACGCCCCTCTCCTCGAGCTCCCTGATGGTCCTGATGGCGAGGAGGCTGATCCCTTGATCCCTGGAGGTGAGAGTACCGTCCACGTCTGTTGCGAGAGCCTTGTACCTCATGTTTGTCCTTGTGGGGAGTGCCCAGGCGGGTATTTAGGGTCTCTGAAGGGGCTGGTGCGTATTCCTGGTGCTCGTGTATATTTGGAGGTGTTTGTGTGATGCTTACCCGGAAAACGGGCGTATTTCGCTTGATTTCATTATATCAACTAGGTCGCATATGGTGTGGGGATACGTTTCATTGGTACTGATTTCGGATTCCTTTGGGTCGTCCTTACTAATTGTAATTAGCTAAAAAATTTAGGGGTCTTAGAAAAATGAAATACGTTATAGTGGTCGACAACCACTATATTAATCGTGGTTAATAGTCTCCAGAATATCACTGAGGAGGTGGGGTAGACGTTCCGTGGGAGCGGGCATGGAATATCGACGATACTAGGTACGATAATCTTCATCGGGATCATGTTCACGGCAATCATCCCCATGCAGCTGGTCATGAAGCAGGCTGACGTCCTCTACGAGCGGGGCGTTCAGGAGTTCGACCGGAAGGGGGACGAGAGGGACCTGGAGAACATCTACATGTACGCGTATCCCCCGACCGAGGAGTCGACCCAGCTCAAGGTGGTGGTGGACAACGTCGGAAGCGTCGGGGCCCGGGTTGTCCGGGTCTGGGTGAAGGACACCATCTACCCCGTGGACAGCCTGATCTCCACCGGAGGCTCCGCTACCTTGGGGCCCTTCAACATCTCGGTCCAGGAGAACACGTCCTACCCCGTCAAGGCCGTCACCGACCGGGGCAACATCTACAGCTCGAGATCGGGAAGCCTCTTCTACGGCGACGGGATCTGGTACACGGCGTCCCTGGGGATCTCGGTGACCGTCGCGAACGACAAGGGGAAGTTCCACATTAAGGTGAACAACGAGACCTGGTCCGCCCCGGAGTACTGGACCACGGGGATGGACTTCGGCGACCTCATGAAGTTCTTCGAGGTCGCTAAGCCCGACACCTACGCCGTCACCGTCCAGAAGAGCACCGGCGGGGGCTGGGTCGACCTACCGGGGACCCCCGTCTTAATGGAGATAAGGTGGCCCGACGGCTCGCCCATCGTCTTCGTCTACACAAGCGGCCTGGACGTCTGAGGCCATCATTTATAGTAACTGCAGGCCTCCCTGAGGGGGCACTCGCCGCACCTCGGGCTTCTTGACCTGCAGTACTCCTTGCCATGCCTCACGAAGGCGGCGTCGACGAGCCTGTACTCGGCCCGGGGCACCATGCCCTCTAAGGCCTTCTTCACCTCCTCGGGGCCCGCATCCGCGTCGACGAGGCCCGTCCTCTTGGCGACCCTCGCAACGTGGACGTCTACTGCTATGGCGGGCATGCTGAACGCGTGGCTGAGCACGATGTCGGCGGTCTTCGGGCCTACCCCCGGGAGGCTCATGAGAGTTTCCCTGTCATCAGGGACCTCACCGTCGAAATGGTCCAGTAGGGTCGTGCACAGGGAGCGGATGTTCCTCGCCTTCTGGTTGTAGAATCCTGAGCACCGGATCAGCTCTTTCAGCTCGTCTTGGGGGAGGTCGACGACCTCCTGCGGGCACCCGATGGCCTCGAAGAGCCTCTCAGCAGCCCTCGACCCGTTGACATCCTTGGTCTTCTGGGAGAGCACACATCCCACTAGGGTCCGGAAGGGGTCCGCTGCCTCGTCCTCGGGCTCCTCGTCTCCATAGTGCTCCATGATGAGCTCCATGATCCGCCCCATCCTGGCCTTTTGAGTAGGGTTCATCACACTCCCTCCAGCCGTTCACGTTTGATGTGGTCGAACCTCGTCGATAGGTATTCAGGGAGTCTCTGACCGTCTCTCTTGGCGATCTTCGTCAGGGCCTTGCTGACGCCCGTCGAGTACTGGATCGCCCTCTTCCTCCTACCCACCATCTCCTCAGGGAATCCCAGCCTTCCAGCGAGGGCCCTCAGAGCCCTCTTCCTGGGTGTGCCGGGGTCCCTGGGAAAGAGCAGGTCCGGGTGGATCGATAGGCCGTACTCGATGAGGGGGAGGTCTGCGTAGGGTAGCCTCAGCTCGATCCCCGAGTCGGCGCAGACCTTCTGGTCCCTCTCGTAGTTGACCGCGTGGGACGCTCTCACGTCCCTGAGGAGGGATCCGGTCACGGCGTCGCCTCTCTCCAGGTACTCCTGGAGGTGCCTCATGTAGCCTCCGTAGAGCTCGTCGCTTCCGTTCCCGGAGAAGAGGACCCTGACTCCGAGGTCGACGGCCTTCGAGGCGGTCCAGAGGAGGGGGGTGGCGACGGCGGTCTTCATCGGGTCCGGCTCCTCGATACTCCAGAGGACCCGGTCCAGGGCCCCCTCGACGTCCTGCTCCGTGTACGCCTCGATGCTGAGGGGGAGGTCCAGGTGGTCGGCGGCGGTCTCGGCGGCCTCGAACTCGGAGCCTTCCACCCCCACACAGATGAGCTCCACCTCAACGCCGGCCCTGTCCAGGAAATACGCCAGGAGGCTGCTGTCGATGCCCCCTGAAAACCCCAGCGCCGCCCTGTGGAGGCCCCTGCTCCTCGCCTCGACGGAACCTCTGAGCAGTCCCTCGATCTGGTCCACGGCCTCCTCCATGGAGGTCACCCTCGTATTGGGTCTGTTTATCTTGCGGACAAGTGTGAAAGAGATGCCGCCTCGGGTGAGCTCCGCCATGTGACCCGGTGGGAGGTTAGTAGCCTCGAGGCCCGCCGCCCAGAGCATCTTAATGCTGGAGGCCGCCCCTACGAGGCTCGGGCTCTCGCCCACATAGAGGGGTGTGGCGCCGACCGGGTCCCGTCCTAGTGTGAGTTTGTCCTTCTCCAGGGCGGCGACGGCGAAGGCACCGTTCACACTGGAGATCAGGCCCCCGACACCCTCTGCTGGCGATGGTCCCAGTGTGTCCATCGCCTCCAGGAACTCGGGCTTGCCCGGGGCGTCCCAGATCCGCCCCTCGAAGGTCACGGCGTAGCCGTGCTGATGGACGGGCTGAGGGGGGTCCAGACATGAGATCTTGGTCGAGACATGTCCTAGGAGGGCCTCCGCGGGGAGCCTGCCCCATGGTGGAGTGGTGTATGAAATGTATGCCCCGGCATGGGTGGCGACTCCGTACGCGTCGCCCCGGAGGCCGTCAGATGCCTCCATCATCCTCTGCAGGGTCCGGGATACGTCTCCTCCGGTCCTGCTCAGGAGTGCGGCGATGCGGCCCATCCCCTAGGATGTGGTGGCGGGTGATATTATGGGTTTTCCGTCTTCTCCTGGTACTCCTCGGCGGCGTCGAGGATGACGTCCACCTGCTCCTCGGTAAGGCGGGCGGCGTGAAGGAAGCTTCCCTTCCTGGGGTCCTCGGCGAGGATGGACTCGCTGATGGGGTAGGGCCTCTCGAAGCGGTTCAGGGCCTTGAAGGAGAGGGCGCACTTCCAGTTGTTCTCCTTGCAGTAGGCTTCCTCCTCGGGGGGGAGCTCCCAGAGCATCTCCACCTTGCCAACGACGCCGTATCCGATGAAGGAGTCGCCGGCCTCGGTCTTCTTGGCGAGGAGGATGGGGGACTCCCTCCTCCAGCCCCTCATGACGCCGGAGTAGTACTTCTTGAGCTCGTAGACCTGGTCCAGCCAGTCGTCGGTGCTGACCCTGAGGATGTAGCCATAGTTCTGGTCCTCTGACATTCCGTGTAGATTTAGAGTGAGTATATTATAAAAATATAAGGGTCGGGCGGTCCGATGCCTAGGTCTGATCGAGATCGCCTGGAGGTATTTGACCGGGAGAGGGGGGGCTACTCGTTCTCCTGTTGGGACATGTAGTGGATGTTCTGGTAGAGGCGGTCCAGCTCCAGCGCGTGCTGCCTGTTCTCCTCAGACTCCTCCTCGAACTCCTTGTTGAGCTCCTCGTTCGCCCTCTCCAGCTCCTTCATGGTCTTCGATAGCTGGGCGATCTTCTCCTCAAGCTCGGGTATCGTCAATCCTTCGTATCCGCTCATTCTTTGCGCCCCTTCACTACTCTAATCCTCGCATCGCCTGGGTCTCCTCGAGCATGTGCTTGACCTCATCTTTCAGCCCCATGTTGTCGATCACGATCTGCTCTATGATGGCCTTCAGGTCCTCGTTCTCGTTCCTCAATGCCTCAATTTTTTTCTCAAGCTCGTCCAGTTCGGCGATTAGCTTCGCTCTCTTGTCGTCCTGAACCATGGTCCTCAGGTAGTAGAAAATGGTACTTAATAAATTGAATAACTTTCAGCCGGTCCCTTTTACTGAAAGGCCTCGGATCGGGTCGATGGTGGATGAAACATTCGCGAATTGTGTGTACTTGTGTATAGGGAACGATCTGTTCCGAGCATGAACCTGAAGAAAAGGGGTTAAAATATGGTTGTAGGGGATGACTCGTTGCCTACTTGACGACGAGAACGGGCTTCGTGCAGGACTCGACCACGTGCTTGGAGGTGCTTCCCAGTATCCAGCCGGTGACACCGCCGATGCCGCGGCTGCCCATGACGATGAGGTCGACGTTGTTCCTCTTGGCGGAGGCGATGATCTCGGTGGCGGGGCGCCCCTCGTCGAGTTCGGTGGTGTACTTGATGGAGGGCTGCTCCTTCTTCACCCTGCTCTCGGCCTTGGCGAGGATGCCCTCGTGGGAGGCCTTGATGGAGCCCCAGTACTTCTCGTAGATCTCCATGTCGATCTTGTCCTCGTAATCATCGTCTGCCCCGATCCCCGGGAGAACGCGCTTCTGGTAAGCCGTCATGAGGATGAGCTCGGAGCCGCAATTCTCAGCGAGCCCTAGGGCGTATCCCAGGGCCTTGTCGGCGTGATCCGAGCCATCCACCGCTACAAGTATCTTATTAAACAATTCAATCAACACCGATAGGATAGGAACCATATTATTAAAACGAATCTCCGCCTGGCCTTGAGGAATTGAGATGACGATCTGACCGTGGGGGCCGCATGGCAAATCTTATTTTAACGCTGCAGCATATGTTGATCGACTACGACTCCTCTAATTCACAGGTTCGGTCCAACCACGATCGCGAAAGTTGGGAGCTCCGGGGATCTGAGGCGTGCTCTCGATGACCCCTGGCTGGATTCGGAGACCGTCGTCGTCAAGCCCAACTGTGTGGACACTCAGCCCGGGGGCTTCGTCGACGCGGAGATCATGATTACGCTCTTCGAGACCCTGGACTCCCGGTTCGTGGTGACGGAGTCTCTGCACCTGGTGTGCTCCCTGAACCTCATGGAGGACGGGATGGCGTTCACCGTCGACGGCGAGGAGGTGAACTGGCGCTGGCTCCTCAAGGGGGCGGGTTGGAGGTGGCTCTACGACAATCCGGACTGGGGCTGGTTCCTGGAGGGCGGGCACTGGGAGCAGATCCTGAGGGAGGACAGGGCGTTCCTCGACGAGCAGGGGTTCACCGACCTCTTCGAGGAGTTCGACGTCGAGTACGTGAACACGACGGACGAGGTCTAGAGGGGGAGGCGCGCGGACCCGGCGGAGGTGAAGGGGATCGTCGAGTCCCGCTTCGCGCCGGTCCAGGAGGGGAGGCTCTACGGCATGGTGCCGAGGAGGCTCTACGAGCTGAGGGGCTCCAAGTTCATCAGCCTCGCCCGCATGAAGCAGTACACCACGTTCACCTTGAAGAACCTGTTTGGGATGATCGTCGACCCCATGAGGCCGTGGTGGCACAGCCGGAACAACTCCAGGATCGCCAGGAGCATCGTGGACGTCAACAAGGTGTACGTCTCCCTCTTCAACGTCTACAGATGCTGACCTCCATATACGAGACTGCCGTCGCCCGCCCCGACGGAGCGCTCCAGGGGGATTATGGGGGGAGGTACGACATGGTGGAGGGACTCGGCTTCGTCGCTTGTGGCAGGGACTTGATCCACATCGACTCCACCCTCCTCGGCCTGACGGAGGGCTGGATAGAGGTGGCGGAGCGGGTGAACCGTGAACCCGTATTTCTGGTGGAGGAGATAGGGCTGGGGGCCTCTGACACGGGACGTGGAGAATGCGAGGATGGATGTCTGAGACTGGCTCTCAGGTTCCCGAACGGGGGGCTCCTAGTCCATAATCGGAATTTACCGAGACAAAACCAGGTAAAACTTGTGGATTAAAACGGCTCATTCATACTTCCCGTAATGGACGTTCAGGATTTCCATCACTTCGTCCCGTGGCACCAGGGCTTGTATCTTCGAGGACAGTCCGCCCGGGATCCTCCCCTTTACCACCAGTTCCACCCCGGCATTCCTAACCATCCCCATCACCTCGTCCATCGCCTCGCTGCGCCTGAGGTACCATCCGCTGGGGAAGAGGATCTCGCCGGCGTACTCCCTGCTGAGGTTCCTGCTGGCCGCTTTGACGTGGGCGACAAGGGGGTCGAAGTTATCCAGCTCGGGAAAGCCGCTTGCAGAGAGAAGCACTATCTTCCCCCGCTTGACGCCCTCTCGTACGGAGTGCCTCATGTGGCCGTCTCTGAGCTCGACCCTCCCCTTCAGGAGGGGGATGAGCCGATCAAGGAAGGTCTTCATGGGGCCTGTCATTCCGTCTAGGTAGACGGGGGTCGCCAGCGTCAGGATGTCCGACTGGGCGACGAGGGGTAGGATGGTCTTCATGTCGTCCTCTTGTGCGCATTCCCCTGGGGTCTGTCTCCAGCAAGAGGCGCAGCTACTACATGGCTGGATCCTCTGCTTGTAAACGTCTAAGCGGGTCACCTTTGAGCCCGCCTCCTTGAGACCTTCCTCGAAGATGTCGAGTATGGCGACGTGCATCCCCCTGACCGTGTCGGGGCTCCCATTGACCAGCAGCGCCTTCAACTGATCCACCAACATAGGTTATGCAGAAGTTAAGAAAAGAGTATGGTCGTGAACGTATCTTTAGAAAGTCCCCAGCTTCGGACCTTGATTGGGGTGATCACGAGGATGTACTTGCTCCAGCCATCCTCTCGAACCCCGTAATCCTCCTCATACCTCGGATACTTCTCGTAGATGAGGTCTCGA
>DATLAV010000102.1:0-3582 GCA_035527235.1 Patescibacteria group bacterium | reverse complement strand
GGATCATTGGCCTAGCCGTCGCGTTCATTATGGGGGGGGCCGTCAACAAACTCGTCTCGGCGCTTGTCAACTATATAGTCATGCCCATGATCACACCCTTCATTCCGGGTGGGAGTTGGAGGGATGCACTGTTGTATCTGGGGCCAATCGAGCTGCAGGTGGGGCAGTTCGCCGGTGCACTGCTAGATTTCCTTATAATAGCCATCGTCGTGTTCTCCTTAATGAAGCAGCTACAGAAGACTAGTGTAAGGTAGATCCGTGAATCAAGGAGCTCTCTTTTTATACTTTTTTAGACCGGTGAGATATATTCAGGTTCCCGTCACATTTTTTATCAGGGTGGGTGTGCTGATGTCTATTCCATGTTTTTCGCACGCCATCAAGATCTCTCTTCTCACCTTGGCGTCGATCTCCTGAATCCTCCTTGAGTCATCGATGAAGATGAAGAGCGTGTATTCGACGGCGTAGTTCTGGAACTCGGTGATCCAGACATATGGCTTAGTGTCTCTAGATAGTTCTTCTACTCTACTAGCCGCTTCGAGTAGCGCGGTCTCGACCATCTCTCGAGAGTCTCCATATCCCGCTGTGATAGCGTGGCGCCTTCTGACAACCCTCTCCTTACCGTAGTCCATTATATCTGTCTGCAGTAGCTTCTGGTTGGGGATGGCGACGTTAACGTTGTCGGGCGTCCTCATGCGGGTGAAGATGAGGTCGATATCCTCCACATCCATGAACTGGCCTTCTAAATAGAGCCGGTCCCCGATCTTGAAAGGCCTGCTAAACATGATAATGAGGCCGGCGATGGCGTTCCCGATGGTGTTCATAGCAGCGAATCCTATCACCGTACCACCTGCCAGCACAAGAAGCCCCGCAATTAGGTCGATCTTAATCCCAAACTGGTTGAAGGCGAAGGCGAGAACGATGAGGCTTGAACTCCACTTAAACAGCCTTCTAAGGAGGAAGGCGACTGTATCGTCTATCCTGCTGTCGTTATGTAGGCGATCTATCTGTCTGGAGAAGAGCCTGTAGAATACGTAGACTAAAACCGTGACTAAAAGGGAGTATAAAAGGTTGTATCCATTACGGTACAGCCAGGGAAAGCTGTTCAGGAGATTCTCCAACCAGTTCAATGCGGATCAATAAACAGGTCCTTCGACAGTATTTTATCCCTTTCCTATGATGCAAGGGGTGAAAAACGTTGTATGGAGAAATAAAGGAGGATCTACTTGAAGAACATGAAGATTTCGCTTACCAGGCGGTTATCTGATAATATCTTCGTTCATTCCGTGACGATTGGAGGTCATCCTTTCGAGGAAGTTGCGAGGATATCTCAGACCGAGATAGGTGCCATCAAATAAGATTCGATAAATAGATGGTGCAACGTATTCCTAACGTATGTTAAAACTTGAAAAATACGACGTGGAGCCCCTTCCCCACGGCTCCCCGGTTTCATCCCCTCAACTCTCCCCCGATGGCTGCCTGATACTCTTCGTCAAGTCCATCGTGGACACAGAGAAAGATGGTTACGAATCCCATGTGTGGGTCATTCCCTCCTCGGAGGGTGAACCAAGGCAGCTGACCTTTTGTGACGGGAGCGACTCGTCGCCCCTGTGGTCCCCGGACGGGAGAACCATCTACTTCTCCTCGGACAGGGCCCTAGTAGGCGTGAAGAAGAGCAGGCTCTGGGCGATGCCGACGACTGGGGGTGAGGCCAGGCCGGTCTTGGAGGGTTCAGTTAGGAACCCACAGTTCTCCCCCGACGGAAAGAAGCTCCTGTACCTGATGAGGGTGGAGGAGCCATCGGAGACCCCAGAAGAGCACGTGGAGGGCGTGATGTGGATAACTAAGCTCAGGTACAAGATGGACGGCCAGGGATACTACCCTTACACCCGCAGCCACGTCTTCGTAGCGGACCTTGAATCCGGAGCGGCGGAGCAGCTCACCAGCGGCCCCTTCGACGCGTCGTCACCATGCTGGGCGCCGGACGGGGAGGGCGTCGCCTACGTAGCAAATCCGGAGGACGATGACTACTCTAGGGTGAGGGACATCTACGTCCTGCCCTTGGGAGGTGAGCCTCGCAAGGTTACCAAGGGAGACTCGATTATCAACTCGGTGGCCTGGTCCCCAGACGGGGAGCAGCTGCTCTACACGGGGCGTAGGCCCAAGGATCCTGTTCATCCCCCCTACATGAACACGGATATATGGGTGATGCCCAGCGGGGGCGGTGAGGCCAGGAACCTAACGGAGGGCTTCGACAGGACCGTGGGCGCCTACGGCTCCACCGTGGACTGGGTGCACCCTGACTACGTCTTCTTCAGGTCTCCCAACCACGGCAGCTACCACGTCTACAAGCTCGACATGGGGACGGGGGAGGTGGAGCAGGTCACGGAGGGGAATATGACCGTGTCCTCCTTCAGCATGAATGGTGATGCGACTGTATTCGCCTTCGACGCCTCCGACGCGTGTTGGCCCAGCGAGATATACATGTACGACGGTTCGGGTCAGCGGCGCCTCACGAGCCTCAACTCCGAGATAATGGAGGAGTGGGTGATAAGTTCACCCGAAGAGTTCTGGTTCATGGCCAGCGACGGCGTGAAGGTGCAGGGATGGATCGTGAAGCCCCACGGATTCCGGCCGGGTGTCAAGTTCCCCATGATCCTAGAGATACATGGGGGCCCCCACGGGGCCTACGGGTTCAATCTGGGCACCGCGGAGCACGAGTTCCAACTCCTAGCTAAGAACGGGTACGCCGTCGTCTACACGAATCCGAGAGACAGCATCGGCTACGGCGAGGAGTTCGCGGGGGTCGCAGAGGGGACGTGGGGCGGCAGGGACTACGATGACCTCATGGAGGCCGTGGACTACGTCCTTGAGAACTATGACTACATCGACGGGAAGAGACTGGGCGTCGCCGGAGGCAGCTTCGGCGGCTTCATGACCAACTGGACCGTGGGCCACACTGACAGGTTCAAGGCGGCGGTCACCATGCGGTCAGTCTGCAACTGGTACAGTCAGGTGGGGTACAGCGACGTGAGCTGGGGCTACTCGGGGATAGGCGAGTACAGGGAGCCCTGGGAGGTCCCGGAGAAATACTTGAAGCACTCGCCCATCACATACGCGGACAAGATGACCACCCCCCTCCTGATAATCCACTCAGAGTTCGATCACAGGTGCCCCCTCCCTGAGGGGGAGCAACTCTACTACACGCTCAAGCGGCTGAAGCGGGACGTTGAGTACGTCAGGTTCGCCAACAACAGCCACGGACTCAGCAGGATCGGGAAGCCCAGCCACAGGACAACAAGGCTGAGGCACATCCTCAGGTGGTTCGACAAATACCTCTAGGGAGTTTAGTCTCCCTTTTTTAAACGACTAGCAGTAGCTCGCGTTCCCCACCACGGCAGTTATCGTTAATTGTCTCCTATTCATGTGAATAGCTCTCAGAGAGGATTATCTACTATGTCCCTCAGATAAGCCTCGTTCGTCTTCCTCAGCTTATCCCGAAGGTCAGTCGTCCACTGAGGCTCACCAGGCGTAGGCCCCTCAAGGATCGACCTGTAGAGACGGGCATACACATAGATATGGTCC
>DATLAV010000101.1:0-7677 GCA_035527235.1 Patescibacteria group bacterium | reverse complement strand
TACCTAAAAATGGTGAAGTATATTAATAATTTATGTATATTAGGAGATTATCCTTTTACAATATAATAGATAACTGAATCTTTTTGTAAAACAATTTATATTCTATAAACTATTCTATTGGGGATATGGCCGTATTCAAATTTGATCCAGAGAAGCGGGGTCTGAGAAAGACGCTGAGAGAGTACGAGGAGATCGCCATTCGATACATCTGGTCGTTAGGCGATGAAGGAGCCGGTTCGGGAAAGGTCTGGACCTACGTGGGCGAGAACCTGAAAGGTGGAAAGACCATATCGAGGGCCTCAATCATCTTCTTCCTCAACAGGATGGTAGACGAGGGGGTCCTGGGATTCAGGGACGCCACCGGCAAGGGCGGGCACCACAGAATCTACATACCGGCGATGGATGAGAAGGCCTACAAGAAGTACATCGTGAAGACTCTCTACGACAGCGTGGCTAGGGACTTCCCTGAGGAGACCGAAGAGGCCCTCAAGGAAATCTGCAAGAAATAGCGCCAAGAAACCCGCAAATAACCGAACCTTTCTCCCAGAACCCTGACTCTAGTGCTGATACCTGGGCGACCACACATTAAATGACAGTAAATTTAAAAAAAAGTTAAAGAAAAGGTACCATTGTGGTCTCTGTGAGCGCCCGAGATGCCCCTCGCCGCTATCCAAGGGTTGTCGTCGAAGAGAGGTCTATCATCTTCATAGACAAGAATGATGAGAGATGGCTCTGGGGCCACAAGGAGGACGCCGAGACCGCCGCCAGGATAGCGAAGGAGATCGAGTCCGGGCTGAGGCGATCATCAACGCCCGGGACAGCATCATCGCGTTTCTAGGTGATCTGGTGGACGAGTTAACATCCCTGGACGTCTCCGAGGAGGTGCTCGCCTAGGCCATCGATGACACCTACACAGACATCTTCCGGATATTGCCGCGACTTCTGGACTACCTGAGCCTGAGAGCGACGAACAAGTGAGGCCCGCCCGACTGCGTCATGAGAAGATGCGCAGCTGAGATGGGCTTCGATATCTGCTCCAGGTGCGGCGACCTAGAAGTGTGCACAAAGTTTGACTGGCTCGGGGACTCCGCGGGCTATCTGAGGGAGAAGCTGTAGGCATCCGAGGGGAGAGCGAAGCGGGAACTTGTGGCAGAGGCCCTCGCGGAGATCGCGTGACCTTTTTTTCTGTTCCACAGCCGGGGTAACAGATTAATATCAGCCGGTTGCGTATATCTGGGACGCGCGACCGTGGTCCAGTCTGGTATGATTTCTGCCTGCCACGCAGACGACCCGGGTTCGAATCCCGGCGGTCGCACCATTGTCTTTCATGATCGTAAATGCCTTACGCATCTTATGCCAACTTGTGTAGATACATAATGTCAAAGGAGAAGCAGGTTGCCCTCGACTGGGTCGAGGAGAACAAGGGGCTGCTCACGGACGTCCACCAGCAGATCTGGGAGTTCGCTGAGGTCGGCCTCCAGGAGATGAAGACCGCCAAGCTGATGACAGACATCCTTGAGAAGAATGGCTTCAAGGTGGAGAAGGGAGTCGCCGGCATGCCCTCCGCCTTCGTCGCCACCTACGGATCGGGGAAGCCAGTCATAGGCCTCATGGGAGAGCTCGACGCCCTCCCCGGCATCTCGAACAAGGCGGTGCCCTACAAGGAGCCCCTCGTCGAGGGAGGCGCAGGCCACGGATGCGGCCACAACAGCTACGCGACGACCGCCCTCGGAGCCGCCATCGCCATCAAAGAGGCGATCGACAAGCACAAGCTGAAAGGGACCCTGAAGTGCCTCGGCTGCCCCGCCGAGGAGACCCTCGTCGGAAAGGTGTTCATGGTGAGGGACGGCATCTTCGACGGCGTCGACGCCTGCCTAGGCCACCACCCGGGAGCATCAAACACCTCAAGGCTGAGCAGCGGCAACGCGATGAACTCGGTCAAGTTCGAATTCTTCGGGAAGGCCTCACACGCAGCGGGGTCACCCCACCAGGGGATCAGCGCCCTCGACGGCGCGGAGTTGATGAACATCGGCGTCAACTACATGAGGGAGCACGTCGTCCAGGAGGCAAGGATGCACTACGTCATAGAGGACGGCGGCCACGAGCCCAACGTCGTCCCACCCTACGCCAGGAGCTGGTACTACGTGAGGGCCCCCTCACGGGACCTCGTCGACGACTACTACGATAGGGTGCTCAAGATGGCAGACGGCGCTGATCTGATGGCGGGGACCACCCACAAGGTCAAGTTCCTGACCGGCGTCCACAACGGCATGCCCAACAAGCCCATGGCCGAGCAGGTCGTCGCCAACATGAGGAACATCGGAGCCCCCACATATACCGATGAGGAGCTTGCATGGGCCCGTGAACTGGGCAAGTCGATTCCCAAGGACCAGAAGAGGAAGGGGCTGGCTAGGAGCAAGCTGCCCAACGCCATGGAGCTCCTCGACGTCGACATCGACACCAACATCTACGACCCCTACGGGGAAGAGATCAAGGGCGGCGGGGGCTCATCCGATGTCGCTGACGTCGCTTGGAACGTGCCCACTCAACAGTTCAGCACCGCCTACTTCGTAGTCGGATGCCCGGGCCACTCATGGCAGCACACCGCTATCGGCGGCACCAGCATAGCCCACAAGTCCACCATCTTCGCGTCGAAGGTAATGGCCGCCACAGCCATCGACCTAATGACGAAGCCCGACCTCCTAGCAGCCGTCAAAGCCGACTGGGCGATGAGGATGGAGGGGCTTACTTACAAGTCACCGCTCCCAGCAGATCTCAAGCCGCCGCTGGATCAGCTGCGCCCCTTCGAGGACTGAGGCGAGAGTCTAACTCCCTTTTTTTCTTTTTTGACATCCAGCCGAAGGTCAGACCCTGATACCAACATTATTTAATACAGTAACTAATATTCAGGGAAAGTTCATGTCAGGAATTATTTCACCAGAAGAATTTCTCGGATACAAGCCCGGCACCGACCGGAAGCTCGCGGACTGGCCGCAGATCGTCGAGTACTTCCAGAAGGTCGCCGCTGCTTCCGACAGGGTCAAGGTCGACGTCCTGGGGGACACGACCGAGGGCAACCCCTTCATCAGGGCGATAGTCAGCTCAGCTGAGAACATCGCGAACATCGAGGAGATCAGGAAGGTCCAGATGAGGATCTGCAACCCAGAGGGCATAACACCCGAGGAGGAGGCGGACCTCGTCGCCAAGGGCAAGACCATCGTCCTCATCACGTGCAGCATCCACTCCACGGAGATCGCGGCGTCCCAGATGGCCCTCCTTCTCCTCCACAAGCTTGCGTCGAAGGACGAGGCCGAGGTCAAGGAGATACTGGACAACGTCGTCCTCCTCCTAGTCCCATCCCTCAACCCTGACGGCCACGAGATGGTGGTTAAATGGTACAGGGAGAACCTGGACACCAAGTACGAGGGCACCAGCCCCCCCTTCATGTACCACAAGTACGTGGGCCACGACAACAACAGGGACTGGTTCATGTTCACCCAGAAGGAGACCCGGCTCGCCGTCGGGAAGATCCACAACAGGTGGCACCCCCAGATCGTCTACGACCTCCACCAGATGGGGAGCAATGGGGCAAGGCTCTTCGTGCCCCCCTTCACTGACCCCATCGACTCCAACATCGACCCCGTCCTCCAGTCCCAGATCGCATTCATAGGCACATCGATGCTCAACGAGCTGGTCACCGAGGGGAAAAAGGGCGTCTGGTGCTCCGCAGGATACGACCTCTACACCCCCGCCAGGCACTACCAGTGCTACCACGGGGGCATCAGGATCCTCTCGGAAGCGGCCAGCGTGGGCGTCGCCTCCCCCATCGAGGTCAAGAGGAGCGAGGTCCAGTCCCGGAGGGGGACGAGCCCCCTCGACCAGCGATGGAACAACCCGTACCCCTGGACGGGCGGTTCATGGACCCTCGGTGATATCGTCGACTACGAGTTCATCGCGGCCCAGGCTCTGCTGAGGAACGCCGCAAGGTACAGTGACCGTTGGCTCAAGGGAAGCCTCGAGCTCTACAAGAGGGCGCTGAACCCCGAGGGGAGCCCCTACGCATACGTCTTCCCGCCCGACCAGAAGGACCCGGCGACGATGGCAGAGCTGCTGAACACCCTCAGGTTCGGAGACGTCGAGGTCCACAGGGCGAAAGCCCCCTTTGAGGCCGATGGCGTCACCTACCCCGCTGGAACCTACGTTATACTCATCGCTCAACCCTTCGGGCGCTTCGCCAAGACGATGCTGGAGATCCAGCACTACCCCGACCTGAGGGACGACACAAGTCAGCCACCGAAGCGGCCCTACGACGTAACGGCTCAGACCCTATCGATGCTGATGCACGTCGAGGCTCATGAGGTTAAGGAGTGCTTCAAGGTCGACCTGGAGCTTGTGGACAAGGTATCCCTCCCAGGGGGGAGGGTCACAGGCGTCGGAAAGCCCTACTTCGTCTTCACACCCGAGTGGAACGTTGCCTTCAAGGCTGTCAACCGGTTGCAGAAGGCCGGCATGGAGGTCTACAGGGTGGATGAACCATTGGAGGTGGAAGGGGACTCGTTCCCTCCCGGAGCCTTCATGGTGAAGGGAGGGTCGAACCTCCTCCAGGAGATGGCTGACACACTAGGGCTAAGCTTTCATGGGTTGGACGACGAGCCGGAGCTCACATACAGGCTGAGATCGCCGCGCATTGGCATCTACAGGGCGTGGTCCTCCGCCGCCGACGAGGGCTGGACTAGGTTCGTGCTGGAGAACTTCGAGTTCCCCTTCAAGACGCTGACTCCCCAGGATGTGAAGCAGGGAGGATTATCCGACAGGTTCGACGTCCTGATCTTCGCCGACTACTCCAGGGACCTGATCATCGAGGGCATAGCTGCCCAGATGAGGGCGTACGGAACGCAGGCCAACTACCCGCCCAAGTACCTTGCGGGCCTCGGCAGGCAGGGTGTCGGGGAGGTGCACAAGTTCATGAGGGCAGGGGGCACCGTCGTGACAGTGAATAACGCCTGCGAGTTTGCCATCAAGGACCTCTCCGCCCCGGCTGTGAACGTCCTGGAGGGTAAGTCGGACTCCGAGTTCTACATCCCCGGCTCCATCATGAGGGCGGTCTTCGACACCACCCACCCCATCGGCTACGGCCTCGACAGGGAGGAGGCCCTCTTCTTCCTGAGGAGCCCCGCGTTCGAGGTGAAGGCGGGCTACAGCGTCGCCTCCTACCCCGAGGCGAACTCCCTGCTAAGCGGCTGGGTCCTCGGGGAGGAGCATCTCCTGAGTAGGACGGCTGTCGCGGAGCTCCCCATGGGCGAGGGGCTGGCGATCCTTATCGGCATACAGCCTATTTTCAGGAGCCAGACGCACGGCACCTTCAAGGTACTCTTCAACTCGATACTCTACGCAGTCGCCGAGTGAGATACCTCCCAACCCCTTTTTTATATTAAATTGTCCGAAAATGAATGCATCTCATTGATGATCATCAATATAGTCTGAAGATTTGAACGTAATTTTAGAATCATCCATTGATTAAGCTGATTCTATAATTGATCCCTGTACCTCAGATGTGAATGAGTGATGATGTCATCGGTGATGAAACGAATCCAGTATTCCGCTGATGCAGACTATCGGTATTCCTCTATTGTCAGTATATTTTCATATATTTTTGATGTAAAAAATCATTATAACCTAATTTAGATTTTAAACCTTAATGCCTCGAATGAGCAGTCGATTATCCGGGGAAGAATGCAAATTCATTTGAATAAAATTAAAATAGGAGAGATTGATAATTTTATATGAGGTTGAAAAACGAGATGAGCGAAGTAAAGTACAATTTGGAGCCTGTCGATAAGAAGCCCTCGAGGAAATACAGGAAAGGCAGTAAATATGACCCGATCTTGGACAGCTTCCTAGGAGGGACACACAAGCTAGTCAAGGTTGATGTTGAGAACAAGGACGCCAACTATCTGAGGACCCAGCTGAACAAGAGGATCGAGGCAAGGGACCTCATGAAGCAGGTCAAGGTATCAGTAGTAAACAACATAGCCTACCTGGAGAAGACATAATACTCTCCAGGAAAAACCCTTTTTTAATTATCTTTTGATGAGAGGACTTCATTCGCTAGATCTCATCATAGGGATCGCGATGTCAATTCCCGGGCTCCGGCAGATATGAACAGGGTTTATATTGATCCCGACTCCCCTGTGAGACGTCATGATCGGCCTGCACCTAATCGTGGACGGAATATTCAATCCCCCCCTCGACGGAGGAGACATTGAGAATATTCTTTCCGAGCTGCCCTTAAGGATCGACATGAACGTGATCGCCGGGCCGGTCGTGGTGAAGGGCTGCCCGGAGAACCCCGGATGGACCGGCTTCGTCATCATCGACAAGTCCCACATTTCGATCCACACCTTCGACGACGGGAACCGCATCTCCGTGGACGTCTTCTCGTGCAAGCCATTCCGGGAGGAGACCGCCCTCAGCTTCCTCGAGGAGCGCATCCGTTTCGAGAAGAAGAACGTGAAGATGCTGACGCGCTCCGAGGAGTGACCTTTTCCCCTAGTTCAGGGGGTCCGTCTCCCTCAGAAGGTCCTCCAGCCTCATCCGGCGCTCCCCCTCCCTCAGGCTGACGCCCAGCACCGGAATCTCCAGGCCTCTCCTCACCTTCTCCTCCTTCAGTGCGTCGATCAGGTGGCCATGTTCATCCGCCGCCCCTGGAGTCCTCTCCACGCCGCAGCTGGGGGAGCCCTCGACACCCAGAACAGCAACCACCCGGATCCGGGGGTCCCGGCCCTTCTCCTGCATCTCAACCATGCGCTCCGCCGCCTCGGAGACGATCTCCATGCATCGCCCCCTGAACTCCTCCTTGTCGTAGCCTCCCTTGTCTCTGGCTGGCCGCGGGTTGCCGTGTAGGCTGAACTCGGGGCAACCAATCTGGACGATGCCCACGCCGTGTCTGCTGAGAACCTCGAATACCTCCGAGATCATGCCCCTCTCCCTTGAGGCGCCTCCCGTGCCCCACTAGGCTCTGGTCGCCTGGTTCAGTATGCAGTGGGATGCGAACACGATCCTCTCAACGTTCACCGCCATCTGTCTCCCCCTTTCAAGCATCTTTTTCCCATTTGAATCGTCAAATGACACTATATCAACTGAATGCTTTATATGATCAAAGTAAAATCAGATATGGAAATGCCGTTTCCAACAGAGTCTGCGGACGAGGCGGACCATAAACGGAGAGTTCTCGTAATCGGGCTCGACGGAGCGACATTCGACGTTATTGAGCCCCTCGCCAGGGCCGGGAGGCTACCGAACCTCTCCAAGCTGATGGAGGAGGGAGCGTCCGGGGTCCTGGAGTCTACGCTGCCGCCGGTGACCATTCCCGCGTGGATCAGCATGATGACGGGGAAGAACCCGGGGGCCCTCGGATTATACGATCTCGTGAAGCGGGACAACTACAGCGTCGAGCCCAACGGCTACTGCTTCAAGGATCATAGGCCCATCTGGAAGATTCTGAACCGGTACGGTTTGAGGACGGGCCTCATGAACCTGCCCGGTACGTATCCCCCGGATGAAGTGGATGGCTTCATGGTGACGGGGATGATGACGCCGTCCAAGCAGAGCTCCTTCAGCTACCCAGACGACCTCGGCAACGACCTGGACAAGACCGTCGACAACTACATGATAGAC
>DATLAV010000100.1:0-3933 GCA_035527235.1 Patescibacteria group bacterium | reverse complement strand
CGATCTCGTCCTTGCTGACCAGGATCTTCTCGGGTTTGTCCATGTATTTGTTGCATATATCCCAGACGTTTCGGTCCATGGTGGCACTGAACAGGCTCGTCTGCTTATTCTTGGGGACCTTGTCAAGGATCTTGTTGATGTCATTGACGAATCCCATATCCAGCATCCTGTCGGCCTCGTCGAGGACCACCATCCGGACAGCTCCCAGCCTCAGGGTGCCCCTCTGCAGGTGATCGATGATTCTGCCGGGGGTTCCTACGACTATGTGGACGCCCCTCTTGAGCTGTTGTATCTGGTGGTCGATCTTCTCCCCACCGTAGATGGGGCAGACCCGGATATCGGTGTACCTGCTGATCTTCGAGATGTGCTCGGCGATCTGTATGGCAAGTTCACGGGTGGGCGCCAGCACGAGTCCTTGGACTCTTTTTTCGCTGAGGTCGATGGACTCCACCATCGGGATGCCAAAAGCCGCCGTCTTGCCCGTCCCGGTCTGGGCTTGGCCTATCACGTCCCTGCCTTCGAGTAGGGGCATGATTGATTGGGCTTGAATGGGTGATGGCTTCTTAAAGCCTAGGGCCTTGATGCCTCTTAGGACATCATTACTGAGGGGTAGATCGTTAAAGTTCTGTACCTGCATACTTTTTCGCTCATATCACTAAACTACGCATGCAGGTGCCTTGTCAGCTTCTCCAAACATGAATATGTTCGACGTGACAGCATCCTTAGACAGGAGGTCCCATTTAAATGTATCACAATAGGCCCTGGTCATGTGCGAAGAGAGGGATTCGAACCTACGTACCAGTGGGGATGTCTCCCGTTTCTTTCCTTTTTTTAGCTTCGATGAGAGTATACGAGAATACATGCGAAGCTTGAGAAGGTTAGAATTCACTCGTTAAACTTGGCGTAACCCACCGGGTCTGCATTGTTGCTTGTGAGTGGTGGCATATTATAGTGGTTTTTAGGGATGTTTTTTCTTGGAATTGTCCGGTTTTCCGACTGGAATCGGATCGAGTTGGTGGTGTTTTCAGGTTCCTTTCAGAGGTTGGCTGGTTATTCCGGTTCTAATGGTTGACCCCCCCTCTACTTATCCAGGAAATGTTGCTTAGGCGAATAGTTGTTATGCTGATTCAGTCGCATTAGAGGGTTTTTCGGGTTCCTTTTAGCGTCTGGCGGGGTTTTAATGTATGGAGGGTAGACTCCCCCCTCCTCTATTCACTGATACTAGATTTTGTTAATAAAAAAACAGGGTCGGCGCGTGAAACTTAGTATTCTCTTATTATGGGCTAGGTAAATTCGTTACTTCTGTTGACCTGTTGGGGCGTGATCTACGATGATATTATTATATATCCCGTGATTTCTAGTTGAGGGCTTTAAAACTGGATGAACTTGATCTCATTATAAGGAATGCAAACATCGTCGATGGATGCGGCAGGCCGCTGTATGGGGGCTCCATAGGCGTATTTGGAGACAAGGTGGTGGCGGTTGGATCTGTTAAGGGGGACGCCAAGAATGAGGTGGACGCCTCGGGGCTCACCGCGATACCGGGGATAATAGATGCCCACAGCCACGTCGACAGGCATCTTCAGTTCATGCCGGAGATGGAGAGCTACCTGCTCCAGGGCGTCACCACGTTCATCGGGGGACAGTGCGGGCATTCCCTGGCCCCCATACGGGACGGGCTCCCTCTGAGGAATATCTGGACCATCGTGGACGTGCTAGACGAGATAATCCCCTACAAGTACTACCCTCAGGAGAGGGTGCCCGTCCCATTGGAGAAGCTGAATCCCCTGATGGAGAAGCATTTCGGGTGGTCAGTCGGCTGGAGGACCATGGCCGAGTACTTTAAGGCGATTGAGGATCTGGGAATATCCTGCAACTTCGTCCCCCTCGTGGGCCATGGAACCTGCAGGAGTGTCGTCCTCGGCGAGGACTTCAAGAGGCCCTCCACCCCGAGCGAGCTGGAGGAGATAAAGGCATTGCTCAGGAGTGGATTAGACGATGGCTGCATGGGCATGTCCTTAGGCCTCGACTACGACCCCGGAGTCTACTCTGACCGCAACGAGCTCGTGGAGTGTGTCTCCCTCCTCAGGGAATACGGCGGGGTGCTCTGCGCCCACTCCAGGCGGACGGGGAGGCGGCGTAACATCGCGGCTGGGACCCCTCCACATCACAAGATAGACGGTATACGTGAGGTCGTCGACATCTGCAGGGCTGCCGACGTACTGATGAATATATCTCACCTATACACTGGATGGTATATAACGCCGGGGGGCGGTCCGAGCATACTGGAGGAGGCGAACCGTAAGGCGACTCTGATGGTGATCGACGAAGCCCTGGAGGAGGGCCTCGACATCAGTTTTGACGTCATACCCTCGTCCCTGATGACGAGGTTCGGGGGCTGGCGTTACCTCTGCTCCACCTTCGCGCCGTGGGTCAGGGAGAAGGGGTCCAAGGAGGCCTTCGCCGAGGGGCTGAAGGTGCCGGAGTATCGGGAGGAGATCAAGGACGCTATCCGAAGAGGCGAGTGGTACATTGCGGGGCCTAACCCCTACACGAATCCCTCGTGGGCTCGGGGTCTCGCCATTCTGAGACACGGGAATCCAGGATGCGAGGGCAAGACCGTCCAGCAGATAGCTGACGAGCGGGGCACCGATCCCTTTGAGGCCTGGTTTGACCTCATCGTGGAGGACCCCGACTCGAAGATCGGGATCGGTAGGGGGAACCCGATGGCCCCCTATAACGCTATCTTCTTCCAGCACCCCACCTCAATGGTCGGCACGGATACATTGAACGGCGACGACTACAAGTGGGCCTACAAGACAATTGAGCGAGGGCCAGTCCCAGGTATCAGCAACTATTCGGCCTACGTCGGTTTCTTCGATAAGTTCGTCAAGTGGATGAAGGCCTTGACGCTAGAGGAGGCCGTCTACAAGACGTCGACCTACGTGGCCAAGCGTCACAACCTCATGGGGCGAGGAGTCATAAAGGAGGGTTGCTACGCGGATATCGTCCTCATGGACTTCGACAACCTCAAGGTCATGGGGACTCCCCTTGAACCGAGGGTCCAGCCCAGGGGTATCGAGTACGTCTTCGTTAACGGCGTCACGGTAGTGGAGAAGGCCAGACACACAGGGACGAGACCGGGTAGAGTCATCAAACGAGAATTATAGGTTGCATCACCCCTCTCCACGGCTGGGCTTTTCTGTACTATTCACCGAAGGCCCGTGTCTGAAACTCCATCCTAGACAGGTGGACGACTGGCCTTCACCCTGAGCCAGAGGTAAGCGCAGCATGCGAATACGACAGCGAGGCCATACAGGATCAACGGTATCCAGAGGAACTCAAGCCGGGTCAGATACTGGTACCCCCGTCCAAACCCGAAGGGAGCGTACAGCCATACGAGGAAGAGGGCGTAGAGGACGGTTACCATCAGCTCGAGCCTCCTGCTGAGGCCCACGGCGTACTGGTAGGTAAACACGAACAGGAAGGCGAAGCCACCGAAGAACATGGGCCACATGTCAGCGCTCCCATGTTGCAACGTGTTGTAGACGGCGACCACGAGGGCATGGAGGGCAACGTAGCTTTCGAGCAGCACGATCCACCTCTTCCAGAGATGGACCTCGGTATAAGCCAAGGAGACCTGAAGGAACAGGAGGAACATGTAGAGGAACCCCGAGAGGAGCTGGGGATCCACGGCCATGGGATGGAACCAAAAGGTGTAGACGAAAGCCCATGCGAAGACGTACTGGTGGGCCCTCCTGAAGAAGCCGATGACCATGGGAGTGAAGGGGGTGCCAGCCCTCCTGCCCAGAATCAACCCCCTGCGTTGGTTCTCGATGACAAGTACCACAGCCAGCATTATGATCACAGATCCTTGACTCGTCCAGATGGGCACATCCTGCGCCAGCCCGTCAAAGAAAAGCTGGGTCTGAA
>DATLAV010000099.1:0-16306 GCA_035527235.1 Patescibacteria group bacterium | reverse complement strand
GCTGACGCAGCCGCTGAGATAGCCGAGGTAGTGTTGAGGAGCGGTGAACCCCACCCTGTTTTGACCATGGTGATCCAAGGCGCTGAGGAGACAGTCGAGAGGCTGGTCGTCTCCGAGTCTTCGTCTTTGGTGGGAAAGACGCTCCGGGAGGCGAAGATACCCGATGAGACGGGGATGTGGGTCCTCGTGGTACGCAGGGGAGATCGGTGGGTGCGGCCTAGACCTTACACGGTCATTCAGGCAGGTGACATCATCGTCGCCTCCGGTTACGTTGAGGGCGAAGAGGACCTCAAGAAGCTGACGAGTGGCAAGGAGTAGCCAGAGAGTTCACTTGTTTATATCGTAAGAACTAGATCCGAGATTCTACTGAACATAGCTACCTCAGACTCGTCATGGGTGTCAGGGTACAAGAAGCAGTATACCTGGACATTACTCGACTTAATATCCGGCATCTGCTCAAGAAGAGATGAAAATATCTCCTGCGCCCCGTGTTTGTGAATAGCCAAAGATAAGGAGTAGAGGATGATGTTGCATCTGATATTCCTCTCCTTTGAGAAGTCGATGATCTCAGATGTGAGGATTTTAAGTTGTTTCAAGTCGTCGTTCATAGTCGCGACGCTGTCACCAATCGATTGTACAACTCTCTCCCCTTCGGGGATCATTCGCACCAGGTAGATGTCGTCCCTATTCATTCCTTTTGACTCCAGCTGTTTAGAAGCGATGAGGTCGTACATTGTGACCAGAATGGTCCTTATCCCCTGTCTTGAGTTCTCAGTTGCTTTATTACTTATCCACTCGATTTCCTTCTCCCTTTGACCGTTTACAGGGATTACAAGTATAAAATGGTCATCAACACTCGAGGGGTACTCCTCTGGCAATCCCGAGATCAAGAAGCGTTTAATGTCTTCGGCTAAGAACGAGAAACGCGGGTTCCTTATGCCGATGAAGATTAGGATCTTGCCGATGATCGCCGATAGGTCCGTATAGATGGGCGTCATCCAGCCTAGGGGGATGGCGATGTTTATCATGAACAAGAAGAGCCATCCCACTATGAAGAGGTCCAGTTGTGCTTCGTATCTCCTCCTTATGAAATACAGGGAGAGGACTACCAGAACATAAGGGATCAATGAGAACATCCACGCAAGGGTCTCTGCGACAGAGTATAGGTTCGCAATTGCTGGAACTATAAACAGAACCATGGATATGGCGAGGGCTGTCTTCGGCCTATCGAGGAGCTCCCCTATTCCGGTTAGTATGCTCACGAAGGCGAAGGTATAGAAGAAGAAGATTACCAGGTGTAATGAATCCGGTAGCCTAGTTAACTGGTAGTCTATCAGACCCCTTATGACTATGTTGATGCCATAGAGGAGGAAACCTGTTCCCAAGTACAGGTAGAACTTTCTGTGATTTTTAAGGTAGATATTAATCAGGTACGGGAAGAAGGTGATCGTGAAGATCCCATTGATGAGCCGTACTATTACCCTTAGCTGAGTAGGCGTCAGGCCGAGTAATGACGGCTCAATCATGGTTCTATTTAATGGCGTCTCTTCATCATGTAAGTCTAATGTGTAGAATTTTAGTTCTCGATGAAACCTATCACTTGGAAAGTTTCTTAACCGCATATCGCCTCTCAGATTAGCTGATCACTTTGTCCAGCGCGCAAGACTACAAGATTTTGGCTACAAGGCTAAGGGAAGCTGTTGAAAGAAACTGGTTGAAAGAGTTGAAGAGAAAAGAAGTGGATCTAATCCAGCTGCCCCCATATCCCCGAGTGGAGGTTCACGGTAATAGTATTATAATAATTAGCGAGGACAACGACAAAGAGATCTGGGATGAAGAAGCGGATGAAATATCCGCTCACGCGATAGCTAACGAACTCGAGATTGGCCTAAGGGCGATTAACTATGTCAAGTACAGTCTGGTCAACTATGTCTCGACTCTCTCAGAGGATCTTCAGCGACTGAACGTCCCTGAGGAGAGCATTGACGACATTGTATATGAGGGGTATAACAGCCTGAAGAAATGGTTCAATGAGCTGGAACGGACATCCTCTCACTACGCCGATGAGTGAGCGTGGAGAAAGGTTCTTCGCACGATTTTCTTGTAGTTTCATCTTCTAGGTTGAGATTTTCATCGTTAGTGTGTCTCGTATGAAAGGAGCTCTTTGAGCCTTTCCTCATTCATATCGATCCTCTCCACCTTGGGGAGCCCCTGTCTTACGCTGAGATATCTTGTGAAAGATCCTTTAGGTAGCAGATGGACTTTAAGGGGCGTGTACCCCATGAAGTTCGTTAGATCTCTCCAGTCCTTGTCGACTTTCAGGAACTCTTGATTCAGCCTTGACGTGACCTCATCCTCACTCATGGGTGACGATACTTCGAGGTAGATGACCATGTACTCCCTGGAACTTTCAAGTTCAACTCTCGTAGTGAAATCAACGAAGGGTACGCCCGCGTCTTTGAGTGCATTGAGTATCTCCTCCTCGGAGATCCTCGTGAAGTTATGCATGGATATAAGCTTGTCCGATCTCGCGTAGAAGCTGAAGACCGGGAGATCTGTGCCGAGGATCGAGTCCCCGTTGCTTACGCACTCGAATATGTCCGTGGTGATGTATCTGGTCAGGTCGTTCTTGAATGGGGTGGCTATGAACTTGTACCTCTTTCCAGCCTCGACATCCATTAGCGGGACCGTCTCCGTTAGGTCCTCGATTATGTCCAAGGTTACGTCGAGCTCGACGTCCTCGGGTATAAACTCACAGTATAGTATCCTCCAATCCATAATGAAGGAGCCCGGGAACTCGATGGATGCGATCCCGGACAAGGATGTCTCGGTTGAGCCGTACGTTGCCTTGGGATATGTCCCAATGAAATCGCGTATCTTGTCCTTCAAGACGGAGGCTGAGCGATCCTGAGTGACGAACCCCTTCAGGTTCAATGGCTCATCTATCCGGGTGGCGATGTCATCGAGGAGCGCAGTCACCGTCATGTAGGCTATGTCGATGTCCCAGTAGTTCTCAATGAAATACTCGACTTTATCCTTGTAAGGTAGGTTAATATCGGGAACGTTATTGACCCAACCCGATCTGTCCTTCTTGAATATCTCCGTCAAGTATCCGCTGGAGTAGGACCCCCCGGGTACGTTTCGATATATCGTGTCGCCGACCTCGAAGTTCATCTTCTCCCCGTCGTGGGTGCAGATGAACATGAAGCTGAGGCCGGTCTTCGTTATGTTCTCCCAAAGTCCCGTCTTCGGCAGCAGAAATATCTTTGGCTTCCCCCCGGAGCCGCTGGTCATGGCCTTGACGTAGTCATCAAGGGGGTAGAGAAAATCCCCCTCCCTCGGGGATTCGAAGAAGCTGCGATAGAACCCGTATGATGTCAGGGGAACCTGTTTCCTTGGTGAACTTGCAGTCACCCCCAACTTTCTCCCTATGTTGGTGTTGCTTATCTTCCTGAGTTTCTCCTTCAGGAGCTCTTCCTGCTTCCTGTCGATGTTCTGCTCGTTTAGGAATCCGAGCGCACGGCGTTTGACGATAGGAAGGATCATATTCGCGCCCCATCGGAACAACGTACTTGACGATATGGACTCTCACCTCTTTTTTCTGGAATCGAGATCTCATCCGACTCCCTTGCTCTCCTCTAGATGCCCTCTCACGTGATTAGGCTAGAGATGGATACTTTATCGAAATTTTGCTTATATTAGTTTTTCCTATAATTGGGGATAACTAATCTATTTCCCGAGAAGATTAACGTATAAAGGTTTGATTAGCCCTCATCCTTCTCTTCTGTATCGGGTTTCTCGGCTTCCTTCTGTTTGCTCCCCTTGGGCTTCTCGACTATCTTGAAGTTGAGGAACGTGGTCTCCTGGGTCACGGTGTTTCCCCTAACGACAACCCTCTTCCTCTCACCCTTGTTCTTGGGCTTGAAGCCGACGCCGCCGCTGAGGACGATCCTCGCCTTGGTTCCGCCGTGGACATCGGGGCGCATGGGTATGCCGTCCTTATCCGTCCCACCCGTGAGCAGGATCTTGTGCCCCGCGAGGCCCGCTATGGTGCCGTCTATGGTCTCCCCTATGCGTCTCCCTATCAACGGGGCCATCCTCCCGTCCTCCAGCTCCACCCGCTGGCTCTTCCCCGTCTCGGGGTCCCCAATTATCAGCACAGGCATCCCATCACACCGCCCAGATCAGGTCCTTCTTTCTCTTTATCTCAATGAGCTCCCTGAGTGCCTCGAGGGCGCCCGCCGTGAGCCGGTCCGAGTACTTTTCCCGGAGCAGCTTAGCGTTTTTTTCGGGAACGTCTACAAAGAGGATATCCCTCTCTTTTATATGTCTACCTACGATGGGGCGGGGCATTGAGACGGCGACCTCCTTCCCCTCTTCGGCCGTCGGAATGGCCTCCCCGGAGTCCTGAATCTGGGTTAATCTGCCTACGCCCGTCCCTTCCTGTGTGATCATTGGGACGTTCGAGGAGATGCTCCCCAGGAGCACCCGTGTCCCGAAGATGGCGGGGTTCGCCCTCCTGAAGATGAAGCCGTCCATCACCTCGATCTTCCCCGGCTTCACCAGGGTGTCGAACTCCTTCCGGGCCTTGGCCTCCCTCTCCTCCTCCATCCACCTCACGTACTCGTCCATCAGGTTGTAGATGATGTCCCCCCGGAAGATCTTCACCCGCTGATCGTGGGCCTCCCTCTCTGCGTCGGGAAGCGGCTTGACGTTGAAGGCGAGGACAGCCCCGTAGAGGGGCTCCTCGTACTTTACGGAGACGGCCTCGAGGACGTCCCGCCTCGAGATGTCGCCGATGTCGGCGAGGCGGATGGGGATGTCCCTGGCCCTGAGGCTCTCGATGAGCGCCTCCAGGCTCCCCAGGGTGTCGGTCTTGAGTACGACGCCGATCCTGTCCGTGGAGATCCTCAGCCTCTCCAGCTCGGAGTTCACCTCGTCCACGGCCCTCTCGAGGGTCATCTCGCCTCCTACCGCTATCAGGGGCGCCCCAGGGATGGCGTCTTCCAAGTTAGGGGCGGCGATCTTCACCCCCGATGCTGCGGGTGCCTCCGCGATGGCGTTGAACCTCTTCTTGGGGTCCCTTATCTCGTCTAGGGGCTGGGGCAGCAGTATGGCCCGGATCGTGGTGGTGATGGCTCCCTCCTTCCCGCCGATGACTATGGTGTCCTCGCTTCTCAGGACGCCGTCGTAGATGATGGCGTTGATGGTCGTCCCGAGGCCGGTCTCCTCCTTGACCTCGAGGACTGTGCCGAGGGCGTGATCCGCGGTCACCTGGAGCTTGTCGGTCATGTACTGCTGTGTCAACCCGATGAGGACCGCGAGGAGCTCCCCCAACCCCTCCCCCGTCTTGGCGCTCACGGGGACGATGGCGATGTTCCTGGTGAAGTCCCGGACCCGGTCGAATCGCTCAGACCTAAACCCCTCCCGGGAGAGGGTCCCCATCATAGTGTAGAGCCGGTTGTCCAGGTCCTCCTTGACGAGAGGCTCCTGCTTTGCGTAGGAGGCGAGCAAGGGCACTTCAGCGTCGCTCCTCCAGCCATCGATCCTGTCGATCTTGTTCGCTGCTATGATGAACGGCGTCTTCCTCGACTTGAGAATCTCCAGTGACTCGTAGGTCTGGTTCTCGAACCCGTGCATCACGTCGACGACGAGGATGGCGACATCGGCGACCGAGCCCCCCCTCCTTCTCAGGTTGGCGAACGCCTCGTGGCCCGGGGTGTCGATGACGAGCAGCCCCGGAATCTTGATGTTGGCATTAAAGTCCTTTATCAGGGTCTGTGTGATCGCGACTAGGGTCTCGAATGGGAAGAAGCTGGCGCCGATCTGCTGGGTAAGCCCCCCCGCCTCCCTCGCCTGGACGGCTGAACCCCTGATCTTGTCCAGCAGGGAGGTCTTCCCCGTGTCGACGTGGCCGAGCATGCAGACGATGGGCTGTCTGAGAGGCATCCACAACACCCGTGAATGAGACGCAGAGATGGCTAATTAATGATTACGCTTGCGGCCATCGCCGGCGGATGTGACCTATTCGATTTTGTCAGCGGGCTACTCTGCCAGGCGCGACTCGGCCCAGCTCTTGGCGAGGCCGACTCCCTGGGTGAGGACTGTCTGGGAGCCGAAGCCGAATAGGAGGGCAGCGAAGTAGTCGGCGAAGCCCGACGCCCCGAAGACCACAGCCTCCTTGAGGTAGGTCTGCCAGCTGTTCATCACTACGACTGAGAAGGTGATGAGGAGCGCCAGGTACTCGAGGGTCCTGGAGCGCCAGAAGTAGTCGAGGGCCTTGTTGTACCTCAGCCTGTCCTCGGGGCTGCTCCTCTCGTCGTACGCCTTCGGGGGGTCGAGGAATTGGGTGTCGACGATCTCCACCTCCTCCGCGATCTTCCCCGAGCCGTTGGCGAACTCGATGACCCGGTCCCCTTTCCTCCCGATCTGGGTGAAGGCGCCAATCTGGGCATTCTTCTGGACCGCGTCGTTCCACTCGCCGATGAGCTGGGTGAACTCTGTGTGCGCCAGGATGTACTTCGATGCTGACTTCAGGTTCTCGAACCGGGTCTCCCGTATCGCGTTGCAGATGGAGCTGTAGGCCGCCGTTATCTTGGCCTCCGTGAGGTTCAGCGTCTCCCTGAGCTTATTCCTCTCGTCTATTACGTCCTTGATCATGAAGAGAAAGAGGTTGAGGAAGACCCCGATAAGGGTCCAGGCCCCTATGACCCACTCTGACTCGGAGACCTTGAGGTTCACAGGCACGGTGAGCCTAGAGCCGCTCGAGGAGGTCACATGAATGTTCCCCTTGTAAGCGCTCGGGTGCATGTCAGAGGGGAGGTCGAAGCTGACCTCGATCTCGCTCCTCCTTAGCCCGTCCAGCTCCTTCTCGACGGTGGTGAAGACGAGGAGCTTGCTACTGATGGGGGGCCACCTGTCCTTCTCCTCGAAGAAGGTGTCGGCGTAGATGTCGATGACCGTGACGTTCGTCCCCAGGGTGTGGACGCTCAGCGTAACTGAGGGCCTGTTGACCTTGAGATCCCCCCATGGGCTCTTGATGAGGCTGATGGAGATGGAATCGGGTGAGACGCTGATGTCTTGAGCCTCAGGCTGGGCGAACGCATACTGTAACCCTAAGATGCTCGCGAGCAGCAATACCGTGAATATAAGAGGCGTATACTTCATCTCTTACTCCTCTAGCGTGTGCTTGATCTTGTTGGCCAGGGACCTGGAGTAGATCTGGAGTATGAGACGGTCTTGGTTCTGGGATCGCATCGTCAGGTTGAGGACCGTCTCGTCCCCGTCCTCCTTCAGGTCGATCTCGTAGAGGGTTTGGCCGCTCCTGTACGCTACCCTCCTCTCCTCGATTTTACGGTATTCGACGGTGACGCTGCTTGAGAACTCGCTGCCGGCGAACTGGCCTTTCATCTGAACCCTCTGGTCGGCCTTATAGCCCTGGACGCTGTCTACCTTGGATACTCCGGTGAAGAGTTTCGCGAAGAAGCCCAAGGCGCTCAGGTTCCCCCAGACCTCATCGACCCCCCTTGAGATCGTTACCGTTTGTGTGGCGCTCATATCTGGTCCTAACATCCGAATACCTTTCGATTATAGTTGATCCTCTTATTTTATGAAAATGCTAACACCTAATTTACCCCTGGACTTATAAAAATCCTGTTTTCGCAGTTTAAAAATCTCGCAAAAGTTAAGGTTGACGTGTCATTCTACCAATGGACCATCCCATGAGCGAGGTTATCAGGTGGATCGATGGAACTCTGAAGCCCAGAGCCTGCACCTCCGTTGAGTTCATCTACGACGACATGGACTCCCAGTCCGGGAGGTCCCTGCCCATCATCTATCAGCCCTTCGACATAGGTGACAGGGGGCACTGGGAGGGCCGGGGGGCCCTATTCGACTTCCTTCACTCGACTCGCGGCGAGGGCAGAAGGCTCCTCGACTTCGGACCCGGGGACGGGTGGCCCTCTCTCATCGTGGCGCCCTACGCCCGCGAGGTGGTGGGCGTCGACGGCTCCCTCAACCTGATCAATGTGTGCAGGGAGAACTCCCGGAGGCTCGGGATACGGAACACGGCGTTCATCCACTACGAGCCGGGGCATCCCCTGCCTTTCCCGGATGAGGGCTTTGACGGCGTGATGGCGGCCTCCTCCCTTGAGCAGACGCCAGCGCCGAAGGCTGTTCTGATGGAGCTCTTCAGGGTGCTCCGCTCTGGTGGATGTCTACGTATCAGCTACGAGGCGTTGAACAGGTACAGAGGTGGAGAGGAGTGTGGAGTCTGGCTTTACGGGCTGACGGATGCCTCCAGTAGGCTGATGATCTATGATCGTAAGATCGACGAAGAGTACACTGTTCAGTACGGGCTCACCATCTCTATGACCATCAGTGAGGTACAGGGTGTCCTCGGGGGTTCACATCCCAAGTTCGACATGATAACCGTGGAGCGCCTTGAGGGTGTGCTCCCCGCCATCGAAGATGCGATGGTCTGCGAGCTGACCCACCCCTCTGGGAGAACCCTTGCTTCCTGGATGGAGGAGGTGGGGTTCAGCGAGGTTCATCCCACCCACGACGGCTCAACGTTTGCTGGGCGTCTCTTCGACACGCTTCCCAAAGACGAGAGGCCTGAAGACATGGAGGGGCTTGATGAGATGCTGAGACCCTTGGTGGGGGTGGTCGTGGAGATGGCGGCCCCCTTGGAAGAGGATCCCATGATCACGGCGGTCAAGTGATCAGGCGGAGAGGAAGCCTCCGTCCACAGCGACGATGGCCCCGTTGACATAGCTGGAGAGGTCACTCGCCAGCACCAGGGCCATGAGGGCCACCTCGTCGGGCTTTCCCGCCCTGCCCATGGGGAGCCTCTGCATGAACTCGATCCCCGTCTTGATTAGGCCCAGGTTAAGCTTTGCCACACCCTTGGCGACGTTGACCGTACCGGGGGTCAAGATGCCGCCTGGTACGAGGGCATTGACCCTGTACCCCCGCTTACCAAAGTCCTTCGCGAGGCTCCTGGTGAGGGCGAGGACACCCGCCTTGCTCATGCCGTAGTGGGCCATGTCCTCCTTGAAGGGCATTATCGCCTCGATGGAGCTTACGTTGATGATAACGCCTCCCTTCCGCTCCCTCGCCCCGATCATGTGCTGGCACATCCAGAACATCGAGTTGAGGTTGACGTCCATCACCTTCCCTAGAAGCCCCTCGTCCACCTCCAGGAAGCCCTTGATCGGGTATATCCCGGCGTTGTTCACCAGGATGTCCGGCTCGTCTCCCGCAAGTTTATGCCAGAGGGCATCGATCTCCTTCTTGTTTGAAAGGTCGACCCTGTGGGTGATCACCTCACCCCGGTCTGAGAACTCTTTCTTCACCCTCTTCAGCCCTTCCTCGTCGACGTCGACTAGTATGAGCTTGGCTCCGGCCTCGGAGAACCTGAACGCCATCGCCTTCCCAATGCCTGACGCCGACCCCGTGATCAATGCGCATCTCCCTTCGAAGGAGATCAACTCGATGAGGCTCTTCATGGCACGAATTAGAATCACGCGGAGATGAAAAAGGTTGGTAGACTGGAGTTAGCTACACGCAGTTATGGAGGAGTCCAGGAAATGTACTTCGAGGTTGTGAGCCTTTGCTTGTACCTCATGCCCATCCCGATCTGGAGCATCTCCGGGATCAACTGCTGGGCGAACCTATCGGAGGGCTTCCCCACAGCGATGCCCTCACAGGCGGGGTCAAGATAGACGTGGTAATTCCTGCCCTGATATCTGAAGATGCTCCCGTCGTTGGGGTAGACCTGCTTCGAGTGGATCCTGAAGGGAAAGAGCTTGCAGGCGAGGGGCTTAATGCCCTGTAGGCTGCATATCCACCTCCCCTGGGACGGGTGCTGGAAGACGCACCTATTGATCTGGTTGTGCTTCAGGTAGACCTTCCCGAGGCCGAAGTCGATGACGTTATGGCCGTACATCTTCGCGACCCGGGCGTACTCGTCGGGCTTGAGGGGGACCCTGTACCCTAGGCAGCAGTTTCCGCAGGCGTTGCACGCCCACGAGTTGACCTCACTCCAGGGAATGAGGCTCCTGTCCCCCATCTTTTATCAGGACCTCTTGCGTACGGGAGCTAAAATATCTATCGACCTAGGAAAAAGCTCTTTAAAAACTTAGGTTAACATTGCTGTTATGCTTCAGACACAGGCCTCCAAAGGTCGCCGTCTGCCCTTCATCGACTTCGCCCGGGGAATCGTGATGGCGATTATGGCCTGGGACCATGTCTCTGGGTTCTGGAACTTGTATCACCGGGGTGGCGAGGGGGTGATGGGAAGGACGAACGCCGTTCAGAACACCACATGGTTCCTCGCTCGTTTCGTGAGCCACTTCTGCGCCCCGACGTTCATCTTCCTGGCGGGGACCGTGCTCGCCCTCTCCACAATCAAGAGGCTGGATCGGGGTGAATCCCAGAGGGATGCCAGTCTCAGGATGATCAAGAGGGGGGGAGTCCTTCTTCTCTTGGAGATTTTCGTGGTAACCCCTGCGTTCGGGGGCTCTCCTCTCTACTTTGGCGTGATTGCCTGCATCGGGACATGCTTCATCATATTCAGCGCCTACAGGCGACTCCCGGTCAAGTTGATCCTGCTGATCTCCATCGTGATCGTGCTTGCGCACCCTTACATCGACCTCGGCTTCATCCCAGCGGACAACCCCATCGGCTGGTACGCCAGGGTCATACTTCACGAGCCCAACTACGAGTGGGATCCTTTCACCGGTCTCTACCCAATCTTCCCGTGGATAGGGGTCATGGGCCTGGGCTGGTGCTTCGGGATGATGCTTTCAGGGATGACGTCCTCCCAGATTGACGGTCTGAAGCTGCCCATGGTCGGGGCGGGCTGCCTCTCGATTGCCCTGTTCTTCGTCGTCCGGTGGGTCAATGGCTACGGCAACCTGCTGTTTAGGGGGCGGTCACTCTTCGACAATATGCCCCTCGTCGACTGGCTCTACGTCTCCAAGTATCCCCCCAGCCTAGCGTTCCTCCTGTTGACTCTGGGCGGGATGTCCCTTTTCCTCGCGCTTGGGCTCCACCTCCAGAGCAGGCCGGGTTTCCAGAATGGGATCACCGGAGTGATCTCCACGTTCGGGAGTAACGCCTTATTCTTCTACCTGACACACCTTTGGCTGTACAGGGTCCGCCCAGGGTGGATGCCGAGTCCCGTGTATTTCCTAGACCTGCAGACTACCTTGGTCTTCTGGGCCGTGGGGTTGGTGGTCTTGTGGAGGCTCTGCCTGCGCTACGAGAAGTTCAAGGCGGCTCACAGGGACTCTCTGCTGCAGTATATCTGAGGGCTAACGCTGTTTCCTCTTCTCCGCTTCCTCGAGTTCGAAGAGGATCGGGTAGATGTTCCTGTGCTGTTTTATCAGGTCGAGGGTGAACCGTCCGAACCAGATGAATATCACCGCTGACACTAGGTACAGGCCTATCGTCATCAGTGTGACCGCGTCAAACATGGCGTTCAACTGAAAGGGGGCGTATCGTACCCTAAATACTTGTCCCTGAGGGACTCGCCGAGCGAGTCCCGCTTCTCTTCGAGGGAGATGGCCATCACCCAGGCGTCCTCGCCGTCCAGGTAGTAGCCGAAGTTACGCTTCACCTTGGTGAAGCCTAGCCTCTCGTAGAGGTTGATGGCGGGCTCGTTGCCGACTCTCACCTCCAGGAAGCACTCCGAGGCCCGGTACTCCTCACTCCCGTTCTTCATCGCCTCCTTGAGGACGTTCGTGGCCATCCCCCGCCTTCTGTAGGGCTCGCGTACGGCTATCGAGACGACGTGGCATAGTCGGACTGGGCGGAGGCTCCTCAGCTTGGAGAGGCCCCTCTCGATCCTGCACATGATGTATCCCTGTATCTCGCCGTCTGCCTCCACCACGACGAACGTCTTGGGGAACCTGTTGTAGAGGTCCCTGTAGAAGAAGGAGCTATAGTTCTCGGGGAGGCACTCTGCGTTAATCGCCATGACCCTGTTTAGATCATCGGACCCGAAGATCCGTATCTTATACTCGTCGTCGCCCAACTTTGACTCCTAAACGTCTCGCCCACCCAAATTTAAAACTATGCTCGGACATCTCGCCCATTACGTTTTTAGCCTCCGCTGCGTCTAAGAAACCGGCAAGACCGGAGGATGAATGCAGAGAGATTGACCGCCTACTCCATCGCAGACCCCGACGTCGAGGACGCCATCACTGGGCTCTTTGACGTCAGAGACCGTTACTTCTACCTCGACAACCCGACCTACGTTGTTGGACCCCTCGGGAGCGGGAACTCCAGGCTCCTAATCAAGGAGGGGTTCATGGAGCTCGTGGGTGAGCTGCGCCCCCTCGGGTACATGCCCAGGCTCACCAAGGAGATGGACCGGTACTTCATCACCCTCCGCTCCTCCCCCCCAGAGCAGCCCTCCCGGGGCAGGCTGAACCTCTACCTCTTCCTCGCCACCCTGGCGACCACCTTCTTCGACGGCTCCCTGAGGAGTAACAACCCCGTCCTGATCAACATACTGATGCCGGGGACGCCGATCTACGTAAACGCCCTCCTCTTCACCGTCGCCATCGTCGCCATCTTCGGGCTCCACGAGTTAGGCCACAAGGCGGCCGCCGTTCTCAGGGGCACCGAGGCGTCGATGCCCTTCTTCATCCCGGCCCCCCCAGGGATGGGCGGGACCTTCGGGGCTGTCATCACCCAGAAGGAGCCCCCCACAAACAGGGACGCCCTCTTCGACCTCGGGTTCAGCGGGCCCCTCGTGGGGTTCCTCGTCACCGTCCTCGTCGCCGTCATCGGGCTCAGTTGGTCCTTCGTCGTCCCCCTCAACGAGGTGAACAGCTGGATGGGCGTCTTCCCCGAGGTTAGGTTCCAGTCCATCCCCTTCCCTGTGCTCCTCGAGATCCTGTCGGGGCTCGTTAGGCCCGCCCCCGAGGGTATGGTGCTCCTGCTCCACCCGGTGGCCTTCGCCGCCTGGGTCGGCTGCCTCGTCACTTTTATAAACCTGATCCCTGCGTGGCAGCTGGACGGAGGTCACATAAGCCGGGCGGTCCTCGGGCCCTCGATGCACAGGGTGATGTCCATCGTGGGGGTGCTCCTCATGCTCCTGGCGGGCTACTTCATGATGGGGGTGATGGTGGCCTTCTTCATGATGAGGACGAACGCTGAGGAGGGGGGTCCCCTTGACGACGTCTCGCCCCTCAGCACGTCAAGGAAAGCGATGGTCATCATCTACTTGGCAATGGTCGTCCTGACGTTAGTGACCCTGTACACCATCTAGCCGACGTAGGGGTAGGTAGTCCGCCCGTTGGTCACCACGAGGGTACGCTTCCCTCGTCGCCCCTCCGCGACCTCGCTGTATGCATCATAGGCGGTCCTCATTGTGGTGATGCCGAGGGGCTCGCCAAGGAAGCTGGGCAGGGCAGACACCAGAACGATCTCGTTCCTCTTCTGGAGTGTCTTTAACAGGTAGACCTCCTTGGCCCCCAGCATGTACCTGCGCCTCAGCTCGGTTAGTGTGTCGATCTGCGCGAGGTCCTCCAATCCTGGGGCACCCAGCCCTTCTGAGCACTCGGCGAGGAGTATGATGGTGGCGTTCCTCTTGGCGACTTGGGAGGCGCCCCTCAAGGCCTGGACGGCGTTGTAAAGATCTGAGTCGAACCTGCTCCCCCCCGCACCGACGACGATGATGTCGGCGTTGGCATCCCCCTTCACCCTGTGGGAAGATCCTAGGCTCTCGACTGCCCTCTCCCAGGAGGCCCTCGGGGCGCCGGCGTAGGACGAGAGGAGTTCACCGTTGCCGTTGGTCACCAAGTTAAGGGACAGGCTCACATCCGCCATCTCAGCCGCCTCCATTGCGTCCTCCTGGACGGGATTCCCCTCGTGGCCCACGGGGGAGATATCCCCGGTGAATTCGAGGCCCCTGCTGTGGGTTATCGCTGCGGTGCTTGAGATCCCCGGGAGGACGGCGTCCTGGGCGCCCCTGACGCCCGTGAAGGGGTCTGGCCTCACCTCCCCTATGGCGATGCGCACGTCGGCCTCGGTGAAGACGTTGCAGAGTTCCAACTCGGTGCCCCCGCCGGTCTTGCCTACCGCTGTGAGGGACACCGAGCTCCCCGTGTGCTCCACTACGCTGATGTCCTTCAGGTGGTCGGAACTGCCGAACCTCTCAACGAGCTCCGGGTCCCCGGTCCTCCGCATCCCCTGTCCCAGGATGAGGGAGATGTTGGACGACGGTGCACCGAGCCTGTGAAGGTACTCCACGGTGGTCGACGCTGCCGTTGTGAGAAGTTTCTGGGTCATGGTCCCGTCTAGGGCGATCCCGTACCGTATACCGGGTTTGGCCAAGTCGCCCAGCCCCGTTGAGCCGAGGGGGTTCTGCAGGGCTTCCGTGATGTTCTCCCTGGGGCTCGCCGCGGGCTCCCCCTCGTGGGGCTCCACGGTTCCCAGGAGGCTCCTGAGGGGGACGCTCACGTATACCTCGGTCTTGCCGTAGGGCAGCCAGCACTCGACCATGACGATCAGATAGGTTAGCCTTTAACCCGTTTATTTCACTTATCCTCTAAAAGACGTGTTTTTTCAGCCGTTGGGGAGGCGCTCCTCGCATCGCTTTACGAGGAGGGTGCCAACCCTGTTGACCCGCTCCTCCACCTCGGCCTGGGACTGGCCCCCGGCGGAGATCCAGAGCCTTATCCCCGACTCGCCGTAGGGCTTCACCATGGACTTGATGTAGACGCCAGGGATTTCCTTCATCACTTCGTCTATGATGGGGGCTAGGGTGGACTCGTCCCTCAGGGGGAGGTAGATGATATCCTCGGCGAACGCCCCCTCCACCTTGCTCTTGACGAGGGAGAGGATCTGGTTGTCGAAGATCCACATGAGCTCACCGGGCACCCCAGGGAGGCAGATGATCTGGGCCCCCTCGACATCCAGGATTACGCCTGGCGCCCCTCCGACCTTGTTGTCGATGGGTTTCGCACTCTTGGGGAGTATCGCCATCTTCCTCCTCGGCTCGTTGATGGTGGAGTCGTTGATGATGCCCCTCTGGTGGAGGTCGCTGTACTGGCGGGTGACGATCTTCAGGGCGTCGTCGTTGAGCTCCATGGGGAGGCTGAACGCGTTGGCCACACCGAGCAGTGTCTTGTCGTCGTGGGTCGGCCCCAGCCCCCCTGTCGTGAAGATCAAGTTGCATCCGTTGGCCACCATCCTCCTCAGGGCCTGGGCCATGAGGGGCACCTCGTCCCTTACCGTCATCCTCTCGTGGACCTGGAGCTTCAGCGCCTTGAGTTGGTTTATAATCCACTGGCTGTTCGTGTCGAGGACGATGCCGTCCAGTATCTCGTTTCCGATGATGAGGATTCCGATCTGGGTAGTCAACAGGCAACCTCCTATATGCAAGGGGCGAACAATGGATAAATGTTCACGCCGTCAGGCGACGTATCGCTTCAGTCAATTTTCAATGAATGTGCAATATCCTCGGATAAGCCTTTTATTAGCCTAGCGTCTAAATCACCCGTTCTTCGGGTGTGATCTAATGTCCTGTACGGTTGTTGTTGATGGGTTCTTCGGGGACGGGGGAAAGGGTAAGATCGTCTCATACCTGGCCGTCGCAGACAAGGTTTCCGTGTGCGCGAGGGGGGGCGTGGGCCCGAACGCAGGTCATACGGTCGTCGACAAAGGTGTGACGCACAAGCTGAGGATGGTCCCATGCGGCTTCGTAAACCACGAGACGAGGCTTCTCATCGGTCCGGGCGTGGTGGTCAATCCCGAGGTCCTCCTGGACGAGGTGAGGCGGCTCGGCATCGAGGGTAGGTTCGGCCTCGACCCCCAGTGCGCCATCATCGAGCCCAAGCACATCGAGGCCGACAATCAGGGTTACCTCAAGGAGAAGATCGGGACCACCGGAACTGGGACAGGTCCCTGCAACTCTGACAGGGCATTGAGGGTGGCCAAGATCGCTCGAGACCTCCCTGAGCTGAAGAAGTACATCGCCGACGTGCCTATGGAGGTCAACGCCGCCCTTGACGCGGGCGAGTCCGTCCTCCTGGAGGGCACCCAGGGGACGTTCATCAGCCTCTATCACGGAACCTACCCCTATGTCACGTCCAACGACGTATGTGCCGCCGCAACCTGCTCCGACGTTGGCGTGGGGCCGACGAGGGTGGACGAGGTGGTGCTCGTGTGCAAGGCCTACGTCACTCGCGTTGGCGCAGGCTACCTTGAGGGGGAGGTCAGCTTCGAGGAGGCGAAGAGGCGCGGTTGGGACGAGTACGGGACCGTCACGGGTCGGCAGAGGCGGGCTGCC
>DATLAV010000098.1:0-2449 GCA_035527235.1 Patescibacteria group bacterium | reverse complement strand
CAAGGTTTCTATTATCAGGGCATCCGAGAGACCGGACGATGAACGCGTCTATCAGATGGTGAAGGAGGCCATCGACCTCCTCGGAGGGCTGGAGACGATCGTCAAGCCGGGTCAGACGGTCGCCCTCAAGCCCAACGTCGTCACGGGGAAGCTGTCGGGACCCGGGGTGACCACGGATAAACGCGTCGTCGAGGCATTGATCAGGCTCTGCAATGAGGCGGGGGCGGGTAAGGTCAAGGTCGTCGAGGGGGCGGGGTACTTCACGGAGACGAGCAAGGCCCTGGAGCTGAGCGGGATCAAGGCGCTCGCCGAGGAATATGGTGCCGAGGTCGTCGACGTCGACAGGGACGAGCACGTCGAGCTCACGGTAAGGGACCCGTTGATCACCCCCACCATCAAGGTGAGCAAGGAGTTCATGGACGCCGATGTAAGGATCAACCTCCCCGTCATGAAGACCCACGACCAGCTCCAAGTCACCCTCGGCGTCAAGAACCTGAAGGGGGTGATGCCCAAGTACATGAAGAGGAACTTCCACAAGATCGGTGTGGTGAAGGGTATCCTTGACCTCTCGAAGACGGTGCCCGTCGACCTCACGGTCCTCGACTGCATCGTGGCCATGGAGGGGCTCGGCCCCAGCTTCGGGCCGAAGGTGGAGCTCAACACCGTGATGGCCAGCAGGGATGTATTCAGCCTCGACCGCGTCGCCTCCAAAGTCATGGGGTTCGACGCCTCGGAACTGGACTACCTCGTCGAGGCGGCTGAGCACGGGCTGACGGACCTGGAAGCCAAGGTGGAAGTCGTAGGCGAGCCCATCTCAAGCTTCACGCACAGGTTCGAGAGGGCGCCCACGGGCACGGACTTCGCCGAGGGGGTCACGGTGATCAGCGAGGGCGCGTGCAGCGCCTGCCATGGCACGATCCACAGCGTCCTCTACGATCTCGAGCAGATGAAGAAGATGAGAGAGATCAGGGACCTCTTCATCATCGTCGGTGCGAACGCCGAGGTGCCGGACGACCTACCGAACACGCCGCTGATTATGGGCACCTGCCTTAGAAGATATGAAGATAAGGGATGCTTCGTCGAGGGCTGTCCACCTAACAACGACAAGATGCTCGCAGCTATCAGGGAGATCTGCGGCATCTAGATCTGTTATGCTGGATTGGTAACTGAGTTCCAGCAGGTGGGGCCTGAACCATAGAGCTACGCTTGTTGAACTGTTGTCAAGTTACCTTGACAAGGTTTCAGCCCTCTTTTCATGCTTTAATGCTTTTTTTCTCAAGGTTCCTTGATAAAAACCCTTTTTTTATCGATATTCTTTCTTTAATTGTAATAAAATGTCAGAGAATAACGAGGAGGTCTACACCACGATCTTCAACGCCCTTAGACACGGGGTAAGGCGGAGGATTCTCCGCATGCTCTCGGAAGGGTCCTTGGGCTTCACGACCCTCTATGAGACCCTGGGGATATCCAGCTCCCATCTCACGTACCATCTGGACGCCCTCAGGGAGCTGGTTTCCAAGAACGACTCCAAGTACAAACTTTCCGTGTTCGGAGAGGCCGCTGTGGGGATGATGAATGGGATCGAGGAGCCGCCGCGACCGATGAGCCTTGTTCAGGGTGGTGACAGGTTCAAGGTTGTGGCCGGGTTCCTCGTCATAGTGCTGCTTGCGATGTCGGGGATGTATATCAACCTCAATGACGTCTCCCGAGCCCAGAGGGAGAGCCTGACTCTGAAGGATGCGGAACTCGCTTCCATGGTGGCGGGTCTGCAGGAGATGGATGGCCTTCCTGAACTGTTTGAGGTGATCGCGGGCAGCGAGTCTATCAACATCGCCTCATATCGCAAGATGATGTATTCCTACAACAGGGAGGCTTGGGCCGCGAACGAGTACGTCTGGTACATGGATACGGAGAAGGACTCGGTGTTCGTCTTCTACGTTCCCTTCGATGGCACTGTCCTCCGAATCGTCAACACCATGTTCAACATCCCCAAGGATTTCTATATGCCCCTGAGCCTGCAGAAGGGGAACGCCCTCCTGAATGAATCGGGGGTAGTCCATAGGTCGTTTGAGATCATGGGTGAGACCTTCACTGATTGGTGTTCGCCCGTCATCTGGTCGCACAACGCCACCGGCTGGGGGAACATATACGAGGTGGGCCTCCCAACGAAGGGATGGTACACCCTCAGTCTGACAGGTCCGATGACGTTTTCTGAGTCTAGTGAACTCTCGATCGATTACATGTGGGGAGAAAGGGCGCATTGGATGGACTTAGACTCGTTCTCCGTGAAGTGTGCCTGCGAGGTGCTCAAGGACGGGGAGCGGGTCTACTTCGCCATGGAAACCGATGTTGAATGCGGCTTATCCGGTTGGTGGCTGGGAAGTCTCGATACCGAATAGTATGATATCTAAACTCCCCAATACCTCGTTTATCTAAAAAAAAGGTTTAG
>DATLAV010000097.1:0-3488 GCA_035527235.1 Patescibacteria group bacterium | reverse complement strand
GGGAATGGTACCGGGTTGCCTCTAGAGGGCTCGCGATCCCCTTGAAGAGGCCTTTCCCGTCGTGTTCTATGATGCTTGGCTTGCCATGAACCACTTTACCAGCTCTGACCACTCTCCCGCCGTAGGTTGCGATTATGCCCTGATGGCCCAAGCAGACTCCGAGGGTGGAGACCTTGGGGCTCATCTCTTTCAGGATCTCAGAGCAGACGCCAAAGTACTTGGGGTTCTGTGGATCGCCGGGCCCTGGGGAGATGACTATCTTCTCCGGGTCTGCCTTCATAGCCTCCTTGAGTGTAATCTGGTCGTTTCTGTAGACTACAGGGTCTCCTCCTAGTTCTCCGATATACTGGACGAGGTTGTAGACGAAGGAATCATAGTTATCGATGACCAGAACCTTCAACTGTCGTCTCCTCCCGATGCCTCAAGGGCTCTCATCAGTGCCGCTGCCTTGTGCTCGGTTTCGAACCATTCTTTTTCTGGGTCCGAGTCAGCTACTATGCCTCCGCCTGCCTGAATTGTAGCTCTGTGCCCGTCGGCGACGAGGGTCCTTATCGTGATGGCGAAGTCGGCGTTGCCGTTATAGCTAAAGTAGCCGACGGCGCCGGCGTAGGGGCCCCGTCTGGTTGGCTCCAGCTCCTCTATAATCTCCATTGCCCTCACCTTGGGTGCTCCCGAGACAGTGCCAGCCGGGAAGACAGCTCTCAAGGCGTCGTAGCAGTCCATGTCCTCCTTGAGAGTGCCCCTGACCTGAGTAACAATGTGCTGGACGTGGCTGAACTCATGGATGGTCATGTACTCCGGAAGGTGGACGCTACCGAACTTGGCTACTTTGCCTATGTCGTTCCTCCCGAGGTCAACGAGCATCACGTGCTCTGCCCTCTCCTTGGGGTCGGCGAGGAGCTCTTCGGCTAGGCGGGCGTTCTCATCTAGGTCATCGACCCTCGGACAGGTGCCTGCGATGGGGAAGGTGTCCACGGTATCCCCGTCGACCCTCACCAGCATCTCTGGGCTTGAGCCGATGATCTGGCGATCCCCCATCTTCAGGTAGTACATGTAAGGTGAGGGGTTGATCTCCCTGAGGTTCCGGTAGAAGGCGATAAGGTCGCCCTTGAACCGGAACTCGAAGCGTTTGGAGGGGACCACCTGGAATATGTCGCCGGCAGCGATGTACTCCTTCGCCTTGACAACGGCTGCTTCGTAGTCCTCTTTGGAGATGTTCGTCGTCAGTGGCTTGTACGTGATTGGGGCGTAGTCCGTGGACTCTTTGAGGAGGCCGCATATCTCTCCCAGGCGGTACTCGGTGGTGTAATAGTAGTATTCCTCCCCCCTCACGTGGTCGAAGACGATGCCGTCGTCGTAGACGCCCATCTCCAGGTCTGGGAAGCCCAGATCGTCGACGGCCGTGGAGGGGAGCTTCTCCCATTGCCTGATCACATCGTAGGTGATGTAGCCGACGGCTCCCCCAGCGAGTCTGAACCTCTGGAAGGGTGACACGCATCCTTCGAGGGTTTTCTTTATCACCTCAAGGGGGTCGGAGACTTTCTCCACTCTCTTCTCGCCGGACCTCATATCATGAATGACGGCCTCGCGGCCCTTGACGCTGATGACAAGGCGTGGGTTGAACCCGATGAAGGAGTACTGCGCCAGCTTCTCGGGGCCCTCTATGGACTCGAGTAGATAGGTGTAGCGGCAATGCTTGTAGAGCTTTGTGAAGATCTCGATGGGGGTGTTGCCGAATGGGAGTTTGATCAGGTTCACCTGGAGAGGCTGCTTCATACTCTGAGCGGGCTCCATCATCCTGCCCTCCTCTCCTCGACGAGGGTCGTCATTGCTTGGAAGATACGCTTTACTCTCTCGACGTCTATACCATGTTCACGGGCGAGTTCCTGAATCTGCGCCATGAAAGGCTCACCGTCGGTTCTACCTAACTCCTTGGTTGTTTGGACCCACGCGGCAATTTTCTCGATGATCTCCCCGTCTATGCGATCGATCTCTTTCCTGAGCGTCTCTATGTCCTCAAAATGAGACACCGTTCATTCCCTCCGTGCACGGCGTACTATGACCATGGATCTTGGGGTTAGAGAATTCTACCTCACGCCAAGAACTGCGCTTTCCGGCTCTTGGCAGACGCCGCCCTCCGGGGGGTGGTTCCTTCTTCTCCTTAGAGGGATGTTTTATACGGTCTCCAAGTTCTCCTCGTTTGCCTGAACCATTTATAGGGAGTCGCGCACTCTGTACATGGTTTTGTGATAACTCCTCTTGGGGTTGCGAGGTTTCTTGGAGGTCGATTATTTCTAGAATATCTCTAGTCGCTCTTTCCTCCGTTAGGAGGATTTTCCTGTCCAGTCCGAGTGATACACTCTCATGCCTCCAAATTAGGTGTGCGTTACACGCCGGTTATGGCTTATATAATTTATGTTTTCTGGCGCCTATGTGAAGTTTTTATTTAGCTCTTATCTTCTCCTTCTTGGTTGCTCTCCTCGTGGAATATAGCGCGCGCAACTTCCCGTTAGTCTTGGAAGTCCCGTTAGCTACCTGACACTTCCGATACCTCTCAGTTTCAGTCTTGGTTCGTGTGCTCGATTATTCAATTTCAAGGGCGTAACGCTTGGGATGGCTTTTAATGCATTTTCTAACCCTAGGGTGATATTATTCGAGGGTCTTTCTTATCTGATAGTATTATTCTCTTTTTAATTCTCATCATTATTTGGCGGCGTGCGCTCGCAATAATCCCTTTTTTATTTGTGAGGTTTCTACCTTTCATCGCGCACCTGGGGGGGATGTCCGTGGCTTTGAGGAGGACCATGTCGGAGGCAAGCCTTGAGGGAGCTCTTCCATACCTCTTCTCTCTGCAGGTCGTGATGGGGGGGCTGCAGCTCTTGGACGTGTTGAGCGTCGTCTACTATCCCATGATCCGGGGGCGTACCGACGTGGTGCGTTTCGAGCTGGGGGTCAGCCTCGTGCCGACGCTGGTTCTGGCGTTTGTGCTGTGGGTGGGCTGGTTTGCCTCGAAGAGGGATTACAGGGTTCTGGTTTATCCGGCTGCGGCTTTGGTGCTCTATCCCTTCTTTGGGGTGGGGGGTGTCATGGCTGCGGCGAACTTGGTTGCGGTGGTGGCTGGTCTCAGGCTGCACGGTGGCCTGGGCAGGTTTGCCTCTGGTTTCTTCATCGTCTTGAGTGGTTTTGAGGCGTTGGCGTTGCTGCACTGGGTCGTCTTCCTTCCCTTTGGGCTGGTGAGTCCTGTTGAGGGGGTTGCCTGGGTGGAGGTGGGTGTTTTCTACGTTGCGTCGTATCTGGTTCCTCTGCTGGTTCTGCCGTTGCTGTTCATGTGGGTTCTGAGGCCGTTGATCCGCTGGGGGTGGGGTAGGGATCTGGTCACGCAGGCTCGTGAGGTGAATGCGGGGCAGTCTCGTGGCGTCATCCTGCTGCTTGTCTTTTCCCTGTTTCTGGGGCTGGTGGCTTCCCTGTATCCTTATGGGTCCGGTGTG
>DATLAV010000096.1:0-8107 GCA_035527235.1 Patescibacteria group bacterium | reverse complement strand
GCCTCCTGCGTCTATCTCGACTGCCGTGACGTCGGACTCGAGGGTGACGGAGCCCCCTACATCGATCCTTCCGACCTCGACAGCCCCGTCGATGATGAGCGAGCCACCTACGTCGATGGTCTCACCCTTGTGAGCGCCCCTAATCTTCACTGATCCACCAACGTCTATGTCTCCAACGTCAACGTCGCTGTCTGCTACGTAGGAACCCCCGACGTTGAGGCTGGAAGCCTTCGATTTACCGTGTACCTTGAGGGACCCTCCTGCCCTGACCTCGTCCACGGTCATGTCCCCGTCGACCTCTATCTTACTACCGACGTCGACATTCCCCGAGTTAAGATCCCCTCCTACCTCGAGGCGCCCCCTTCTCAGCTTAATTGAGCGTTCCACATTCAGGTCTCCCGTGACCGAAACGTTGCCTCTCCTACTACTAAGAACAGGCGTGACGAGGCTGCACTGGAATTCACAGTCGTCGTTGCACTCGGTGGAGCCCGAGACGTTGATGACGCCCTCCGCCCCCTCGGCCTTCACCGTGCCGCCATCGACGACGAGGTTGCCCTCCACGTTGCCCAGCTCCCTGACAGTCCTCCGGGAGACAGTAACATCTTCTGGCAATTCAATCGAGATGAGAAGCCGATTCTACCCTTTTAAAGGTAAGACACATGGCATACTCACAATTTGTTACTAAGTTTTTTCTTATACACTGGGATCCCAAGCTGGGGCACCCGTTATGCACGGCCATGCATAACAGTTTTTACCGACCTCTGGACCCATTAACTGATGCAGGCAGGTCGTGCGACGATGAACGGAGATGGAAAGGCTCTCGTTGACCCCTACGGAAGACGGATCAGCAGCCTCCGCATCTCCATCACCCATCGATGCAACTTCAACTGCTTCTTCTGCCACCAGGAGGGCGAACATGACCCTCACGGGGAGGCCACCGTCGACGAGATCGAGGCCATCGTCGCGACCGCCGCGGAGATGGGTATATCCAAGATCAAGCTGACCGGAGGGGAGCCTCTCCTCCGGGAAGACCTCGTCGAGATCGTGGAACGGATCTCACCCCACGTCGACGAGGTCTCGATGACCACCAACGGCTACAGGTTGGACGAGAGGGCGTGCGCTCTCAGGGACGCCGGTCTCCGGAGGGTGAACGTGAGCCTCCACACTGCGGACCCCGAGAAATTCCACGAGATCACGGGGTACGACGCTCTCGGGGAGGTGAGGGACGGGATCCTCGCGGCCGTGGAGTGCGGCCTGAATCCCGTCAAGATCAACATGGTGGTGATGAACGGCGTCAACGAGGGGGAGGTCCAGAAGATGATCCAGTTCTCCAAGGAGGTCGACGCCACCCTCCAGCTCATCGAGTACCAGCCCCTAGAGAGGGGGGAGGAGAACTTCAGCCAGTACCACTACGACCTCAGGCCCCTGGAGGGGGAGCTGGAACGGGACTCCGAGGAGATCGTCGTGAGGGAGATGCACCGACGGAGGCAGTACCACCTCAAGGACGGCGCCGTCGTCGAGATCGTCAGGCCCAACCACAACTCCGAGTTCTGCAGGTACTGCACAAGGCTGAGGCTCACCTCGGACGGCCAGCTCAAGCCCTGCCTCATGCGGAGCGACAACCACGTCGAGGCCGTCTCCCTCCTCAGGGAGGGGGGAAGCAGGCAAGACCTGGCGGACGCCATCCGGGAGGCCGTCGCCAGGAGAGAGCCCTTCTGGAAGGACGAGACTTGAAGGTCACGGTCATCTACTTCGCATCCATAGCGGAGATAGTGGGCATGACCAGGGAAACGCTCGATCTGCCGGAGGGTTCATCCGTGGAGGACCTCATAGTGAAGGTGGGGGAAGCCCACGCCGAACTCGCATCCGTGGAGCGCATGCTCGTCGCCATGAACGGCGAGTACGTGGAGCCCCAGACAGAGCTCGGCGAGGGAGACGAGGCAGCGCTCTTCCCCCCCGTGAGCGGTGGCTGAGATGATAGAGATAAGGGAAGGAGACTTCTCCGTGGACGACGTAATCAGCGTGATACACGTCGGATCCATGGGGTGCGTCGTCACGTTCATCGGCACGGTAAGGGACAACTCCAAGGGCAGGGACGTCGACCGCATCGAGATACAGGTCTACGAGGAGATGGCCCTGAAGCAGCTGAGGGCAATTGCCGACGAGGCCATCGCGAGGTTCGGCGTCGAGGACATCTCCATCGTTCACAGGTACGGCACGCTGCGCGTCGGGGAGAAGATCATGATGATCGCCGTCGGAGCAGGGCACAGGGCCGAGGGCTTCGAAGCGTGCAGGTACGTCATCGACAGCATCAAGGAGAGGGTGCCCATCTGGAAGAAGGAGTTCACCCCGGAGGGGGAGCACTGGGTGGAGGGAGAGTTGAGTTGAAGGACAGCGTCAACCCCATCAGGATGGTTGACATATCCGAGAAGGACGTGGTTCACAGGGAAGCAGAGGCCTCTGGAAGGATCAAACTGAGAAGGGAGACCGTTGAGGCGATCATGAGTGGCGGAGTTATGAAGGGGGACCCCCTCACGACCTCAGAGATAGCGTCCATACTCGCCGTCAAGAAGACCCCCGAGCTCATCCCCCTCTGCCACCCGATACCGATTACCTCGGTTAATGTCGAGTACAGGCTCAGGGAGGATCACATCGAGGCTCGGTGCCGGGTGACCGCAGACTACAAGACGGGCGTCGAGATGGAGGCCCTCGTAGGGGTGACTACCGCTCTCCTCAACATCTGGGACATGGTCAAGTATATGGAGAAGGACGAGGGAGGGCAGTACCCCTCGACCGCCATCACCGACGTCAGAGTCATCGAGAAGAGGAAGGGATGAGCGTGGCCGAGCACAGGCGGGACCAGGAGGCGCACGCCGTCGTGGCGCTGATGGTCACGAGCAACACGAGGACCATGGAGACCGACGAGACAGGCAAGCTGGCGGTAAGGCTCATGGAGGAGGCTGGCCACAGCGTCGCAGCCCACATCATAGTGTCCAACGACGTCGACGAGATACGAGAAGCGTTCAATGGCTTCCTAAATGAGGAGCGGATCCAAGTGATCATCACGAGCGGGGGCACCGGCATCGGCGTCAAGGACGTCACGGTCGACACGGTCTCCCCCCTCTTCGACAAACGACTGGAGGGCTTCGGTGAGCTGTTCAGGCATCTCAGTTACCGCGACATAGGGACGGCGGCGATGTTCAGCCGGGCGACCGCCGGCGTAACAAAGGGAAAGCTGGCCTTCTGCCTGCCCGGTTCAAGGAGGGCAATGGAGACGGCCCTTGAGGAGTTGATACTGCCCTCCCTCGGCCACATGATCTGGGAGTTGAAAAGGAGTTGACGATGAGACCATTCAAGAGGTTGATGAGCAGGGCCTCCGCGCTGGAGATAATCTCCGAGAACACGCGACCTGTGGAGAGAGTGGAGAGGGTACCTATCACGGACGCCGCAGGGAGAGTGCTCGCCGAGGAGACCGTGGCGGAGGCGCACGTCCCACCATTCGACAGGTCATCCATGGACGGATACGCCGTCAGGGCCGAGGACACCTTCGGAGCCGGGAGCACCTCACCCAAGAAGCTGAAGCTGATAGGCGTTCAGCATGCGGGCGAGCACTACGAAGGCGAGGTCGGGAACGGCGTGTGCGTCCAGGTGGCGACGGGGAGCCCAGTGCCAAAAGGAAGCGACGCCGTCGTGATGGTAGAGTACACCAAGACGGATGGCGTCAACGTCGAGATCCAGAAGCCAGTCTACCCGGGCTCGAACATCTCCCTAGAGGGGGAGGACATCAAGAAAGGTGAAAAGGTCATTAGCCCCGGCGAGGTGCTGACCCCTGGGAAGCTGGGCGTCCTCGCCGCCCTCAACAGGGAGACAGTCCAGGTGTACGAGAGGCCACAGGTCGTGGTCTTCTCGACGGGCACCGAGGTGAGGCCCCTAGGCGCTGAACTGAGCCCGGGCCAGATCTACGACATCAACTCATACACCGTCTCAGCGGTTATCTCGGCAAACGGCTGCATTCCCATCGTCAAGGGGATCGTCCGCGACGACGAGGAAGACCTGAAGATGGCTATCGAGGAGGCGAGTAGGCACGACATGGGGGTCTTCTCGGGCGGCAGCTCCGTTGGCGAGAAGGACCTTTTCGTCGATATCATCGAGGGGCTCGGGGAGATGCTGTTCCACGGGGTCCAGGTGAAGCCCGGTAAGCCGACCCTCTTCGGCCTGGTGAGCGGGACCCCCATCTTCGGGATGCCGGGATACCCGACGTCCTGCCTGAGCAACTCATACATCTTCCTCAGGCCGGCGCTCCGGAGGCTGGCCGGACTGCCGCAACTGGAGCCCAGGGTTGTGACGGCGCGGATGGGGTCCAGGGTCGTATCTTCATCCGGTCGTGAGCAGTTCCTCACGGTGAGGCTCAAGGGAGGCGTCGCCCACACGGTCTTCAAGAAGTCCGGAGCCATCACGAGCATGGCGAATGCGGACGGCTACGTGATCCTCCCTGTGGACCTCGACGTGATCGATGAGGGTGAGGAAGTGCAGGTTACCCTACTGGAGTAAACGGAAGACCGAATAGCTATATAATTTCTATACACCTCTATATATTTCATTGTTTAAAACAGAAAGGTATTTATAACAGCCAATTGGACTATGGGCGGTAGGAGGTCATAAAGTATGGCTATAAGCGAGTACGGAAATATATTGACTCCTGACGACGGTAAGGTCGAGGACGGGTTCACGGCGGTCCAGCTCAAGGAGATTCTTCTCCAGAGAGAGGGGCGCTGTGACGCCGAGTGCATCCAGAGGATAATAGGGATGTATGAAGAGAGGTCCATCAACCTGGAAGAGACCCTCGTCAGGATACTTGCCGTATACTGCGGATACTGAGTTCGAGTGACGCCGGGTTCTAACAGATAGCTGGATCCCTACTTACCATAGGGACCTTCAACGTTCAACGCGATATCCTAGCAGTTTGTCGTAGACATCATCCCTACGGTCGTGGACGATGTTGTTTAACCGAGTCTTCCTTTTCCTCGTCCTCGCATCCATCAGGTTGCACTCCGCGTAGATTATCCCCTCGTCGACGAAGCTGGCAGGCCCAGCCAAGACCTTCCCCGTGGGATCGGCGATCATACTCCTGCCCAGGAAGGGCTGACCCCTCTCGACACCGATGCGGTCGGCGGCGGCGATGAACACGGCGTTGAGGTGGGCCTGGGCTATCAGGACGGCTTCGACGACGGTGCTGTCCCTCGTGTTTTTCGATCCCACCCAGTTGGTAACGTTGAGTATGAGGTCAGCGCCCTCTAACACGTATATCCGGATGACCTCAGGGAACCACATGTCGTAGCAGACGATCATCCCGAAGCGCCCGATGGGGGTGTCGAAGACGGGGAGCCCCATGTCGCCGGGCTCGAAGAAGAGCTTCTCCCTGTTGAAGAGGTGGAGCTTCCGGTACTTGCCGATGTAACCCTCAGGTCCCAGGAGGACGCAGGAGTTGTAAAGGCACCCCCCGCCCAGCTCGCTGATGCCGGCCGCCAAATAGACGCCCCGATCCTTCGCGAAGGCCTCCCACTTCAACGTCGTCTCGCCGTCAGGGACCTCCTCGGCCAGCTCGTGGGCCTCATTCCTCGTCTCGAATACGTATCCGGTGTTAGCCAGCTCGGGGAGGAGGATGACGTTCGCTCCCTGATCGGCGGCATCAGCTGCGAACTTCAGGGATTTGGCGACGTTCCCCTCCTTGTCACCGACGTGGGGCTCCATCTGGCAGCACGCAATGGTGACCCCGCTCTCTGCAACGGCCTTTTCGACCATCTCAATCAAGATAGGTGAGTCTAACTCCGTTTAAACCGTTACGAGTCGTCGGGTTGACTCTTCCTTGGCTTCATGAAGAACGCCCTGTACAGGAGCCCATTGATCAGGACGAGGACAGACCCCATGAAGAAAGGCATCGTGTAGCTGACCGCCTCGAACATGTAGCCCGCGACCGTGGGGGCGACCGTCCTGATCCCCATCCTCGCGAAGCTGCTTACTCCGATGGCGGTCGCCGTCTCCTCGGGATCGACGATGCTCACGGCGAGGGTCTGCCTGATGGGCATCGTGAACATGGAAAGCACCCTCTGAATAATTAGCAACACCACCGAGACCGATAGGGAGCCAGCTAAGGAGAACGCGATGACCACACCCGCCGTCAGAATCCGGGAGGCGACCAGGGACTGGATCTCACCAAACCGGTCAACTAGCGCGGGAACCAGCATGTAGGTGAAGATTGAGAGGAACCTCGCCGCTGCGAAGACCGGCCCGAGGAACTCCCCACCCACACCGAACCGCTCGTAGAAGTAGAGGGACATGAGGGAGTCAATCAGCCCGAATCCGAGACCGCTTGTGCCCCGCACCAGGGAGAATTTGGCGATGACTCCCCAGGAGCCTCGGCGATCCCTGGATTCATCCCCGCCTTTCACCCTCTCAACCCTTGAAGGCCTCACCTCGCTAATGAGGAGGACTGTTACTATCGAGGCACCTGCGCCCAGCGCCCCAATCCAGAAGAGGTAGGCGTGCGCCGTTACGACATTGACTCCCAGAGTCCATTTGAAGTAGGCCGGCAGACCCGCCATCAATGACCCCAAGGTCGCCGCAAGAGCGTTAGTAATGGAGAGGGTGCTGAAAACCGCCGGCCGATCCCTGATCCCCACCTTGTCAGCTATGTACCCGGAGACGACGGGCTGTCCCGCGCCCGCTCCCTCACCCATAGCCCCTATCCCTTGGCCCAAGGCGAGTACCCAGAAGTCGGTGGACACGGCGAAGATGACCATCCGCGCGGTAGCGAAAATGCCGCCCAGGACGAGAAAGATCTTCCTCCCGAACCTGTCGGAGAGCATTCCAAACGAGAGGTGATGGATGGCGCTGACGAGGGTGCCTATACTTAAGAGCAAACCTATCTCGACGGGGCTGAATCCCAGTAGGGCGAAGTAGATGGCCCTGACGACTTCGAGTGAGCCCATGGAGATCCTGCGGGCCGACATAGATACGGTGAGGAGCTTGAGGTCCCTGTCGAAGAACTCAGGCAGACTGAACCTCGACCTCCTCTTCATATCACCCTCTCCTTGAAGACTGTTGAATCCATAAAGTTACTCGTTCAGGCTTTAAGTGCTTCCAAATATCCCATCAGATTGAAAACGCCAGATCAGCTCGCCTCTTCCATGAAGAGGAGAGCAGTACAGGATATAGCTACAAGAATGAGGCACGCCACGATAGGCGCCTGGAAACCGTAGAGGTTGTACAGCAAAGCTCCTAGTAGTGGGGCCGGGAAAGTGATCAGCCTCCCGAGGCTGCCCAGATAGCCATACGTGCGCGCCCGCTCATCTCTGGCTACAGAGGATGTCAGGAAGGAGATGAAGGCCGGCTCCCAAGCCTAGTTACCAAGCCCGATCAGCAGCTGGCTGATAAGGAAGCCGGTGAAGCTCCCGGACCGGAAGAAGCCCATGTATGCCATGGAATGGAGGACCCGGGAGAGGATCATGAACCGCCTCTCACCGTATCGGTCAACGAGCTTCCCGAAGAAGAGCTGGGAGAGCGTTGAGTAGACCGACACGACGTTGGCGAGAAGGCCCAGCTGTATGAGGTTGAAACCGAAGGTCTCCATCAGCATTGCGTAGAATATGCCAACCCGCAGGGCGAAGGTGAAGCGGCCCGCTACGGCAGCAGTGTAGAACTTCACCCTCTTTCTTGTGGACCCGAAGGCTTCCCTGATGGCCCCGTAAGGTTCCATGCCTCAAGCTTCTCGGTTTTAATGAGGGTCTCCATGACGTACCTGGCGAATATGAGAGCACCAGTAGCTCCCCGATGAAGATGATAATGAATACGGGTTGAAAACCATAGAGCTGGGCAATGTATCCCCCCTACGGCCGGCATGAAGAAGCCCGGGATGGTCCTAGAGAGGCTCCACACGCTGAAGGCCGTGCCCATCTCCGACTCCTCAGCCGACTCCGAGATGATAGTGGGGAACACGGGGTCCCAGATGTCGTTCCCGAAGGTCCAGATCAGGAGAGCGGGAACGACCCAGAGCCATGACCTGGCGAAGATTACGATCACAAGCCCGGTGAGGGATTGGAGGTACGAG
>DATLAV010000095.1:0-8605 GCA_035527235.1 Patescibacteria group bacterium | reverse complement strand
CTCATCTCAGACATCTATGGATTCCGCACACTTTTCGGCATGCTCTCAATTCCTGTGATACTCAGCGTCATGGTCATCTTGGCGAGAATATCCAGAAACATCAAGTTGAAGAACAGCACAGGCGGGAGCCACCTAAACTTTGAGCCTATCAGGCACCTCGTCGTGGCATACATCGCCCTTCTCCCCTTCACCCTCATACTGGGCATCTACATGGCCATCCTCCCGGGGCATATGCGGGCGATCGGCGTTCCGGCGTCGGCCATCGGGATGCTACTTACGATGACCAATGGCGTTAGAGGGATCGGGTTCATCAACGTCGAGAGGTTCGTCAAGTGGGGGACGAGGAGGTCTCTCGTGCTAGCCACTCTCCTACTCGCAGTAGGCTTGTACCTCGTCTCAGTCAGTGCCAGCACACTCGGGTTCATCGTCCCCCTCTCCATGTATGGCTTCGCTGCTGGCATCATCACCCCGGTGGTCCTCGACTACATCGCCCACAGGACGCCGGGGGAGGCCCTCGGGACTGCGATGGGGCTCCACGAGGGCATCTACGGCGTCGGAATGAGCTTTGGGCCGCTTATCGGGGGCGCGATAGCTGAAAACTTTCAGCCCTCAACCCTTTACATAGGGCTTGCCGCCCTCTCGCTCCTCATCCTGCCCCTATCGTACAGGATGGAATCGAGATCAAACGATGGAGGGTGAACCTCAAATAGGAGCGTTCAACACTATTCCCGGAACGGATCGAAGATAGATGGTCAAGTGCGACAGATGCGGCAAGGAGGAGGATCTCCCCTTCAGGTGCAACTACTGCGGAGGATACTTCTGCTCGGAGCACAGGCTGCCAGAGTTCCATGACTGTACCGGGCTCTACAAACAGAGGCGCTCAGTGAACATCGGCCAGACGGCTGGGGAGCGCATCAGGGATTACTCCTACAGGGCGACGGGTCGAGGGGTCCACCTCCGTAGTCTGTTCAAGTTCAGTGACCGCGAGATCAAGGACCTGGGCATAAGCCTCTTGATCATATCCGCACTCTCGCTGCAGCTCATGCTGCAGTACGGGCTCCTTTTCAGTTATCCACTTATAGCCCTAGGATCCGTGCTCATCTTCGGGGCAGCATTCCTCCTCCATGAGATAGCCCACAAGTTCGCCGCCCAAAGGTACGGCTACTGGGCGGAGTTCAGGATCAATCAGACGGGGCTGATGATAACCCTCCTATCATTCATCTCTCCCTTCAAGTTGGTGGCCCCAGGGGCGGTGATGATCGCCAGCCTCATGTACGGGGACGACTACGGGAAGATATCCCTCGCCGGGCCCCTCACCAACATAGTCCAAGCCGTGATATACTCCGCCATCAGCCTCCTCTCGGGGGACCCCCACATCAGGTTCCTCGGCATGATAGGGGCCTCCATCAACTCCAGCCTGGCGCTGTTCAACCTGATCCCCTTCGGGGTCTTCGACGGTTTAAAGATCATGAGATGGAACTGGAAGGTCTGGCTCGCCACGACGGCGGTCACAGTGATACTCTACTTCTACTCATCCGTCTAACGTCACATCTTATCTACAGGAAACTGAGAGATACTTGGAAGAAGATGATTGTCGTACCAGGACCAGCGTCGAAGGACCTTGGAGTAAAGGTCGCCAGGGAGCTGGGCGTCGAGGCATACCCTGTTGAGCACAGGATCTTCCCGGACGGCGAGAGCTACATGAGGCTCACAGGGAGCGTTGAGGGAGAGACGGTCGCCATCATCCAGACTACGGCCCCCGACCAGGACAGGAGGCTGATGCAGCTCTTTATGATGGTCTCCACAGCCAAGGAGTTCGGGGCCGAGAGGGTGATCTGCGTTGTGCCATACCTTGCCTACTCGAGGCAGGACAAGCGGTTCCTCGAGGGGGAGGCGTTCAGCCTCGACATGATCATGAAGATCCTGGACGAACTGGGCGCTGATGACCTGGTCGTCGTCGACGCCCACAGCGAGCCCTCGACGAGAGCCATAGAGGCGAGGCACGGGGTGAGGGTCCACAACGTCTCGGCGATGCCCCTCCTCGCTGGTTACCTGAAGAAGAACGGCTTCGACGGCGCTTACAGCCTCTCCCCGGACAAGGGTGCCATAGGCTTGGCTGAGGCGGCCGGAGGAGTACTCGGCGGCGGATCCGGCTACTTCGAGAAGGAGAGGGATCGGAGGACGGGGGAGATCAGGATGAAGGTCAAGGACCTGGACATCGCGGGCAAGGATGCCGTCGTCTTCGATGACATCGTCAGCAGTGGCGGGACCACATCGAGGGCGGTCGCCGGGTTGAGGGCTCAGGGTGCCGAGAAGGTGGCGGCGGCCTGCACCCACGCCCTCTTCATGGAGGGAGCGGAGGGGAAGATCGTCGACGCTGGAGCTGATCTGATCCTGATATCCGACACCGTGCAGTACGGCGGAAAAGTATCGAAGGTCTCGGTTGCACCCCTGATAGCCAAGACCCTTACAGCGATGGCGTGAGGCTCATCCCCCGTGAAATCCGGGACCGCAACCTATTTCACATAGCCGTAGGGCTTGATCAGTGGTCCTGAATGCTCAGCACACGCATGAAACTGAAGGTACAGTCCGTCAAGTCGATGAAGGACATCGAGAACAGGGAGGGCTACCAGATCGACTTCGTTGAGATCAGGTCAAGGCCCCCCATGGTCACCATGACGCCGACGGAGTTCCCGGAGGAGATCAGCCAGATGGTGGTCCAGATCACCAAGGGGGTCCAGAGGGTGATGCCGGGAGGCGACGCCAAGGAGTACGAGGTGAGGAAGCTGACGCTCATACTCACGGCAGAGGAGCTGGAGGCGTTCAATCTCAAGCCCTATCCCAATCAGCTGTACGAGCTGACGATCAACAGCGGGACCCTCAACTTCAGGGAGATCTGACCCCATCTCCAAAAGCATTTAAAAATTGTAACTCCGTTCTCAAGACTAGTGATTTTGATGCCGAGTGTGAACGATATAGAGTCGAAGGAATGGAACGCCAAGGTTATGGAGGCCGAGGGGCCCGTCGTCGTCGACTTTTGGCACCCGATGTGCGGCTGGTGCCTGCAGCTCAACCCCATCTACGAGCAGCTGCCCGAACGTCTAGAGGGCGTAAGCTTCTACAAGATGAACGTCCTGGAGAGCACCGAGAACCGCCAGGTCGCCATGGACCTCGGGGTGATGGGCACCCCAACCATCAAGGTGATCTGCCAGGGGCGGGACATAGGGGAGATCGTGGGATTCAGGCCCATCGATGGCCTAGTCGACGACATAAAGGAGATCCTCTCCAAGAAGGACGAGTGCTTGGCTAAGAGCACCCCCCTAGAGTAGACCGCACATTGGTTGGATCCGAACTGTACGACGTGATCGTGATAGGCGCGGGGCCCGCGGGCCTTACCGCTTCCCTGTACACGGCGAGGGCTAGGTTCAATACCCTAGTCGTCTCCGGGCCCATCGTCGGGGGGCAGATTGCCCTCACGTATCAGGTCGACAATTATCCTGGGTTCCCCGACAGGATCACCGGGCCGGAGCTAGTCGACCTCATCAGGAGGCAGGTTGAGCAGTTCGGGGCGGCGTTTATCGAGGAGCTCGCGACGGGGGTCGACCTCTCACCCACGCCCTTCAAGGTCCACGTGGGGGACAAGGTCTTCGAGGGCCGAACGGTGATAGTGGCGACGGGCTCCAAGAACAGGAGGCTGGGCCTCAAGTCCGAGGAGAAGCTCATGGGGAGAGGCGTCTTCGTCTGCGCGACGTGCGACGCCGTCCTCTACGAGGGGAAGAGGGTCGTAGTGATCGGGGGCGGCGACTCCGCGGTCCAGGAGGCCCTCGATCTCTCCCAGTTCGCGAGTGAAGTCTACATAGTTCACAGGAGGGACAGACTGACGGCGTGCAAATGCCTCTCGGACAGAGCCTTCGAGAACGAGAAGATCAAGTTCATCTGGAACGCAGAGGTCGAGGAGATACTGGGGGAGAGGCGCGTCGAGGGCGTCCGCCTCAAGGACAGGAACACGGAGCAGACAAGGACCCTTGACTGCGACGGCGTGCTCCTCGCCATAGGTTGGATACCTAACACAGAGATCTTCAAGGGGCAGCTGGAGCTCGACGAGAAGGGTTACGTCGTCACCCAAGGGGGTATAGACACGAGCGTAAAGGGCGTGTTTGTCTGCGGGGACATAAACGACACCACTTACAGACAGGTCGTCACTGCCTGCGGAAGCGGGTGCATGGCCGCCCTCGAGGCAGAGAGGTACCTGATGAAGATGCCCTGATCCAGTCTCCCATGATTTATTTAACAGGCCCCTCAATCTTATCCAAGCGTCAGGGACAGGCAACCGTCGGAACGGACAGTGGATGAACTTGAAGATCGTCTTCCTCGGGACGAGCGGCAGCATGCCGACCCAGAGCAGGGGAGCGTCAGCCATAGCCGTCAGGCGGAAGAGGGAGGTGATCCTTTTCGACTGCGGAGAGGGGACCCAGCGTAGGATGGTCGAGGCCAGGGTCGGGTTCAGGCGCCCCATGAGTATCTACATCAGCCACCTTCACGGGGACCATGTCCTAGGCCTCCCCGGCCTCCTCCAGACGATGACCCTACTCCAGAGGGAGAGGGGACTAAACATCTACGGCCCCCAGGGCCTCATCGGCTTCATTAAGGCGTTCAACGAGTCCCTTGGGGGCCCCGGGTTCCCGGTCAAGGTTCATGAGATCATGTCGGAGGGGAGGATCTTCGAGGGCCCCGAGTACACGATGAGGGCAGTAGAGGCCGATCACGATGGACCCACATGGTCTTATGTCCTCCAGGAGAAGCCGAGGCCAGGACGATTCTACCCTGAAAGGGCGAGCTCCCTGGGCGTCCCTGAGGGGCCCATCTGGAAGAAACTTCAGCAGGGAGTAGACGTCACGCTGGGTGACGGGACTTTGATTAGGTCCCAGGATGTCACGGACGCCCCCAGGAGGGGTCTATCCATCGCATACAGCGGCGACACCCGTCCATCAGAGGCCTTCGCTGGAGAGTTCAAGGGCGTCGACGTACTCATATTCGAGGCGACGTACGACTCGACACTCGCAGAGAAAGCCGACGAGAACGCCCATTCTACGGCTGCACAGGCCGCTGAGATAGCCGGATCCGCCAGGGTCGGGATGCTCGTACTCACCCACATAAGCTCCCGTTACCCCGATGCCGGGGTTCTCCTGGCGGAGGCGAGGAGCGTGTTCCCAAACACGGTGATCGCTCACGACCTGATGGAGATCGAAGTGACGGGCGACGGGGTCACAGAAGCTCTCTGAGAAGCCTCAGGCTCTCAGGTATCTCGCTGTAGGACTCAACAGTGATCCAGCCCTCGTATCCCGTCCTCCTGAGGGCCTGAATGGTCTTCTCCCAGTCGATGTACCCCTCCCCGATGGGAAGATGAGTGTCGGCGTCCCCCTGGTTGTCGCTCACGTGGACGTGGCCTATTCGGTTTCCGAAGATGCCGATGAAGGTACCTATCTCGCCCCTGACGTTGGCGTGGGCGACGTCGAGGACCATCTGGATGTCGCCTTCGTATTCGTCAAAGAACCTCCCAAAGTCCTCAGCCGACTTCATGACGTAGTGGAAGGGCTCGGGGACATTCTCTATCATGGCGTGGACCTCTAGTCCACCTGCGAGCCCCATGAGGGCCTCGACCGATCTGAGGTTGTTAGCCCAGGCCAGCCCCGGGGAGACCCTCTCAGCCGGAGTAGAGTTCCCGGGGTGGAACACGAAAGCCTGGGTGTCGAGCCTGGAGGCCCAGTTCATCGATCTCCTCAGTCGCTCGATGATCGCCTCGCGGATGAAGGGATCGTCGGCGGCTATGTTGGTGTCCGTGAAGGGTGCGTGGACGGAGTAGCTGAGCCCCTGTTCCGTCTTGAGATCGAGGAGCATGTCCACCCTATTCTCGTCGAGGGTATGGCGTCCGGCGTCCACGATCTCGATGTTCGATATCCCTGCGTCGGCGATGTCTCTGAGGGCTTCCTCGAAAGCCTTGTGCAGGCAGAACAGAGTGGAGAGGGCGAGTTCCATGGTCGACATCTAGGATACCGTGGATCAGTACTTGAGCATTAGGAACATCAACCCTACTCGGGTAACCCTTTTATTCAGTCCTTCGGAAATCGCTATTGTTCGTGGTGAAAGATTTAATCGAAGTGAAGGAAGGCGTCTACTGGGTCGGCGCCATCGACTGGAACATACGCAGCTTCCACGGGTATATCACGCATCGGGGCACCTCTTACAACGCGTACATCGTGGTGGGCGACGAGATCGCCCTCGTGGACACCGTGAAGGAGCACTTCTTCCCGGAGATGATGCGCAGGATCAGGGAGATCGTCGACCCCTCGGAGATCGACTACATGGTCTCCAACCATACCGAACCGGATCACTCGGGCTCAATCACAAAGTTCCTCGACGTCGCCAAGGGTGCCGAGCTCATCGCGTCAGATCTGGGGACGAAGGGGCTTAGAAGCTATTACGGCGATGACCTGGAGATCACGTCGATCAAGGAGAAGCCCTCCCTGAACCTCGGGGATAAGACGCTTCAATTCGTCCCTATCCCCATGGTTCACTGGCCCGACTCCATGGTCACCTACATCCCCGAGCGGAAGCTCCTCCTTTCCAACGACGCGTTCGGCCAGCACCTGGCGTCCAACAAGAGGTTCGACGACGAGGTGGATCAGGCCGTCCTGATGCAGGAGGCAACCACCTACTACGCGAATATCGTGATGCCCCTCTGGATGAGCGTTTCCAGGGCGTTCAAGGCCCTCGGGGGCGTAGACTTGGAGGTCATCGCTCCGAGCCACGGGATGATATGGAGGAAGGACCCTGGGAAGATACTCGAGGCCTACCAGAGGTGGGTGGGAGGATACTCTGAGGAGAGAGCTGTCATTGTCTATGACACGATGTGGGGGAGCACAGAGAGGGTAGCCAACGCACTGGTCGAAGGGCTCACCCGCGGGGGCGTCGACGTCAAGCTCTTCAGGCTGAACGAGACCCACAACAGCGACGTCATCGCGCAGATACTGGAGTCGAAGGCCGTGCTCGTGGGCTCTCCTACACTGAACAACGGGCTCTTCCCCACCGTGGCGTCCTTCCTCACATACATGAAGGGGCTAAAGCCCACGAAAAAGATAGGGGCAGCCTTCGGATCATACGGTTGGGGCAGGGGCGCCAAGAGGCTCGTCGAGGCGGAGCTGAAAGCGTCCGGCATCGAGCTGTTGGAGAACAAGCTGGACTTCAACTTCAGGCCTACCGAGGTCGAGTTGGAGAAGGCTGTCGAGTTCGGTGAGCTTGTAGCGAAGAAGATCAAGGGATGATCTTTTCCCTCTATATCATCGGTAGAAGGAAGTTCACGTAGAGTATCATCTGGAACCAGGTCAGGAAGCTGCTCAGTATTGCACCTGCGGCGACCTGCTTCTTGTTGTGAGCCTTTAGCTCCACCCTGGCCCAGGCCACAGGGAAGAGTAGGAGAAAGAAGGGTATCATCTGGGCCCCCAGCTCGAAGACTAGGGCAGTGATGGGGCCGCTCACTCCGACGAGGTGGATGCTGATCTTCCACTGAAGTGTGATGAGGAGCATCACGATCGCGTTGACGAAGTAGCAGGCCATGAGTGCGGTCACAGCGAAGGGCGCCTCGACCCAGAGGAGCGTGGTCACCCCTAGGAGGTACGACGCCAACGCCCATAGGAAGGGCTCGGTCCGGGTTTCCCGATCAGAGGCGTAGATATCGGGGATTATGCCCTTCCTGACGAGATAGTAGGTGGATGTGAGGGGAAGGATGGCGCCGAATAAGGTAGTTAGAGCGATCAACTGAAAGGGGTTGGGGGGGTTCTGGGTGAGGATCATGGGGATGAACGTGAGCATGGCTATCAATGGCGCGTTCATCGCTGCAGATATGAATGATGCTAATCCTTTACGGTCCAACTTGGATCCTTCTGATTAATATTTAGTTAGTTTATCCTACTCATTTTTAACTTTTTGTGATAATCTATCACAGCAACAGACGTATTCTTTCTCCCCGACGACCTTCCTCACCGTTGTGAAGACACAGTTGCCTGCGTCCTGCGCCTCCTTGCACACTGGACACCGCTCCACTATCTTATCCATCCTACTCCTCCCCTTTCTTCTTCCTGTAGTTTTTTATCGCCTCGTGTAGGGCGTCTGCGGCCAGGTTGGAGCAGTGCATCTTGACAGGGGGCAGCCCGTCCAGTTCCTCAGCGACGGCGTTCCTAGTGATCTTCATCGCCTCGTCGAGGGTCTTCCCTTTCGCCATCTCGGTGGTCATGCTCGTGGTGGCGATGGCGGCCCCGCACCCGAAGGTCTTGAACTTTATGTCCTCTATCCTGTCGTCCTTGACCTTGATGTAGATGGTCATCATGTCGCCGCAGACCGGGTTGCCCACCGAGGCCTCACCGTCGGCGTCCTCAATCTCCCCAACGTTCCTAGGGTTCTTGAAGTGGTCTAAAACCTTCTCCGTGTACATCACATCAGCTCCTTGGGTGTTAGAGGCGACATGGACCTGAGCCTCTTCACCACACCGGGCATACTCTTCACGACGTAATCCACGTGCTCCTCATTATTACACTTTCCTAATGTGAAG
>DATLAV010000094.1:0-15166 GCA_035527235.1 Patescibacteria group bacterium | reverse complement strand
GAAAACTGTCCTGTCCAAAGAAAAAAACCGGATACAGAGCAATTAATATACTCCGCCAACGGAAAAGGACGCAGCCCCCAATCCACGGGCGAAAAATGGAGCCCTCCCCCATCAAGAACGCTCTTTGCCCCCGTGGCCTTCATCCGACCTCAACGAAACAGTGAACAGCACCACGCAACCCCCACAGACATCACACGGAAAAGACACACGCCAAAAACCTTATGACCACCCACAGACGCGAACGCCCCAAACTTATAAGCCACACCCAATCAAGAAAGGTACCAGAAATGTCCGACCCCAAGCTCTATGACACCATCACTGCCATCGCCAAACGCCGCGGATACTACTGGCCCAGCTATGAGATCTACGGAGGCCTCTCCGGATACGTCACCTACGGCGACCTTGGCACCAAGCTCAAACGCAACATCGAGAACAACTGGCGCAGCCACTTCACCAACCGCCAGGAGGTTCTCGAGATCGAGGCTCCCATCATCAACCCCGCGACCATCTTCGAGGCCTCCGGCCACATCGCCAACTTCAAGGAGTACAGCTCGGAGTGCACCAAGTGCGGCCACAGCTTCAGGGCCGACCACCTCATCGAGGACAAGACCGACCTTGAGAACGTCGAGGCCATGGGCGGCGACGCCATCAAGCGCCTCCTCGTGGAGCACAAGATCAAATGCCCCAGATGCGGCTCCCCCCTCAAGGAGCCCACCCTTATACTCACCATGTTTAAGACGGATATAGGAGCAACCGGTGGCCTCACAGGCTACGCCCGCCCCGAGGCGGCCCAGGGCATGTTCATCAACTTCAAAAGGGGGTACCAGCACGCCCGGGAGAAGCTTCCATTCGCCCTCGCTCAGGTCGGCAAGGTCATGAGGAACGAGATCAGCCCCCGCCGAGGCCTCACCCGCACTCGCGAGTTCACCATCATGGAGCTCGAGCTCTTCTTCGATCCCCAGCAACCGGAGTGCCCCTGGCTCAAGGAGGTCGAGGACGAGAAGGTCAGGCTCCTCACCGAGTCGATGCAGGCCAGCGACGATAGGACCCCCGTCGAGACCACCATCAGGGACGCCGTGGAGAACGGCCTCATCCTCACCGAGTGGAACGCCTACTACATGGGCGTCTCCAAGCGCTTCATCACCCACCTCGGCATCCCCGAGGACCGCCAGCGCTTCAGGGCCCACCTCTCCGACGAGCGCGCCCACTACTCCGCCCAGACCTACGACCACGAGGTCCAGCTCCGCAGCTTCGGATGGCTCGAGGTCGCCGGCCACGCCTACCGCACAGACTACGACCTTAAGGCCCACCAGAAGGGGGCCGACACCGACATGACCGTACTCAGGGAGGACGGCACCCGCTTCACCCCCCACGTCGTGGAGCCCAGCTTCGGCCTCGGGAGGCAGTTCATCACCGCCCTAGAGGCCTCCTACGAGCACAAGGAGAAGCGCAACATATTCCACCTCCCCAGGGACCTCGCCCCATACCAGCTCTCCGTATTCCCCCTCGTCACCAAGGACGGCCTACCCGAGAAGGCCGTGGAGATCCACCGAGCCCTCCTGGGCGCCGGATTCGCCGCATTCTACGACGAGCGAGGGTCCGTCGGCAGGCGCTACGCCCGATCAGACGAGGCGGGGACGCCCCTCGCCGTCACCATCGACTATGACACCCTCCAGGACGAGGCGGTTACCATCAGGGACAGGGACACCTGGGGTCAGGTCAGAACCTCCATCAAGGACCTAACCGCCCTCCTCAAAGAATACTACTCGTATAGAGCCGAGTTCGAGGACCTGGGCCCAGCGGTCTAGCCTGTAAAAAATTATCGACCCGGAGAAGAGTCCTCTAGGAGCAGGCCCCCCATCGCCTCGATCCTGCCCCTGAAGTCGGCGACGACCTCCTCCATCCTCGCCTCGCTCAACTCCCGGCTCCCCCCCTCGGCGACGATGTCCACCTTGATCTCCCTCACGCTCGCTCTCCCCTCCCTCGACTCCGGCGGCGTCGCCGCATTCTTGATGTAGACGTCGGGGTAGTCGACGTGCATCTGCCTGTAGATGGGGAAGAACTCCATGAACTTCACACGGGCGGTCAGCGTCCTCGCGACGAACTTCGTGGGCGCCCCCTCCTCGATGACCGGGGCGACGAAGCCGTCGAACATCGCCTTCATCTCGACGGGTATCCCCGGGAACGTCACGATGAGGGTCCCCCCCTCCTGCAGCATCGTCCCCGCGGCGAGTCCCACCGGGTTCGGGATCGCCCGGGCACTCTCCACGATCCGGGCCATCCTCTCCCCCCGCTCCGTGTACTCGATGCCCCGCGCCTCGTAGCTCCCCCTGATCCTCTCGATGGCACCTTGGTCGTGCACAACTTCCCTGCCGACGACCCGGGCGATCGCCTCCACCGTCAGGTCGTCCTCAGACGGCCCCAGCCCCCCCGTGAAGATGATCATGTCGTTCCCCCGGGTCAATGTGTCCCTGAGGACGCCGCCGATCTCATCCATTTCGTCGCCGACGACGGTCACCCTCTTCAGGTGGGCCCCCAGCTCAGCTGCCCTCTGCGCCAGCCAGTGGGAGTTCGTGTCCTGGATCCTGCCGAAGAGCACCTCGTCCCCCGTCACGATGATCTCGACGTTATACCCGTTCCTCTGCATGGTAGAACCCTCCCCCATCGACGGATATACGTATTTCCACCGTCAGAAGCCCGGCTCCAGGGCAGCCGTCGAGGAACGCCCCCTACTATCCCGGAGGGCTTCGGGGGGGCAGACCTCGAGGAGCCGCTCGGCGAGGCCGCTGGTCTTGTACACGATGAAGTCGTGGTAGCCCAGGGCCTCTGCCTTCGTCATCCTCCCGGAGGCCACCTCGACGACGTCCCTGAATATTCGCTCCCCTACCGACCGCAGCGACTCGCTCCCGTCGAGGATCGTGCCGGCGTTCACGTCCATGTTATCCCCCATCCTCGAGTAGGTCAGCGGGTTCCCCGTCACCTTCAGCACTGGAGCGACTGCATGGCCCGTCGTCGAGCCCCGCCCCGTCGTGAAGGCGACGACCTGAGCACCGGCGGCCACCATGCTCGTCACAGAGGGTACGTCGGAACCCGTGCCGTCCTGGAGCCAGAGCCCGGACCTTCCGGGGTAGTCGAAGCCGTCCCTGTCCGTACCGAGCACTCCCTGGATGGGCCTCGTGCCTCCCTTGCGTATTGCCCCCAGGCTCTTCTCCTCGATGGTGGTGAGCCCGCCCTCGATGTTTCCCTTCGACATGAACCTGCTGTCGATGCCCGCCGCCCTCATCCGCAGCTCCTGCCTATCGATCATGGCGTGAATAGCTGCCACAGCCCCCTCGTCGACGGCCCTCCTAGCCAGGACGTGCTGGGTCCCCGTCATCTCCTGAGTCTCCCCAAACATAACGGTCCCCCCCTCATCCACGAGCATGTCGGCTGCGACCCCCACCGCTGGGTTCGCGGCCAACCCTGAGGTGGCGTCCGATCCGCCGCACTCGACGGCGAGAATCAGTTTCGACAGGGAGAAGGGCTCCCTAACGAGCTCTGTGACCTCCTCGGCCATCCCCCTGAGGATCCTCACGCCCTTCTCTGTCGTCTTAACCGTGCCCCCCTCCTCCTGGATGATCAGTGTCTCCACCGGCTTTCCCGTCGGCCTGATCCCCTCCGCAAGGATCTCACAGGTCAGAGTCTCGCAGCCGAGACCCACCAGCAGGACTCCCGCCACGTTCGGGTTCCTCCCCGTCCCTATCAGGGTGTTCGCGACCATGCTGTCAAAACCACAGCCATGGTGCTGGGTGACCGCCACCGCCCCATCAACCCGGGCGGCGATCTGCCTCGCCGGCTCGATGCTGCAGTCCATTGGCGTCAGGACTAGCAGGTGGTTACGGACGCCGACCGAGCCATCCTGCCGCTCGTAGCCCAGGAACTTGGTCATCTCCCTGCCTCCTCGTACGCGGAGGTGGGCACCCTCGCGCTCTCAACGTTATGGGTGTGAACCCACTCCCCTGGCCTGATCTCCCCAGAGGCGACCCCGATCACCTCGCCGTACTTAACTATCTCGTCCCCCTTCGAGAAAGCCCTCAGCGCCAACTTGTGGCCAAAGGGAACTGCGTCGAGCACCACTGGCTCCATCAGCGTCACGCCCTCCGGTGACAGCACCTCCACCGACGCGCCCCCCACGACGTCCGAGGTCACGGTGGCGACGTTATCCGAACCGTCTATCTGGATGGCCTTCTTCATCGCTATCCTCTGTACATGGACGCGCAGAATACGTAAAGTTACCTCAACGGTACCCGTCTGAGACCTTTTACCTGGGCTCTCAGGTTCAGGGAAGCTAGATCCAGATCTTCTCGGGTATCCCCGCGGTGGCGTCGGGGAGCACCGCCACCTTAGATCCACTGCCGTACTCCGACCTGAGGACCTCAAGCACCTCTTCCCACTCTCTAATCCAGGTGGTCTGATCCTCCAGACCGATCTTCATGTCGTAGCTCCTCATCTTATAGGGCGAGCAGATGATGACCCTCCTCCCCCGAGCGAGAGGTCTCCTCGTGCCCCCGCTCCAGAGCCGTGCCCCTCGTGCTTTCCCGTGGCGCCCGAAGATCCAGTGGTTGATCTCGCCGTTCATGTCGTTGGCCATGAGCACGATGGTGCCGTCCTCCTTCACGGAGTTGTAGGCAGGCCACATCCCGATATGAGCCTCGTTCCCCCGCATGTAGGTGTTCGCGACGACGATGTCCATGTCACGGGGTGCTTCACACTTGTGCCACCTCATGACACCCTGGACTGCATGGCGCTGCGTCTCCACGAAGTCGCCGGCGTAGACCTCCATCGGTTTTCTCTCGAGGTTGAGGACGCTGTCCACCTTGAAGTCGAGGCCTGCCATCCTCGCCGCCTCCTCGGCGTCGAGCCTCATGACGTTCCCGTCGTTCCTCAGGTACCCCGTCGAGGGATGGGGCGTCAGCCCAGGTCCGAAGCCTCCCAGGGCGCCGTGATTATGCTCTATGGACTCGATGCCCGTGACCCCCGGTAGAATTATCTTCCCCCCGCCGCTCATCCCCATGAGCCTGTGGTAGAGGACCGTCCCTACGCCGATCTTGAGGTCGCAGCCCATCACCTCAGAGTTGACGTGAACCGGGGTCCCATAACTCGTCTCCCCAAGGTTGTCGAGGTACTCGTAGGGATTGTGGTTGACGCAGAGGTAGTCCCCCCCGATCTCCTCCCCCAGCTTCTTCACGAAGTCGAGGCGCGCGTATGTGCCGTGGCTTCCGGAGGCCATGATGAACCTGACGTTCTCCTCGGGGACGCCTGCCCCGTGGAGGATCTCCAGTATTGGCGTCACGTACTGGTGTGACCTCGTGGGCCGGGTCATGTCGTCGATGATGATGACGACCTCTTTTACCTTCGTCGCAAGCCTGCTGAGGGGCTGGGTTCCCAGCGGGGCCTCAAGGTGTGCTTTGATCTCCTTCTCTGAGAGGGAGGGCTGGCCTTCGCACGCCATCCTGCATCTGGTGACCTCCCAGTCGTCGGGGAACTCCAAGTTGAGGGGCTCGTCGCCGTACCACTGGAGGTTGGGGGCCGTGACCTTCATCTCATCATCACCTCAGAACGTGTTCTGCTGCCTCCTCATTCTACTTAGGTTTTTTCACATTGGCGGGAACATTTCTCCGAACTGGTGAGGCGGTAAACGTTATTTACGGCGGGGCGTTTCTTGGATTGGTGCTATCATTGAGCAACGAGCGGGAACTACTTATGATCCCGGGGCCGACCATGGTCTCCCCCCGTGTCCTCAGGGCGCTGGCGAAGCCGGTGCTGAGCCACGTTAGCGGTGAGTTCGTGGATGGCTTCACAGAGGCCCTTGAGCTGCAGAAGAAGCTCTTCGGGACCGAGGGCACGCCCTTCATGCTCTCAGGCAGCGGGACCCTGGGCATGGAGGCAGCCGCATCCAACCTGATCGAGAGAGGAGACAAGGTCCTCTGCGTGGAGAACGGTTTCTTCGGTGAGAAGTGGGAGGAGATATTCGAACCCCATGGGGGCGTCGTCGACCGCCTCCGATTCGAGTGGGGGAAGGGCCTGGACCTCAAGATGGTTGAGGAGAAGCTCTCCTCCAACGAGTATAAGGCCTTCACCGTGGAGCACGTCGACACATCGACCGGCATAGCGAATCCCATCGACAAGATCGGTGAACTGGCTAAGCAGACGGACGCCCTCTACATAGTTGACTCCGTATGCGGGATAGGCGGGATGCCCCTGAAGATGGACGAGTGGAACATCGACTACTGCCTAACTGGCAGCCAGAAGGCGGTCGGTGCCCCACCTGGCATATCACTGTTCTGCCTCAACGAGAAGGCGTGGAAGGCGGTGGAGAAGAGGAAGACCCCCATCGACGACTACTACGCCAACCTGAAGAGGTGGAAGCCCATCATGGACAACCCGAGGGGGTACTTCGCGACGCCGGCAGTGGGGATGGTCCTTGGCATGCTGGAGGCCCTCCGCATCATCGACGAAGAGGGGCTGGCGGCCCGGTGGGCGAGGCACAAAGCCTACTCGAAGGCCTTCCGGGCTGGAATGGAGGCTCTGAACCTAGAGTCCTTCCCTGAGAAGGGGCATGAGGCTTACACCCTATCCGTTCCCAAGATACCCGAGGGCGTCGATGACGCCAAGATGAGGACTGTGATGAGGGCGAAGTACAAGGTGATCATCGCCGGAGGGCTGGGCAAGCTAGGCGGCAAGACCGTCCGGATAGGTCACATGGGCAGCGCCACGAGCAACGATCTGACGGCGACCATGTCCGCTATGGAGATGTCGCTGATGGCGGTGGGCTACGACGCTGATCCGGGAGCAGGCGTCGGGGCTGTCGAGAAGGTGCTGTCCAAGGCGTAATCCTCTCCTTTCCTACACGGGGTTGGCGGTGGTGTTTTATCCGCTGACCCCTTTCCTTTTTTCGTGAATCCGCTAGCCGTCGGCCTCATAATCGGGCTCATCCAAGGAATTCTCGAATGGCTTCCGGTCTCAAGCCAGGGAAACCTCGTCGTATTCATGACGAGCCTACTGGGTGTGGACCCCGGTCAGGCTCTGAGGCTCTCGGTATTCCTCCATGTCGGCACGGGGTTGGCGGCCCTCCTCTATTTCAGGAGGGACTTCACCGAGATACTCCTCAGGAAGAGCGAGACCGGTCGAGTGCTCTTCCGATTCCTGTTCATCGCAACGGCGGTAACCGGCATCATCGGGTTGCCCATCTATCTCTTCGCAAGGGAGGTTAGCCTTCTCGGCGAGTCCCTGCTTATACTGACGGGTGTCGCCCTTATCGTTACGGGCCTGATCCAGCGTGGAGCGCGAGAAAGCCGTGTGAGAGGGGTTGACGCAATTCGGGATGTTGAGGCGTCATTGCTTGGTTTCGCTCAGGGTTTGTCAGCTCTGCCAGGTCTATCTCGGTCTGGTCTGACCTTATCGGTCCTCCTCATGAGGGGCTTCTCGGGGGAGGCTGCGCTCAGGATATCCTTTCTCATTAGCGTCCCAGCCGTCTTCGCAGCTGCCTTTGGCCTAGCATTCATCGAGGGAGTCTCCACGTTTGAGCCCAGTTTTCTGGTAGCCCTCGTCGCCTCATTCACATCGGCCTACGTCACGATAGATGGACTCATTAGGCTGGCTAGGAGGGTTCGTTTCTGGGGCATCTGCATTGCGCTGGGGCTCATCGCGTTACTGCCGCAGATTGCATCCTGGCTTTAGGCGGAGGAAAACTACTAGAAAAAGGGGGGTGGCTCTATGTCGTGGTGGCTGTCGTGTCCTTTGAAATGGCTGAGAGGCTGGCGACGCCCTGTATGCCCGCGGCCTTGAGGGTCTCCAACGGGAGGGCGAGGATGATAGTGTTGCTCTGGTCTTTGCTCACGTCGTTTATTGTGGAGAGAATTCTGAGCTGCATCGCGTTGGGGTCACTCATGTTCTTCGCTGCCGCGGCCAGCTTGGTGGATGCGTTGAGCTCGGCCTGCGCCTTTATCAGGATGGCCCTCGACTCCCTCTCGGCCTCGGCCTGGACGGCGAAGGCCCTCTTCATATCCTCGGGTAGGCTGATGTCCTGCAGTCCCGCCCTGGCGATGTCTATTCCCCAGTCCTTGGCGAGCATGTCGATCTCCTCCTTGAGCTTGATGGCTATCTCCTCCCGGCTCTCCAGGAGTTCGTCCAAGGCGTACTGACCGATTATGTTCCTGATGGCGGTCTGTGCGTACCTTGAGACGGCAGTCCTGAAGTCCCTGATCTTGACGATGAGTTTCTCGGGGTCCTCGATGGTCATGAAGACGACGGCGTCGATCCCCACCGAGATGTTGTCCTTGGTGATGGCAGACTGCCCCTTCATGTCGATGGTCTCTGTCCTCATGTCAACCTTCTGGACCATGTCGATTGCTGGGATCCTGAAGTGAAGGCCCGTCTCCACTATCCTGAGGATCTTACCGAAGCGGAGAACGACGCCCCATTCCCACTGCTTCACGATGAAGATGGAGGAGCCGACTATCGAGCCGACTATTACCAGCAGTATGATCAGTGTAACATAGTCTATAAACATCTCACATAGAACTCTCCTTTCAAACTATTACGGATTTCTCCGGTTAGCTGCATGAATTACAGCTCTACTATTGAATTTTATTGAGCCTTATTTATACTTATTGTTTTTCATTGATTGTCAATTATCGTGCCATCCTATGACTCCAGTCGGGGAAAAGAGCTCCAAGATAAAATACAGGGAGATGGAAGAGATAATCAACCTCTCTGCGTGGGATCCCATGGAAGTTCAAGGCGATAAGGCCCTTACGGTGTCGATCATCATCTCGGTAGCAGGAATGATCCTGGTACTGGGTTTCCTCGCTAGGACCGGATCCGGTCTGCCCACGGCTAACTCCTCGCTGGTGTGGGCGTTGTTCTCAGCTCTTAGCGTCTTGGGCGCTTCCGCGACCCTCTTCCCGAGCCGTTGCAGTCGGTCGAAGGATCTGCCTTCTGAACTCGATGAGGGAAGGTACACCATGATAGATGGCGTCCGACTCGTCCACGGTCATCATCCGTCGTGCGGGCATTTCAGCGGCCACGAGTTTACCCTAGGAAGAAAGTCGTACTGTGCGGGGTGCTTCGGGCTGCTCCTGGGTTCGCTCATCTCCTTAGCTGTGGCATCGTCTCATTTCATCTTTGGCATCCGTTTTCCCCTGTTCTCTGGGTACATGGGAGTTGCCTCCATCATCTTCGGCCTATTCTACGTCCCAGTTTTCACTCCCAGAGAGCCTTGGCTCCGAGTTCTGTGCAACCTGCTGTTGGTGACCGGGTTTGCCCTCACGTTGACCGGCGTGGACAACGTCGGCTACCTCGGCTTCGACTTGACGGTAGTCGGCCTCTGTGTGTTCTGGATTCTCACCCGGATACAGCTCTCCCGTTGGAGCCATGACGCCGTATGCGCGGTGTGCGGTGAACCCTGCGAGCTGAATATGCCCCATTAAGGTACTTCATGTCAGAAAAGAATACTTCGTAATGACTCTCATGAGGGAGAAAATAGCGTTTTAAACTTGGAGGGATCAGAGAGAACGGTGGTCGATAAAATGTCCAACAGCCTCAGTCTCCCCGTCAAGGATAATAAAAAGCTGGAGACCGTCCTCAAGTTCGTTGATAGCGACATCGAGCTCCAGACGCTATGGAGGTGCTCCAACGTCCTGGCCGTCGACAGGCTGGGACTCAACGATCACGGCCCCGTTCATGTCAAGATAGTGGCGAACGGCGCATTGAAGATGCTCAGGCTCCTCCTCGAGAAGGGTATCGAGCCCAGCGTCAAGGCGGACTATGGCATGACTGAGCATGACGCCGAGGTGGTCGTCGTCCTCGCTTCGATTATGCACGACCTTGGGCTGGCGTTCGTCAGGGAGAGCCACGAGGAGTACAGCATCCCCCTGGCTCTGGGGATCTTGGAGCGGTGCCTCCCCTCCTGCTACTCGGAGGATGAGGTCGTCATCATGAAGAGTGAGGTCTGCCACGCCATCATCAGCCATCACGAGCCCAACAGGCCCCTCACGGTGGAGGCGGGCATCGTCAAGGTGGCCGACGCCCTGGACATGGAGAAGGGGCGTGCCCGCGTCCCCTACGAGGCAGGCAGGATAGACATTCACTCGGTCTCGGCCATGGCCATCGAGGACGTCGAAATAGAAGAGGGAGAGGATAAGCCGATCATCATAAAGATCGATATGTCCAACCCTGCAGGCATCTTTCAAGTGGACAATCTGCTCTGGGCCAAGCTCGAGGGGAGCGGGATAGAGCGCTACGTACGCGTGGAAGCCCTGGTGAAAGAGGGTGGGAAGAGTCGCCTGGTTAAATTCGATGTTTAATGTCTAGATCTTCCGCTCCACGGCGATGGTGCAACGTGTCGCTAGGGTCGCGATCACTCCGATGGCCGCTAGCTGGGGTGCCAGCAGTGCCCCTATCACGCCGGCGGTTACGGGTATCTCTATCAGGGTCTCGCCCCTCTCGTTCCTTATCCGTATCTTTCTGATGTTTCCCTCTCGGATTAGCTCCTTGACCCTCTTCACGAGGTCGTCCGCGGAGACCTGGAACTCCTCCCACTCCGACTTCTCGACCGGAGCCCCGCACTGCGAGCAGAATCTTGCCTCGACTTGGAGTTCCTTTCCGCACTCTGAACAGAAGACCATTGTCATCACCTATCTGTCTGAACTCCCTTTCAGATAAATCCGTCGAAGTTTCGTTGTTATCTAAGTCCTTTCTTTGATTCATAATGTTTATAGGCGTCCGTCGTTGGTAAGTTGATATCTACTAAGTAGATGTCTACTATGTTTCGTGGTGGCCTGGCGAGAAGGCGGCCCGTGAGCCCCCTCCAGTTCCTGCTGCTATTACAGCTGAACGAGTCCCCGAAGTACGGCTACGAGATTCTAAAAATCCTTAGGGAAGAGTTCAAGGACACTTGGGAGCTCAAGACCGGGTCCTTCTACCCCGCCCTCAGGAGCCTCGAGTCCAGAGGATTCGTCGAGACCGACATGAGGGAGGACAAGGAGTTCTACAGCCTGACTCGGCGGGGAAAGGCCCTCCTCGACGGCCTCGGGAAGCGCTTCGAGGACGAGTACCGGATAAGCGACAGGTACTTCTCGACCCTCCTCAAGTGGATGCCTACGGCTCTCAAGAAAAGGATGGTAGATATGATCCGCCTGTTCGCGAGTAATCCCCTCAACATCCACGAGAACCTGCCTGAGATGCTGGAGGACCTCGACAACGAGACCAAGCTCCAGGTACTCGGCGACATAAGAAAATTACTGGACTATAACCTGCGGAACATTGACGCCCTCATCGAGAGGGTGGGAGATGGAGGGGAGCCATGAGCGCCATCATCGAGACGAAGGACCTCGTGAAGGAGTATCTACAGGGGGAGATGTCCCTCAGGGTGCTCAAAGGCATCAATATGAAGGTCAAGGAAGGGGAGTTCCTCGCTATTATGGGGCCATCTGGCAGCGGTAAATCCACCCTTCTCAATATGATGGGCGCTCTCGACAAGCCAACCTCTGGTAATGTCTACATAAAGGGGACCGACATCTCGACCCTCAACGACAACCAGTTGGCGGACCTGAGGAACCGTGAGATCGGTTTCATCTTCCAGTTCTTCAACCTGATAACCCGGATGGCGGCACAGGAGAACGTCGAGCTCCCGATGGCCATAGCCGGCGTCCCAAGGCGAGAGCGAAAGGAGAGAGCATCTAAATACCTTGACCTCGTGGGCCTAGAAGCGCGCAAACATCACAGGCCCACGGAGCTGAGCGGCGGAGAGCAACAACGGGTGGCCATAGCGAGGGCCCTCGTGAATGAACCCTCCGTCCTCCTCTGCGACGAGGTCACCGGTAACCTTGACTCTAAGACGGGCGACGACATCATGCAGCTGCTCAGGACTCTGAACAAGGAGCAGGGGAAGACCTTCGTCCTGATCACCCACGATCCCGTGGTCGCCCAGAACACGGACCGCATCATCCAGATCCAAGACGGAGTAATCATAGGAGAGAAACGATTATGGTGAGAAAATCAAAGTATGTGAAGTTAACGTTCCTAATCCTTACCTTAGTGCTAGCCTTCAACCAAGTGTCGGTGAGGGCGGAGAACTACATCCCCCACCTGACGGTCACGCCGGCCAACCTGTACATGACCGCCGGTCAAGAGAACGAGATGGAGATCAAGCTCGGGAACCCGGGCACCTTCAGCGTCTACGAGCTACGTGCAACTCTCTCCCCTCCTGCGGGGGTCCCAGGTATCTCTGTTTTAAGCGGTGCCCAGAAGATCTACAACAAGATAGAGAACGGCACATCGAAGACCTACCGCCCGGTGATCTACATCGACAAGAACACGCCCCTCGGGGCCTACTCGATGACGCTCACCCTCATGTACGTCAAGAGGTTCCAGCTAGCCGAATTCACGGAGGTCGATACCGTCCAGATCGGCTTCGTTGTGCAGAACAAAGTGGAGCCCAACATAGACATCGACGCATTCGCTGTGAACGTGAGTTTGACGGCAGGAGCCGACAACACTCTCGGCGTCTCACTCAGTAACATAGGAGAGGAGGACGTGTACGAGGTCGACGCCTCCATCTCCTCCGTTTCGCCGTACTTAGCTGTGTTGGCGAATTCTCGCCTGACATATGACCAGCTCAAGGTCAACTCGAGCATTCTCCATATCCCCACTGTCAGGGTCTCAAGGAACGCGCCCCTCGGCGTCTATGCTCTGACCGAGACCGTCACCTACAAGGATGCGACGGGTCAGAGCCACATGGATTCTTACACCCTTGGCTTCAAGGTCGACAGCATCTCGCAGCCTGACGTCAAGCTCAACATGGAGCTCGCTAATCCAGGGCTGACCGCAGGGATCAACAACCCGATGACGGTCTCGGTTGAGAACATCGGTGGTGAGGGTGTCTACGATGTCGATGCCACGCTGGTCTCCACGAATCCATACGTGATCGTGCTGGAGGGCGGTAGGTATATCGACGGAGACATGGAGCCTGGGGAGGTCGCCAGCTTCTCGCCCGTGCTCACGGTCTCCCGGAGCGCCCCCGTCGGCGTCTACACCGTTACTTCCACGGTGACCTACAGGGACGCGGAGGGCCAGAACTACATGGAGACCTTCACCCTCGGTATCACTGTTGAGTCCGTTCAGATAAAAGCGCAGACCTCTGTCGTCCTCACGGGATACGGAAGCCTACCTGAGGTGACACACCCCGGCGACTCAGTCATGATGAACCTCGATCTCACGTGCCTCGGGGCTCAGGCCTACGACGTCAAGGCGAAGCTGATGTTCGATCCCCTTACGGGGATCTCCGCCCTCAGTCCTACGTTGGTCGCCCTGGGAGACCTGCAGCCCGGGGAATCTGCTGATGCGAGTTACGAGATCATCCTGGACGGTGGACTGAGGGCTGGCCAGTATCCCGCGTCCCTCACGTTGAGCTATCTGGATGACGAAGGTATGCCCAGAAGCCTCATGGAGTCCCTTACGCTGAGCGTCAGGGGCATCGTGGGCTTCGCCCTCATCAACACCGAGGGGATGACGGTCACGCCGGGCTCCGTCAGCACCCTCGAGGTTGATCTGCTGCTGATCGGGACCGAGAGCATCCAGTTCATGGACATCGAGGTGGTCGAGGACGACGTCTTCAGGAAGACCTCGGGGAGCTTGGAGTACATCGGCGCCGTCGACCCCGATAGCCCGATACCCTTCGACCTCGACTTCGAGGTTGCCGAGGACGCCGACGAAGGCGGCCACACCCTCACCCTCAGGGTGAGGTATACAGACGATCTGAACCAGGAGCACGAGGAGACCCTCGAGGTCGATTTGGACGTTGAGACGCCCTCGGACTCCTCTGCCCGGTCTCAAGCCTCGGGAGGGGGCTTCTGGACCTGGCTGAGGCGGTTGCTGGGCTTGGGACCCTAGGGGAACGAGAATTGAAGATACTGGATATCGGAGTAATCTCTGTCGAGAGCCTGAGGGAGCGGAAGTTCAGGTTTGCCCTCAACCTTCTCGGAATCATGATAGGCTGTGCCGCCGTAACCGGCTTGATATCTCTAACTCAGGGGATGAACAATGAGATCACATCCCAGATGGGTATACTCGGAACTTCAACTATCACCATCATTCCCGGAACTAGGATCTCCAGTATGATGGAGTCATCGGAAGAGGGCGGTTTTATGGGTCGGCCCTCCGGGGGATCAGCCATGCCTTTTTCTACAAGCCAGTTGGATTGGCGAGACGTAGATATACTTGAAAAGATACACGGCATCGATCTAGTTGTACCCAGAGTCTCCGGAGGTCAAGGCACATACATTAGAAAGGGGGTTACATTCAGCGTATCCGTGGATGGGATTACAGACAGATACTTTGAAATAAACGAAGCCGACGATATCATTGTAGGCCGAGAGTTAATACGATCTGACAAGGCCGTAGTCATTATTGGATATAGTCTAGCCTACCCACTCGATGGGGAGGAGCAATACCTCGATGTGGGTGACAGAATCAAACTAACTACAGTGGTGAACAAAGAGGAAAAAACCCTCAGCTTAAGAATTGTCGGAATATTAGAAGAGTCTGGAAGTAGCTTTGGTGGAGGAGATGAAAGTTTCATGATCCCTATACGTACATATGAGCAGTTCTTTGAGACTGGTGGGGAATACACGACGATACAGGTAAAGGCATTAGACCCAGATTCCATCGATCAACTATCTGACGAAATAGAGGATGCCCTTGAGGATGTATCCGTAATCACCAGTGACGCAGCCATGAGCATGGTGGATTCTATTATAGGCACGGTAGAGGCAGTTCTCAGTGGCATAGCCGGGATATCCCTGCTGGTTGCTGGTGTAGGAATAATTAATACAATGACTGTCTCGGTGATGGAGCGAACCCGTGAGATAGGCGTATTAAAGGCCATAGGAGCCAGGAGCTCCGACGTCCTCGTCATGTTTCTCTCTGAAGCAGTGATGACAGGCATGGCAGGTGGAACCATGGGCGCCGTCTTCGGTTTCATGTTGAGTACATTTGTAGGCGATTATGTGGGTGTCACAGCTGAAATATCTTTAAGCCTAGGGGCGATTACACTGCTCTTCGCCGTAATAACCTGTGTTGTATCGGGATTATACCCCGCTTGGAGAGCCTCGAACCTCAACCCGGT
>DATLAV010000093.1:0-6529 GCA_035527235.1 Patescibacteria group bacterium | reverse complement strand
CGGCGAGAGGTTGACCCTCGGGCATTTACCAAGTATAATAAGGGAGGCGTACGGCGAGGTCCTGAGATCCATAAAGTGGATGGACAGCTCCCTCAGGGGGATAGTGATAGTCGAGATAATCTCCGCCCTCTTCATAGCGGGCACCGCCCCCTTCTGGGTCGTTTACGCAACAAACGTTATCGGGCTGGAGAAGATCGAATGGGGTTCAGCCCTATCCATCTCGGGCCTGCTCAGCATCTTGCTGGCCTTCCCCCTAGGCTCTCTCGTAGACCGGTTTGGCTCAAGGAAGATGATACTCCTATCGATGGGGCTGGCACCCTTAATTATACCCTTCTTCATCTACGCCGGGGGCTTCAACGGTGTGACACTCGTACTCTGTGCCCTGTCTCTCATCAACGGCCTGCTGATGCCCGCCTTCTCCACCCTCATAGCGAACAGCATACCCAAGAACAGGCGGGGACGCCTCTACTCCCTCCTAGGTGAGAGGGGAGTCATGATCAGCTATGGCAACTTCTGGGGGGGAGGATTCCTCCTGTTCCCTGCAGCCGCCCTCGGCTCCTTCATCGGGGGGTACGTATACGAGTTTAACGGCGCATGGTCGTGGATCATCCTAGCCGTGGCGATGGGGCTGAACTTTGTACTCGCCTACATCTACATCAAGGAGCCGGATAGGGCTCAGACGTGAGGGGCGGAGTCTCATCACCGACCGAGGTCATCTCGCCTTCGCCCTCGGCTGGGTCATGATCTTCACGACGTCCCTGTGCCTCAGGGTGTAGTTCTTGGGAAGCCTCATCCCGGTCTTGGCGTCGATGGCGAGGACGTAGTTCTCGGCGAGGCGTGTATGGACGTCATGGGCGAGGTCGAGGGGAGTTGCCCCGTCCATCATCAGGTGAACGTCAGGCAGGACGTTCCCATGGTTATCCGTGTAACTCGACTCATTAGCAACGGGATAGACCATATTGACCTTGAGGAGCCTGAGGACAAGGGTGTTGAAAGCCTGCTGTATCCCCGTCCGCATCCACTTACTCATCACCCTCTGCTCGACGTACTCCAGCGCCTTGTGCTGAGCAGGTGTAAGCTCCGCGTCGTCGGGTATCCTGAAGATCTCCTGCCCCGGGATGTAAGAAAGGAGGCCCGCCCTCTCCGCTCTCCTCAGCGCCAGCTCGGCCTCTGCGGAGCACGTCGCCACAAGGCTATGGCTGAAGTAGTCCGTCAGCATCTCTATGTTCTCCTCTGCAGCCGGTAGATCCATCTTGTTCGCGATAATCAGGGAGGGCTTGATGAGGGGGAGAAGCGCCCCGGCGAACTGCATGGAGTCATATGAGGTCCACCTCTCGAACGATCTGTCGACGAGGTCCGTCGACCCCAAGGCCTCCACGACCTGAGGAAGCTTGGCCTTGATGCCTGAGAGGGCCATCGCGATCGCCTCCTCTGTGGAGGTTAAAGACGCCTCACGGAGTATGAGCGGTTTGTTGTGCTGAACGATCTCTGAGACCCATCGCTCGATCTTCACCTCTATGTCCAAGACATCCTGAACGGGGTTCCCACTGCCAGGCCTCACGATCTTTCCCTCTGCGTCGATAGAACCTGAGGCGTCGACGACGTGGATGAGGCCGTCCGCCTGCCCGATGACCGACAGGAAGCGGTTGCCGAGTCCTCTGCCCATCCAAGCGTCTTTGATGAGCCCTGGCACGTCTAGGAGCCTGATTGGAGCGTATCTCCATCCGTCGATACAGGTCGAGTTCAACGGGTTATCCCTCAGCCCCAACTCCTTGCATACACAGACATCGCACACGTACGCGGTCCCCTCGTGAGGCTCTTTAGTCGTGAAGGGATACGTAGAGATCTCGGCGTTGAGGAGGGTTGCGGCGTTGAACAGTGTTGTCTTCCCGACGTTCGTCTTCCCGACAATGGCGAGGGTCAACATAAGAGAATCTCAGGTATCTCTCCCTCGAACTGAGAGATTAAGGCTTCTGTAAATCATAGGGGAGTCCGCTCGGTATAAGGCGGCGTCTCCTGGAAGTCCCTGTACTCCCCGATGGTCTCGATTTCAGGCATGAAATGGTGCGACCGCCGGGATTTGAACCCGGGTCATTGGCTTGGAAGGCCAATATCCTAACCGCTAGACTACGGTCGCCGAACCTACCAAATATATGGGGAGTTTAAATCCTTTATCTTAAAGGGTTAAGCGCTTATTCGAAATATGTAGGTCGCATCTACTTACACACACTAAAGTCATCAATGAAAGATGCTTGAATCGAAAGACCTTGCCATCTAGACAACGTCATGGGATCCTCTGGTTATTAATCGCTATGAGTTTTTTCACGCCAATTATCTTACGTCTCCGCAGTTCGGAGGCTGAGGTCACGGATGTAAAGATACTCATAATCGGCGAAAACGAGTACCGTTCGGTTCATATGACAGCCCTCTTGGTAGGTGAGGGGTTTGAGGTCGACTATACAAGTGGCTCTGGATACGATAACTCCTTCCTGATGCAGTACGACGTACTCATCATTAATCACTATACGATTGACATCAACAACCTCGCTGTATCCGTCGCTGGCGGCGTAGGTGTCTTCATCCTTCCCTCACGTGAGTTTGACACGCTATTGGCCTTTGCGGGTGTCGTTCCAGGATCTGGTGAAGGAAACGGGGTAACGTCCAGATTTACTGTGCACCCCGTCACAGAGGGAGTAAGGGCTATGAGTGTGAGGGGCACTGAGATCGGCCCCGTCTCCTCCGATGCATACCCGCTGGTTCTGGGGAACGACGACGACTTTGGTATCGAGGACCCGGTGCTCGCAGTGGCCAACAACCTGGGGTCGGGGAGGATAATCCTGCTTAACGCTGATCCTTACTTTGACAGCGCCATAGCCCAGGAGGACAACGCCCTCTTTTTCAAGAACGCGATTTACTGGCTCGCGCACATGGATGTCCCTCCATTTACGAGGGGGATACCCTCTTTGGTCTCCATCGAGGATAAGGCGGATCTCCTTAATGAGAGCGTGAACGATCTCTCACTCGCTATAGATGAGATATCCCATGATATAGGCAATGTGAAGAACATCGATAGCATAGTTGAGGACGTCGACGTGCTGAGTAACCAGCTCCAGGGCCTCTCGACGCAGCTGGGTGAGCTTTTCGGGAACGTGTCCACGCTGCCCGGGGATGTCTCTCTGCTGTTGGAGAACATGTCAATCCTGCAGGAGCGTATTGAGGACGTCATCAAGGAGGAGGCTGACATCCAGGAGCTCTCGTACAGGATAACGGACCTTTCGGCTCAGATCGATGCCCTCAAGTATAAGATAGATAACAGTGTACCTGCGTCCACGATGAGCCTCTTCGAATATCTATCGCCCGTAGCCCTCGTGGTGGCTCTGGCGGGCGTGGCGCTGAGCTTTAAAAAGAAGGCGTAGGAATATCCCCTACGCGAAGTCGATATACTCTTTGGTGTAGTGATTACGCGTAAAGGTTGATCGGCTCACTCAACCTACTCAGAAGGACGATCGAGCTCTCGGGCTGCTCGTCCAGAATGGTATATTCTGTCTCATGTGCCAGCTTCTCTGCAAATTCCCGGATGCTGTCGTGCCAAGCCATCTCGTTATATTTGAAGCGTTGGCGGGCGTAGCCTACGGACATGGCGGCCTTGGGCTCCAGGTATGTGGCGTTGGATCTCTGGGCGAGCTTAGCGTATCCTTCGGGATTCTTCATGTTGAGCTTGGGGACGAGGGTGTGACGGAGGACGGTGGGGCAGCTGTAGCTCTGGAGAAGCTCAAGGGTCTCGTTGAGCCTCTGCCAGCCGTCAGGGATGAGGGGCCTGCAGGTGCGTCTGTAGGTCTCTTCGTCGGGGGCGCAGGCGCTGACGTAGAGCTGGGTGGGCTCGGGATCGAGATTGGCGAGGACGTCGGGGCGGAGGCCGTTAGTGACTATGAAGACTGACTTGAAGCCCCTCTGGTAGTATGCCTGCACGAGTTCCCCCAGCATGGGGTAGAGGGTGGGCTCGCCCTCGAGGCTGATGGCTACGTGGACAGGATTCATCGCCTCCTTGAGCATCTCCTTGGTGACGTTTGGATTGCCCCCGAAGCCTGTCATGGCTTTCCTATGGGACTGTATACTCCCTTCGACGATGGCCTCTGGCTCCTCGTGGTCTTGGATGGGCTGAGACTGCTTCCAGTCGACTCCGAGGGTTTCGGGGGTGGCCCTCCAGCAGAATAGGCAGCTCTGGAGGCAGTGGCCCAGGCTGGGGGTCATCTGGAGGCATCGGTGACATGGGATACCGTAGAACCTCTGCTTGTAGCAATGCTGGGCGCCCTGGGTGTTAAGGCTCTTTCGGACCCAGTGGCAGGTCTTGACGGCGCTGTGGGCTCCGACGATGGCGTAGTGCTGTCTAGTGTAGACCGTTCTAAGTTTTTCAGGGAGGCTCATCTCTTCACCGTCGTGGGCGATCCTTAAAGTTGTTACCCGGCATCGGATTTCTCATAGGCCATAGAGCTTCGAGTACTTGGTCTCCAGGTATTCGATGAAGGGTGTTACTGTGAGGGTCTTTCCGGTTATCTTCTTGATGAGTTCGGGGGCGTCGTAGAGGTTTCCTTGTCTGTGGACGTTCTCCTTGAGCCAGGCTTTGACCTCATTGAGGCTGCCTTTTGAGAGCGGGATTCTCCAGTCGGGGAGGTCGGCGTTCAGCTTCTCCAGCATCATGCCTCCGTAGATGTTGCCGAGGGCGTAGCTCTGGAAGGTGCCGAAGGCGCCCCCGGCCCAGTGGGTGTCCTGCATGACTCCCTCTGAATCGTCCTCGATCTCAACCCCCAAGTAGCTGGCGTACTTCTCGTTCCAGATCTGCGGGAGCTCGTCGACGGTGGTCTTTCCTGTGAAGAGGTCCCTCTCGATCTCGAAGCGGATGATGATATGGAGTCCGTATGTGAGTTCGTCAGCCTCGATGCGTATCTTGGAGGGCTCGATGAGGTTGACTGCGTGGACGAAGAGTTCGGGAGTGACGTCGGCGAGGGTGTCGCCGGTGATCTTCCTGAGCTTTGGGTAGAAGCTCGTCCAGAACTCGGAGCTGCGGCCTACGATGTTCTCGATGAACCTAGACTGGGACTCGTGGAGGCCGGAGCTGCATGCGGTGCCGACAGGCTGGTAGATCCACTCCTTGGGGAGGTTCTGCTCGTAGAGGGCGTGGCCTCCCTCGTGGAGGATGGCGAAGATGTTGGAGTCAAACTTGTCCTCGTTGTAGTGGGTAGTGACCCGTACGTCGTCGTAGTAGCCTGTGGTAAAAGGGTGCTCTGTCTCGTCGATCCTGCCGCCGGCTTGGGTGGAGGTGATGTCGTAGCCGATTGCTTTGGCGAGGGCGTCGGTGATCTTGCGCTGGGTGCCAATGGGGATTTTTCGCTTGAGGAAGCCGGTGTCGGGCTGGCTATCCGAGTCGACGCATTTCCGGATGAGGGGGATAAGGTCGGATTTCATCTCGTCAAAGAGGCGTGTGAGCTGGTGTGCTGTGACTCCAGGGTCGCTGACGTCGATGAGGGCGTCGTGGGGTGTGTCTGAGCCCTTGGGCTCCATGAGGAGCTCCCCGGCCCTAAGCTTGAGCTGGTAGATCTTCTCCAGGTAGGGTCTGAAGGCGGGGTAGTCCTTGGCGGCCTTGGCCTTCTTCCAGGCGTCTATTGTGAGGGCGGTCTGTCTGGCTGTATCGACGACGAGGTCCTCTGGGAGGCGTGTGGCCTCTTGGTACTCCTTGTTGGCGAGGTGGAGGTTTCGTCTCTGGAGGGGTGTGAGGTCAGGGTGGTCTGCGGCCTGCTTGATGAGTCTGTCGTTCTCGGGGTCTGTGAGCATATGGTGGAGGGTCTTCTGGAGGAGGGCGAGTTGCTCGCTTCTGAGGGCGATTCCCTTTGGGGGCATCTTTGTCTCCATGTCCCAGGCGAGGATGGAGCCTGTGGAGCCGAGGAGGCAGAGGTCCTTATAGCGGTCCATTAGTGTGGTGTATGGCTCTATCATGGTGTTGGCTTGGGTTTTTGGGTGTTTAAGTTTTCCCTAAGTTTATTTATTGGGTTGGGGATGCTATGTGGGGGCTCGTGGTCTAGTCAGGATAAGACGTCAGCCTGCGGAGCTGATGATCGTGGGTTCGAATCCCACCGAGCCCGCTTTTTGCGCGTCGGTGGGTGGTCATAGGGGTCTAGGGGGCGGTTGTGGAGTCTGTGTGAAGTCGTTTTTTCTTGGGGTCTGTTCTTCACAGTTTCGTGTCTTTCGGTTTCTCGGTCTTTGTTCAGCCTCCTGCGGGGAGTCCGTCATGGCGTGGGCTGCGCTGACGTCCTAGATGGGAGAGGTAGTCTGAGCCGTTGAGGGCATCAAATGTCATTTTTCCTCATAACGCGCTTGAATTGTATATGGGCACGGGGTTGTCTGGTGGTGTCATCGATGTTCTTTTCATGAGGGTAATGGCATACAGGGCAGGCATGCCCAGTGTATTGGCCTTCCAGAGGGAGACGAAGAACAAGCGAGAGGAACTGATGAAGAGTCGAAGATAGAGGCCCTA
>DATLAV010000092.1:0-15584 GCA_035527235.1 Patescibacteria group bacterium | reverse complement strand
TTTACCTGAGGCGCCTGGGCAAGCTGAGCTTCTAAGATACTGTCTCGACCCGTACAATGATCTTGAGATCCCACATCAAGATCCATTTGGTATTTTTCCTATCGTTTTCCCATCATTCTTATGATGATGAAAACGGCGGCGATCAATACTAGGATCCAATGATTTGAGCCCTGTTTTAATACCGTTTTCGTAAAGAAACCTTCGCAAAAGGGGCTTCAGGTGTAAAAATATTACGCGCCCTTAAAAGGGGCTTGGGAGGTGGAGTGGGCTCCTATAGATAGCCCTTGGCCTTCATGAACTCGGCGTTCTGGACCGCCCCCACACCGGCGCCTTTCTCCAGGTTGTCGCTGGTCACGATGTAGGTGAACCCATTCTCCACGTGGGGGATCTCGCTCAGCCTCCCCACCAGGGTCACCATGAACCCCTTGGAGCTATGCAGCTTTGGCTGGGGCATGTCAACCTCGTCGAGGACCAGGATGGGCCGCTCGGCGTTGGTCGGCAGCTTCAGCTTCTGGGGCGCGGACCTGAAGCCCTCCAGGGCCGCCCTGATCCCCTCCAGCGTCGCGGGCCTCTCCGTCACGACGTCCACCACCTCCGTGTGCACCCTGTCAACGTAGACCCTCGTGCAGGTCGGGTGGACATCTATCCCGGCGTCCACAATCTTGCCATCCACCAGCTTCCCGAGGAGCATGTTCGTCTCCGCGACGACCTTCCCCTCCTCCCCCTCGATCCACGGGTAGACGTTCATCTCCACCATCTTCCTGTACGGCGAGTCCTCCCTCAGCCCCTTCTCTCCGGCACCCGAGAGGCTCTGCATGGAGACCATCCGGACCGTCTTGACCCCAAAGGCGTCCTGGATGGGCTTGAGTGTCATCACCAGCCCCACCGTCGTGCAGTTGGGGCCCGGCACGATGTAGCCCGCCCAGCCCCGGTTCTCCCTCTGGGTGTCCACGAGCCCGATGTGCCCGGGGTTTACCTCCGGGATGAGCACCGGGACGTCATCCTCGTACCTGTAGGCGGACGCAGTGCTGAATACCGGGATATGCTCTGCGAAACGTGCCTCGACGCCCTTCGCCACCGATGCGGGGAGGGCGCTGAACGCCAGGTCGTAGTACCTCGGATCCACCTTGTCCGTGTTCTGCACCGTCATCTCCATGATGTCGTCACCGGGCGTCCTCTCGAAGAAGACGGCGCCTTCGACGGCGTCCCTGTAACTCTTCCCCTCGGACCTCTCCGAGGCCGCGAGGCAGTCTATACCAAACCAGGGGTGGCCCACGAGGACCTCCACGATGTTCTGACCGGCTGCGCCAGTCGCTCCCAGTACCGCTACCTTCATTTTACTCATCTCTATTCCTCCTGAAGCGCTCCTCTATCACTTTCTTGGCCTCAAACCGCTTCTCCCAGTCGACGAAGGCGTCGACGGACGACTCCCCGACGACCAGATCCCTCAATATGACGCCCGTTGAGGACAGGGCCTTGCCTATTGTATGCACGCTAGCTGCGGCGTCATCCAGCGTCCTTCCTCGGACCCTGACGAGGGCCAGCCCGCCTGTGCCAGAGACCGCCTTGATGCTCTCCGTGGAGACTACGAGGGGGTGAACCCCGTTGAGCACGTCGTCGAGGGCCCCTGTGACGAACATCGTCGAGGCGTCCCTCATCCCCTTGAGGGAGAGAACCATACCCCCGCTCTCGACTATCAGCTTGGAGACCCCTGCAAGGCCCTCCGGATCAGACGCAATTTCGCCGACTAGGGTCAGCTTCGCGACCCTCTCGTCGTGGATCTCGACCTCTAGCTCCGGTATTGTTCCGCTCACAACCGTTCCGCTCCCGTTCAGACTCTGCTCGTATGAGACGAGCCTTATCCTGAGGCCGTCAGGTTTGTACCTGAAGACCTTGCTGTGGAGCACCTTCGCCCCCGATGACGCGAGGAGGTTTGCCTCCCATGCGCTCATCTCCACCAGGGGCCTGGCTCCCTTCACCTTCCGGGGGTCCGCCGAGTAGATGCCCCCGACGTCCTTGACGAGTACCATCTCGTCGGCGCCGAGGCACCGGGCGAGGAGGGTGGCGGTCGTGTCGCTTCCTCCCCTCCCGAGGGTTGTGACGCTCCCGTCAAGGCTCCTGCCGACGAAGCCGCAGACGACGGGGACCTGCCCCCTCTCGATGAGGGGCTTCACCCCCAGCTCGGTTCGGCTCTCGCACTCCTCAAGTATCGGCTCAGCGTCCCCGTAGTTACCGTCGGTGACGATGGGCCAGCTCGGAGTGTGGGGTGTCACTTCAACGGCGTCGACGCCCATTGACTTGAGGGCCGACGCCATGAGCCTGACGCTCTGCTCCTCGCCGAGGCCGATGATGTGGTCGACGACCTCCCTCGGGGTGTCCGGGGAGATCTCACCGGCGGCGGAGAGCAGCTGATCCGTCACCCCCTTCATCGCGGAGACGACGATGACCATCCTGCTCCCCCTCCCCAGCTCCTCCCTGACCGCCTCTGCGGCCCTCCTGATCGCCGTCCCGCTGTTCAGGACGGAGCCACCGTACTTGACCACGAGAAGCTTGGGCAATTCATCGCCTCCCTATCTCGATGGAGAGCTCCTTGGGGTCGCCAGGGTCGACGCCTATGATGGACGGCACCCTCCCCCCCATACCGACGGCTCCCCTATAGAGCACGAAGACCCCTCTGACGCCCTCGATGGAGAGGCCAGTGTCCACGCCAAGCCTAGCGGCGTACTGCTCGTCATCCCCTTTCACCACGTTCCCGACAGCGGTCGCAGCGGCGTCAGCGAGGCCGGCGCTCTCAGCGAAGACTGTGACCGCCTCGGCCTCCCCGAAGCTCAGTGCGTGGCTGAAAAGTCCTGAGCTCGTGGCAACGCCCACCGGGAACTCCCCCAATTTGAATCCGATCCGCTTGGAGAGTGGGGCGTCACCGGCTTGTAGGGCTATGTTCACGGGCCTGTCCGATGTGAATGCGGCCTCTCCGCCGTTCTCGACCACGGCGACGCTGGCTCCCGCCTTGAGCATCTCCTCGACGGCGAGGTCCGCCAGGACTCCGGCCACCGCGGCCATGGGCCCAACGCCAGCCGCCTTGGAGTGCTCCGCCATGAACTTCACCACTCTCGGCCCCTCAGGTGCTTCAAGGGGGTCGAGGGCGAGCTGGAACTCCTTGAACTCCCTGATATAGAGCATGAGCTCCCCCCTCTGATGCCTGATGACCTCTACGGCCCGTTGAACCGCCTCCTCCCTGTCGGAGATTATAGTTCCCTGGGACTCCCCGATCAGGTAGGATCTCCTGTGCAGCCCCGCCAAGCCGTTGATCATGTTCTCCCCCTCAGCCGATGAGCCTGATGGCCCTCTGGGGGCAGGTGTTCACGCAGAGGCCGCAGGTGACGCCGTTGCACCTGTCCTCGTGGAGGGCGACGGAGTGGTCGTCGTCGAAGGTGAGGGCGTCCATGGGGCAGATGGAAACGCAGGCTCCACAGTCGACGCACTTGTCGTCGTCCTTCTCGATGAGCCTGCGGACGTCGACGGTGACTTTCCTCTCCCTGAACGCCTTTATGACCCCCTCGGCGTGCTCTGCGTCGATCTCGGCGAGGATCTCCCCGCCCTGCTGGTTCATGTGGGCGCTGAGAATGTTCACGGGCACCCCCTGCTCCAGGATGACCTGGGATGTGATGGGCCTGTCCACGATCTCCTTGGAGAACCTGAGCATCACCCTAACCGAGGCGGCCACCCCCCAAAAGCTTGGAGATGTCCTCCGAGGTCACGATGCCGAGGACCCGCCCCTCACCGTCGATCACCGGGAGGGCCGAGATGTTGTGCTCCGCCAGCCTCCTCGACGCCGTCTCCAGGGGCTCGTTGAGGGAGGCGATGTGGACCTCCCTGACGATGAAGTCCCTCAGGGTCCCCCTGCCGTTGGCGATGGACTTTGTGATGTCCCAGGAGGTGACGATGCCGCTGAGCCTCCCCTCGCCGTCGACGACCACCAGGTGGTTGGCGTTCCTGGTGACGAGGCGCCTAGCGACCTCCTCGATCTCCTCGTCCTCTCTGCAGGTGACGGCCTCGTGGATTATGTCCTCGACGAAGGCGGACCCCTTGGGCTGCCTCATGGGCTTGAACACCGTGTCCGTTGGCAGCCTCTCTATGGGCGCCGTCAGGTAGAAACGGCCCTTGGCGATCCAGTCCCTGAGGGTCTTCGAGATGGCGTACGCCTTTTTCAGGCTCGACATGGAGCTCACCTTCACGGACCTGTCCTCGATGGTGACCCTGCCCGACTTGAGGGTCTCGTAGTTAACGGTTCCCAGGGTGGGCTTGTCCCTCCGCGGCACCCCGTAGTCGACGATGTCCGTGTAGATCTCCTCGTCCCGTATCGCCACCTTGCGGACGATGCCCTCGTTCAGGATGGGAATGGGTATCCCGATGCCGTTGTAGAGGGTCGTGCCGTAGTTGGTGAACGCCGCGCCCCGCAAGAACTCGGCGTTCATGGCCTTGGCGTCCCCCTTCACCATGATGTTCCCGAAGCCGCTCCCCGGGCTGTGCTGGGTTCCCTCGCCGATGACGTAGCCGACGCCCCCGTTGAGGAAGATACGTGTCCCGAGGCCGATGGTCTCGTAGTCCGGGTCGTTGGTGAGGGGGTTCAGCTCCCCCGATCCGGAGTAGTTGGCGTTCCTGTACTTGGGCAGGAGCTTACCCATGTAGGTGTAGATGGTCTCGTCCCTGCCGTTGGTGGCGCAGGAGTACCTCTGGTACCCGTTCCTAAAATTGAGCATCTGAAACTGGTTCAGGTCGTCTTTTGTGAGGGTCACCTCGAGCCTGGTTCGGGGGTAGCAGTCCGTCCCCTGAGCCGTCGCCCTCAGCTCCACCTCCCTGCCCCTGATGAGGTCCTCGATGACGTGGCCCCCGCCGTACTCGAACGGCCGGGTCTCCGACATCTGGGTTGCCCCTATGAACAGGTCAACGGCTGCCCCGGGGTGGCTCACCGGCACGTCATTGATCCACGCCCTTCCAATTTTGATGGGCGGATCGGCGTGGCCGATGTTGATTACGGCTCCCGATGAGCACATCGCCCCGAAGGTGCCAGTGGTGACCACGTCCACGTCCTTGAACGCGACCTGGACTCCGCTGCTCTCCACGAGGGCCTTCATCTCAGAAACAGTTAGAACCTGAACGTCGCCGTTCCGGATCTTCTCGTTGATCTCTTCAATAGTCCGAGCGTTACGCTCCTTGGATGGATTGATGTTGAGGTCATTTCCCTCCTTGAATGGGGACTAGTAACCCATATTCGTACATAAATAAATATCTGAAAGAAATATTCCTTGAAGAATATTTAGGGCGCCGATCAGCCGCAGAAGAGGTGGATCGCCCTCTCAACTATCCTGGACGCACCGGTGACGGAGTCGATGTCGACGTACTCCACGGCGCCGTGGGCCCCGTATCCCCCGGGACCGAAGGCGACCGCGGGCGTCCCACTCTCCCAGATGATCTGGGTGTCGAGCCATCCCCCGGCTCCGATGAACTCGGGCTCTTCCCCGGTGATCTCCCTAGAGCTATCTCGGAGGATCTGGCAGATCGCCTCCTCCCGGGGGACCTCCATGGGGCCCCTGAAGAAGGTGATCTCGTAGCTACCCTTGAACTTGGGGTCGTCCGCGGAGATCGACTCCAGCAGCCCCTTGAGTTCCTCCTCGACGTCTCCCCTCGTCTCCCCGGGGATGAGCCTCCTCTCCACCTGGAGCCTGCAGCGGTCCGGGTAGGTGCTCAACTCCCTCCCCCCCTCGATGATGGAGGAGTGGACCGACGGCGGACCCACAAGCTCATGCACCTTCTTCATGAGGACCTCGCCTTGGTGGCGCTCAAGGCCCACCTGCACCTTCCCCATCTTCGCGATCGCGTCGACCCCCAGCTCCCAGGCGCTCCCGTGGGCGGCGAACCCCTCCGTCACGATGTCGATCCAGGCGAATCCCTTGTGGGCGATCTCGATCTGGAGCTCAGTGGGCTCCCCCACGATGGCGGCGTCCGCCATATAGCCCTCGACGACCTTCTCTGTCCCGATGCTGGCGAACTCCTCGTCGCAGACGGCCGCCATTATGACATCTCCCTTCAACTCGACGCCCGACTCTACGACCGCCTTCACGGCCCCCAGGAGGGAAGCGAGGCCCCCCTTCATGTCATAGGTCCCCCTTCCGTACATCCTCCTCTCCTTCACGACGGGGTCGAAGGGGTCGATCTCCATGTAGTCGGCCCCGACTGTATCGGTGTGGCCGTTGAGCATCAGCGTTCGGCCCCCACCCGTGCCCTTCAGGAGGCCGATCACGTTGAACCTGCATGGCGCCACCTCCTCCAGGTCCGTCTTCAGGCCGAGGCCCTGCATGTATTGGTCCAGGAACTTGGCGATCTCCCCCTCTCCGGCGGCCCCGGGCACAAGGGAGGGGTTGACTGAGTCGATCTCCACCAGTCGACCCAGGAGTTCAACGGTGCCCCTCTCGTCGACGCGTGAACTAAAAGCTGTCATGATCCCACGGATACTAACGGTGGGCTCGGTTCATTTAATCGTTACAATAGGGTGGGGAGAGGGGTCAGCCTCTCCGGTAGACCTCGACGTTGTGCTTCAGGTCGCTCTTCCCGAGGGCCCTGATGGTCGCGGCGAGGAGCTTGCCGATGTTCTCCAGGTCCTTCAGGCTCACCACCTCGTTGATGGAGTGCATGTACCTGTTGGGAACAGAGACGAGACCGCTGATAGTCCCGCCCCTGAGCACCTGGAGGGTCCAGGCGTCCGTACCGCTACGCGACGGGTAGCCCTCCATCTGGTAGGGGATGCCTCCCTCCTCGGCCGCCTTCCCCATCATCTCCCAGAGGGCCCTGGTAAAGTTGGCGCCCATACCGACGACGCCCCCCTTGCCCAGCTCAACGCCCTCGACCGTGGGGGCGTCCACCCCGGGTGATACCGCGTGGGTGACGTCGACGGCGATGGTGCACCACGGGTTCAGGTTGTAGCCTGAGACGGTGGCCCCCCTCAGCCCCACCTCCTCCTGGACGGTGGCGACGACGTGGACCTTCAGGTTCTCCGGGGGGTCCCTGCTCAACTCGTCAAGTGCGACCATGAATGATGCCACGGCGCAGATGTCGTCGAAGGCGGGGGCGAGGATGAGGTCGCTGCCCTTCCCCAGGCTCGTCAGCTCGGCGTCCGGCGTGACGGGGCAGCCTATTTTGACTCCCCAGGCCTCGGCCTCCTCCTTGTCCTTGGCGCCTATGTCGATGCGCATCTCCTTCAGAGTGGGGACCTTCTCCCTCTCTTTGGCGTCGGAGAGGTGAGGTGCCTTCGTGGCGATGACGCCCAGGACGTAGTCCTCGGGGCCGTCACCGACCCAGACCTTGACCCTGAGGCCGTAGGCGACCCTGGGGTCCCATCCCCCGACCTGGTTGAACCTGAGGTCCCCCTTCTCGTCGACGTAGGTCACCATGAAGCCGATCTGGTCGTAGTGGCCGGCGAGCATCACCGACCTCTCGCCTTCCCCGATGGTCCCTATGACGTTCCCTATCACGTCCACCGACACGGTGTCGCAGTACTTGGAGTACTGCTCTATGACCCTCTTCCGCCGCTGCTCCTCGAAGCCCGTGACGGCGGGTGCTCCCATGAGGTCCTTCAGGACCTCGTAAACGTCCAATGTCATTGGTTTCAATGGGTGTAACCCCTCCCCCCTAATAGGGTTGATCGCTGGGGAACTGTTTATTACGAGGAGGGTACACGCAAGCAGAGTCTTTCAGACTGGGTTGTATGTGATGATCCTCCGGAGTGCACGTGACTTCCTGTGAAGGCGGAGTCACAACTATCGGATGATCCTCATACGATCCGCGGGCGCCACCTTCTTGATAAACCTGACCAGCAGCTACTCTTCCATCTACACGACGGAGCTGGGCGCCGACTCGGTCACCTTGGGCTGGATGAGCAGCCTCGGCAGCATCGTGAACACCCTCATCTCGATGCCTGCGGGCTAGGTCAACGACAGGTACAACCTGAAGATGATCATGGGCGTCGGGATGGCGATCCAGATAATCAACATCGCCCTCTACGCCTTCGCCCGGGACTGGACCTGGATCCTCCTAGCCATGCTTCTGAATCCCTTCATGCAGGCCCTGATGATGAGAAGTCAGACTATCATGATCTCCAAGGGGCTCAAGGACGAAGACCGGGCCCAGGGCTTCGCCTTCCGCTCCGTCATCGCCCAAGTCATCGGGATCGTGGCGCCAATACCCGCCGCCCTCATCATCGACTACTTCGGAGGGCTCACCGTTGAGGGCATCAGGCCCCTCTTCTATGTGCGGCTGGCGGGGCTCCTGGTCATCTACTCGTACGTGTACATGAAGCTCTACGACGTGCCGCCTGAACTTCGAGAAAAGAAGTCCTCCTTCGTCCAGGACTTCAGGGAGGTCTTCAAGGGCGGTGAGGGGCTCTACGCCTGGATCGCCCAGAGCGCCCTCGGCTCCTTCATCATGGGGATGTTCATGTCCTTCACCTTCCTCTACGCAAAGGACGTGAAGGGGGCGGACGCCCTCACCCTGGGGCTGCTGACGACCGCCTCGACCATCGTCATGATCGTGTTCTCGCTCCCCATGAGTAGGCTCGCCGACACCAGGGGGAGGAGGCTCGCCGTCCTGATCACCAGGCCCTTCAGGTTCCTGTGAATGCTGATCCTGGTCTTCGCCCCCCACCCTTACTGGCTCATCGTGGCGTGGATCTGCAGGGGGATCAGCATGAGCGGTAACACCTTCCAGACTTGGAGCCTTGAGCTGGTGCCCCCCGAGCAGAGGGGGAGGTGGCTTGGGGTCACCAACACCATCAACGCCATCGTCCGTATCCCCACCCCCATCCTCGGGGGGATCCTCTACAAGGACTTCAACCCGAGCCTCATCTTCCTGATACCCCTTGTCTTGGAGGTCTTCCTGAGGGTTCCGCTGCTTGCGTTCAAGGTGCCTGAGACGCTGAGAAATGTCCCCCAAAAAATGGCCTGAAAAAAAGGGTTGGGAAGGTCACCAGTCCTTGTCGGGCCTGATCTTGAGCCAGTAGGCGACGTTGGACTTGTCGTTCTCAACGGGCATTAGCTTGCCGGTCCTGCAAGACATGAGGGGCGAGACGCCCGGCCCGTGCCCCGTCGAGGCGCTTGCCCCGTGGGAGACGACGCCGATGGTGACGGCCTCCGGATAAATTCCCCTGGCGTAGTGGGAGAACATGTCCTTTATCCCGACGATGTCCCCGATGCGGATGCCTGAGAGGTCGTAGGTCTCCGTGAGTTCGGGGCAAGTGCTCTGGATGTCAAAGTCCCCGAGGTCTGGCATCCCTCCGCTTCCGCCACCCATGCCGGAGCCCATCATCCTACCCTCGATGATCTTGGCAACCGGCACCTCGAGGTGCCCGTCAACCTCATTGATGGGCATCGCCTCGAAGAGCTGGGGAGACATGGACATTATCCTGATGTCGTCGTAGCCCTCGGTGGCGAGGCCAACGCCCCACCCGTGCACCTGTATCTTGTCACCGATGGTGAGCCTCTTCAGGACCTCCATGGGGAAGTCGACGAAGGTCTTCGTCCAGCCGTGCTTCCCTGTGACGGTTCCCTTCTCCCCCTGGGCGTCGCCGGAGATCACCCTCGTCTCGTTGCCGACGCAGGCGAAAGCGTTGAGGGCGGTGAACTCACGGGGCGTCCCCGTGTTCACGATGCAGACGCCGGGCTCGAAGTGGTCTGAGACCCAGCCGTAGGCGCAATCGCCGACCCTGAAATTCAGCTTGATCCCGGCTCCACCGGGGACGAGGAGGGGAGTGCCGTCGAAGGTCGTCCTGTAGCTACCCGAGGACGTAGGGGGCTGAATTGAGCCCATGACGGAGAGCTGGACGAGCCTGTCCTTGTTGGTCTTCACGTCCATCACCATCCCTTGTCCTTCCTGAGGCCCAGGTAGTATCCGGCGTTGGCATTGGGGTCCACTACGGGCTCGATGTGCTCCATTCTAGTTGAGATGATGCTGGCGATGCCGGGGCCGTGGCCACCGATCTCGCTGGCGCCATGGGAGACGACGCCGACGATGACACCGTCCTCGTAAACCCCGTTGCCATAGTCTGAGGTGACGTCGGTGACGGCGACGATGTCCCCGAACCTTAGCTTCTCGAGCCCCATGCTCTCGTTGAGCTCAGGGCTGCAGGACTGGATGTCCCAGGCCCCCATGTGGGAGCCCCCTCTGCCGACTCCGACCCCCATCATGTAGCCAGGGACCACCTTGGTGACGGGCACCTTCAGCTTTCCGCCGCTCTCCTCGATGCCCATCGCCTTGAAGAGCCTGGGGGAGAGGGAGAAGATCCTGACGTCCTTGAGCCCGTCTATGGCGAGGCCGGTGCCCCAGGCTTCCACCTCGACCTTATCGCCTATGGCGAGTTTCGCCAGATCCTCGGGCTGGAAGTCGACGATGATCCTGTAGGAGCGCCCGGCGAAGAAGTAGGTCTTTCCGACGACGACGCCCATGGTTCCCTTCGCCTCCCCGGTGAGGACCTTCGCGGGGTTGCCTACGCAGGAGTAGGTGTTGATCGCCCTCTGCCGTGACGCGTCCTTGTCCGAGACGGCGACGCCGGCGTTGAGGTGGTCGGCGTACCAGCCGAAGACGGGGTCCCCCACTCTGACGTTGTGGACGATGCCCCCGATGCCCACGGTGAGCTTGGGTCGACCGTCCCATGTGGTGACATAGTTCCTCTCGACCCAGAGCTCGGGGTGGATGATCTCTCCATTGACCTTCATCTTCACGAGCTTATCGACGTTCGTGTTCACGTTCCATCACCCTTCAGTGCTCCACAGGGATTTTAAATCTGGGGTACCCCGGGGCTCGGGGCACATTTCTGGGGAAAGATAGCTTTATCTCAGGTCTTGCTGTAGTGTACACTGGTACTAAAATTGCCTTATTGTCCCAACTGCGGTAAAGAGATTCAGGACGACTACACCGTCTGCCCAGACTGCGGTGAGAGACTAAAGACTCCGGAGGGTGAGCGTTCGACGCGGCCCGTCGAGGTGAGCGCCGTCGGTCACCTCAACATGGCGTGGAGGATCGCCTCCGCCCAGCCCATGGTCTTCGCCCCGGCGCTGCTGGGCGGAGTCATCTCCAGCATCATCGACAACTTGGGTGGGACCCCCTTCTACCAGACCGGGTTCTCACCCCTCCACCTCATCGCTGGCCTCATCTCCCTAGTTGGTTCCATCGCCGTGTACATACTCAACTTCGCCTCCATCGACATGGCGAGGGACGCTTACACTGAGAAGCCTCTCGACCTGGGCCAGAGCATGAGCTACGTCGTCTCAAGGATCGTCACATTCATCGGCGCCTCGATCCTCAGCGTACTGCTGTCCATCACCATAATACTGATTCCCGTAGCCGTGATGCTGTCCGTCATCGTAGTGATGGACGAGACCGGCGTCATGATCGCCGCCGGCAGGGCCTTCAACGTACTGATCACGGACCTCGGAGACATCATCGTCATACTGCTGCTCTCGATAGTCGGGTACGCCCTTCTCGGATGGGTGCCCTTCCTCGGGGGACTGCTCACAGCGGCTCTGGGGGTCGTCATCAGCCTCGCCTTCATCGACGTCTACTACCAGTACAGAAGGAAAGTGAACCTGTAGCTATACCCCGCCCTTTTTTTCATCCTCTAACCCCAGATTCCCGTCTCTCAGAATATATTAATTTTTGAAACGAATTTGGTGTAATAACTGGGCAGCCATCCATTTCTTTATCCTAGATAATGCTGTGAGTAGGTCAGGATAAAATTATGGAGTGTTATAGATAGTCTGGGATATCGAGTTCCGAGAATCCTATTTCTTCTGCGCGCGCATTTATGGTGACCAATCGTACAATTTGTAATGAAGCAGTAGAAAGAACACTGTTAAGACTGTCAATATCCACTTCGCGATTCTGAGCGTCCTCCATTTTCTGTCGCTTTCCTCATCCATAGGCTTAGCGTCGTTCCTGATGCTCAGGTATACTCCCAATCCCAGCAGAATGACCATGGACACCCCGTACAACCAACCCGTGATATTATATGTCCCATCTATTGGCGTCACCGTGAATCCGTGTACGAACGCTAAGAACACCGCCAACTTGGAGACGTTGACGTGCACCTGGTATAGGAGTGTCCTCCTCCCTTCATAAAATGACCTGAACCTCTCGTTATTCGATCTCTTGTAGACGATCTTCAAAACAACGAACAATAGTCCTGCGACTAGTGAGAGCTTTCCTACTGTAGCTGAGACTGAGCTGATCATATGACTTACCTCAATACCAAGTAGAATAAGCAATTTACGCGCGTGTCCCGGTGTCTCATGACCCCTGTGTATTTCGTACGCCCTGACGTGCCTTAGCCGGCTTCGCCGAGACCATGATCTCCGCCTTCAGGTGACGTTGGGGTCCAATTAGAATACGTGCGCAGGTTAGTTTGCACGCCATACCTCGGGTAGATACTTGTCGTCGCCCCTCTTCTCTATCTCGCCCACGAGGTACTCCCACTACTTGCAGATGTAGGATATCTTGTTCCTCGCGCGCGTAAACGGGTGCCCAAACCGGACCCTCTTGTCGCGCGTAAAACGATATATGAACACCCCCTGTATTGAACCTCCATGAAGGTCCTCGTAGTCTACTACAGCGAGACCTTCAACACCGAAAAGGTCGCCTAGAGCATACACGAGGAGACCTCGAAGGGGCGCGAAGCCGACCTGAGGCGCCTGGACGAGGTCAGCGTCGACGACCTCCATGGATACGACCTGGTCTTCACGGGCACAGCCTGCCACGACAGTGACCTCGCTAGACCCATGATAAATTTTCTGGAGTCCATCCCGGAGAACTCCCCCTACTCCATGGCCGGCTTCTACATCCACGCCACCCTCGTCCGGGACAACAAACGCTTCAATCGAGCCCAGAAACTCTTCGACAGATGGGCGGCGAAGGGCCTAAGGACCTTCGAGAGGGTGACAACCGAGATGGGGATAGACTACAGAGGCCACTTCAACTGCATGGGCGCTCCCAACCCCGGCATCGAGTTCTTCATTAAGAACGCGATAATCAAGGACGACGACGAATGGGAACAGTACTTGGAGGAGGCGAGGAGACACCCGACCCCAGAGGACCTGGAGAACGCCAAACAGTTCACGAGGAGGGCACTGACCCCCCCTGATCTGACTCCCTTCAAGGGCCCAAAAAATCCAGGACACTCCCCCTAAATAAACCACAGATGGGTGACCCCCCCAAATCCTTATGACCCGCCACTGTCGGAGGCACTACATCGCCCTGAGCCGCCTGATCCTCTCATCGACGGGAGGATGCGTCGCATACAACGCATCCAACGCGCTCCTGTTCGGATCCACGAAGAAAAGATGGCTCACCGCCTCGCTCACGTCCATCACACCCCGATTATGATCCCTGATCACCTCCAACGCCGACGCCAACCCCCCCGCATACCGGGTCAACTCCACCCCAGAAGCGTCCGCCATAAACTCCCTTCGCCGACTCACCGCTAACTGCACCAGCCGCGTCAGGAGCGGCGCGAAGACCGCCAGAACGAACCCCACCGCCAGGACGGCGACCCCCAGCCCACCCCGGTCCCTCCCCCGTCTCCCCCTGAACCTGAACGTCCTCAATATGACGTGGCTCAGGATCGCCACCAGCCCCACCATCACCGCCACCAGCGTCATGAACATAATATCCTGATTCCTGACGTGTGAGACCTCGTGGGCCACCACCCCCTCCAGCTCCTGACGATCCAGAAGCCTCACCAGCCCCGTCGTCACAGCCACGCTCGCATGCTCCGGATCCCGCCCCGTCGCAAAAGCATTGATCTCGTCGCTGTGGATCACGTAGACGGCGGGAGCCGGGATCCCCGCGGCGATGCTCAGCCCCTCCACCGTGTCCCTCAGGTAGACCCACTCATCCCCCACCGCAGGCACCGCCCCAGTCGACGAGAGTAACACCCTGTCACCTCCCACGAAGGAGCCGTAGACGTAGAACCCCATGAACACCATCGTCAACACCAGCACCGCAACCTCCGACCCCGGCGCCAGCAGAAAAGCAAGGGAGTAGGCTAGGGCGACGACTACCACCACTAACACGGCCGCAAGAATCAGCGAGCTACGCCTGTTCCGCCGGACCTCATCGTAGAAGCTGACGCGCCCCATCAGAACTCCACTTTAGGAGCCTCACGGCTCTCCTCAGGGATCTCTAGGAACCCATGCTTCTGCCTACCCCCAGCGAACCAGACACCCGGGATCGTCGTGATCAGGTTGTTGTACTGCAACACGGTGCTGTTATAGAACTGACGAGCATAAGCGATCTTGTTCTCCAAACCCTCAAGCTGCTCCTGAAGCAGTTTAAAGTTCTCCGCAGCCTTCAGGTCCGGATACGCCTCCGCTACGGCGAAGAGCTGACGCAGCGCCCCCGTGAGCATGTTATCCGCGGCCACCCTGTCCTCCCTGCTTCCAGTCACCATCCCCGCGCGAGCCTCGGCGATCCTCTCGAAGATCCCCCTCTCATGCTCCGCGTACCCCTTCACAGTCTCCACGAGGTTCGGCACCAGATCGAACCGCTTCCTCAGCTGAACGTCGATCTGGGACCACGCCTCCTCGATACGGTTAGCGAGTACCCTGATACGGTTATAATAGGTCACGAAGACGAAGGCGACGATCACTACAACGGCAACAAGCAACAACCATTCATAGGCCATTCATGAACACCACTAGGTTCTCACTCGCTAAATCTTATTAACTTATTGAGAAAACACGGTCACACCAGGGAGAAATAGACGGTCCTCCTCCCCTTTTTCCCCACCTTCAGCGACAACTCCCCGAGCTTCCCGATCTCACCCGTGCTCTTCACGTGGGTCCCGAAGCAGAATGTGAGGGCATGCCCAGGTATCTCCACCATCCTCAGCGTCTCGATAGCCCTTGGGATCTTATCTAGGAAACTCCTCTTCCTCTCGTCCTCCTCCCCCTCCAGCTCCCCCCTCGATGTATGGTAGATGCGGAGGGGGATGTCCTCCTCGACGATGGCGTCGAACTCCCCCCACACCTGGCTCACGGTCTCCTCGGTGATCCCCGAGGGCTTGAACTCCAGGCGAGAGAAATCCGAGTAGACCTTTGGCCCAGACCCCCGCCCCTCGAAGAGGCCCGTCAGCAGGTGCTCACCGCTGTGCCGCCTCATGTTCCAGAACCGGGACCCCCAATCGATGACTCCATGCACCGACGCGCCCACCGGCACATCATCACCCAGATAGTGATAGATATCCTTCCCCCTCTTCATCACCTTAACGACGGCGACATTCGCACCGTCGACTGTGAGAGTCCCCTTATCGGAGGGCTGGCCACCTGAATCGGGGTAGAACGCTGTCTGGTCCAAGATGACAAACTTCGGACCCGCCTTGATGACCTCAGCGTCGAATTCTTTGATGTAGCTGTCCTCAACGTAGAGTGGTGTAGAGGAGAAGAAATCGTTCGGGTTCCACCCTCTTTCAGTCATTTCCGTTACCCGCCATCTGAACGGGCAATGTTATCCTCCTTCCCACTCATAAGGTCTACTGATGCCAG
>DATLAV010000091.1:0-12215 GCA_035527235.1 Patescibacteria group bacterium | reverse complement strand
GTGACCGGTCTCCTAGCGCCCCAGGGAAGCCTCCTGATGGGGGCACTGATCCTGGGGAACCTGATGCGGGAAAGCGGCGTCGTTGGACGCCTGACAGATGTGGCCCAGAACGAACTCGCCAGCGCCTCCACCCTCCTCATCGGCATGGCGGTGGGCGGCACCATGAGAGCTGAGGCGTTTCTCAACATTACCACGATATACGTGCTCGCCCTCGGCTTCGTTGCGTTCGTCTCCTCGATATCCATCGGCATCCTGTTCGCCAAAGTAGCAAACGCCCTGACGGGGGGGAGGATAAACCCCTTAATCGGGGCTTGCGGAGTCTCCGCTTTCCCCATGGCAGCGAGGACTGCGCACAGGATCGGCCGCGAAGAGGACTCCGACAACTGGCTTCTCAGCCAGGCCCTCGCCACGAACGTGGGCGGTCAGATCGCATCCGTCGCTGCTGGTGGCGCTGTCCTATCCTACGCCCCGTACGTGATGTCGCTCCTTGGTCTGTGACCTCGCTCCGAGCGTGGAAAGTGTGATAAACTCGTCGATGAACGTAAACACGTAAATTTACCTTAACGGGGGGGGGGTCTGGGGCCAGCTGTCGTCCTTCTTGGGGTCCGTGAGGACCGTCTTCTCCAACAGGAACCTGATGGCGGTCACACTCTCCCAGTGCCTTCTCATGTTCGCCTCTTTCCTCTGGCGCCCTTTCTGGGGGCTCTACGTCCTCGAGCTGGGGGGCTCCAAGGCGGTTCTGGGCGCCCTCTCCACCCTTCAGGGTTTCTCCAACCTTCTCCTCCAAGTTCCCGGGGGCCTCCTCGCGGACAGGTTTGGCAGGAGGCGGGTCATACTCGTGAGCTCCCTGTTTGGCTTCCTCCCTCCCCTCATCTACCGCTTCTCGACCCACTGGACGATGCTCATCCCGGGCATCATCGCCTCGTCGCTGTCAGCGCTGGCCATCCCCGCCCGGGGGGCCCTCATCGCCGAGTCCCTGCCCCCGGAGAGACGGGCTACGGGCTTCGGCGCCTACACGATGTGCTGGTACCTATTCCTCGTGGCCGCCTACCCCTTCGGCGGTTACATCATGGATGAGATCGGGGTGCTTGCAGGTGTCCGCCTGGGCCTGATCTCGTCTTTCATGATAATGGTGCCCATCATCCTCGTTCAGTGGTGGTTCATAACTGAGACGATTGACCTGGGCAAGGTCAAGGCGAGGAGGCCTAACGTCCGGGCCTCGGTCTCGCAGCTCAGGAGCGCGCCTCTGGCGGTCTGGCAGCTGATCGTGGTCGCCATCCTCAGCAGCTTCGGGTTCCAGATCTTCTGGTCCTTCGTGGTGGTCTACTCCACCGAGGTGCTCGGCATGAGCAAGATGCAGTGGAGCCTCGCCAGCATCATGGCGAACCTCGTCGCAGCCCTCTTCATGATCCCCAGCGGGTTCCTCTCGGATCGGGCGAGGAGGAGGCCATACATCATCCTCTCGCAGCTGATGGTCTCCATCGCGAGTCTGGGGTACACGCTGACGGAGGGATACTACGGCCTCGTGGTGACAAGGGTCACCGGGGGCATCGGTGAGGGGCTCGGAGGGAACGTCATGGGCTCGACTGGGGGGCCCGTCTGGAACGCCCTCGTCACGGAGGTGGTCCCAGCGGAGATCAGGGGGAGCATACTGGGTCTGATGGGGGCCTTCACGGGCCTCGTGTGCACGCCCGCCCCCCTCGTCGGAGGATACCTCTACGAGAATTTGTCGCCCCAGGCTCCCTTCTACGCCAGCTTCGGGCTGGGCCTGATAGGGTGCGCCGTTTTCACGCTCTTCGTGAGGGAGCCTGATCGCACGAGCTCAGAATAGGCGGTTCTCAGTCTAGCCCCGAGAATATTGCCTGTTAATATCCCTTTGGACTCATTTTTTAGTCTTCATTTACCGTTTGGGGCAGAATTACCTGCCCTGAAGAATGATATAGCCCTTCACCATATAACTGCCCTATACCGTCATGTGGCACACACCGCCCTTTCGCGGACCTCCGATGACGTCCGAGGTAGATACTCTATGAGGATTGCAGTCATAGGTGGAGCCGGGAAGATGGGCTCATGGTTTAGATATTTCGCCTCCCAAGGGCATGTGACGACGTTGTCCGATCCGAGGCGTCCCGAAGCGAAAGCGGTGGCTGAAGCCACGGGTTCTCAGCTAGCCTCCAACAATCCGTCAGCTGTTGAGGAAGCGGACGCGGTTCTCATTTCGGTCCCGATCGAGAAGACGGGAGAGGTGGTGAGGGAGGTGGCGCCATCTATGAGGCGGGGGACTATCCTCGCCGAGGTGTCATCTGTGAAGAAGCCCGTCATGGGGGCGCTGAGGGAGGCCTCACGACTCGAACTGAAGCCCCTCTCGATCCATCCCCTCTTCGGACCCAGGGCTGAGAGTATGAGGGGGAAGACGCTCGTCATAGTCCCCGTAAACGACAAGGGTTCAGAGAGATGGGAGGCAGAGCGTTGGTTCCCCGAGGCGGACGTGATCGTCGCGGGAGAGAGGGAGCACGACAGGGCCATGTCAGTTGTCCTGTCCCTCACATACTTCGTGAACCTAGCTCTCGCGTGGACCCTGAGGCACGAGGACTTGGCGCTGCTCAAGAAGCTCGCGGGCACCACCTTCACCGTCCAGCTCGCTCTCGCAGAGAGCGTCGTCGGCGAGGACCCCAATCTGGTCTCGTCTCTCATGGAAGCCAACCCCTTCACATCCGACTGCCTCAAGCGGTACGTGGGGAGCGTCGAGATGCTCAGGGACCACATAGCAAAGAACCCCGGAAGCTACGACAAGCTCTTCTCCGTGCTGCGCGAATACTTCAACAAGGATCCTGACTTCAGCAGAGCTGATGAGAGGCGGTTCAGGGCATACGAGTCTCTAAAGCCTCATCTCGAGGCCCGGGGATAGGAGCCCAGTATCTTGACGGAGCGCGAGTTCTCCCCCAGCTTACGGAGAGCCCTCCTCATGGGCGGGTCCCCCCCGTGCCCGACGACTTCCACGAAGAAGATGTACTCCCAGGGCTTACCAATCTGGGGTCGTGACTCGATCTTCGTCAGATCGATGCCCTCCTCGGCGAAGGCCTGGAGAGCCCTGTGCAGGGTCCCAGGTTTGTGGTCTACTATGAAGGCTATCGAGGTCTTGTCTTTGGATGTCGGCGGGCCGTCCTCCTGGGATATGATGAGGAAGCGGGTGTAGTTCTCGGTGTGGGTCTCCAGCCCCCCGTCGAGGACGGCCATGGAGTACACCTTGGCGGCTCTGGAGCTCGCTATGGCGGCGGCGTCCCTGAGGCCTAGTTCTCTGATCATCTTGACGCTCCCCGCCGTGTCGTAGGCGGAGACCGCCTCGTACCCGTTCCTCTCTAGGTAGACTCTGCACTGGCCGAGGGCCTGGGGGTGAGAGTAGACCCTCTTCACGTCCCCCTTGGTCACCCCCGGGTTCGCTATGAGGCAGTGGACCACCCTGAGGATAACCTCTCCCGCCGCCCTCAGCTCTCTCTCGTTGAGGAGGTCGTAGGTCCGAACGATGCTCCCCTCGATGGTGTTCTCCACGGGCACCAGGCCAGAGTCGGCTTCACCTGCCTCGACGGCGTCGAAGACATCGGGGAGGTAGGGCCTCGGGACGGGTTCGGAGGACTCGCCGAAGTGCTGGATGATCGCCTCCTCGCTGTAGGCCCCCGGCTCCCCCTGGAACGCGATCCTCACCTGCCCCCCTCCAGCTGAGCGTTGGTGCATAGGTTCACTATATCCTGGAAGACTCTCTCGACGTCGTTCTCGTTCAGATCGTGCCGCAGGGCCAGGGCCCTAACCTGCTCGTAGACCACTGTCTCCCTCGTCCAGTCGACCACGGGGAGCCCGAGGCTCCTCTTTGTCTCACCTATGCTCTTCGCCACTTCGGCCCGCTTAGCGAGTAACTCGACTATCTCCTCGTTCAACCCGTTGATCCTCTCTCTCAGCTCTCCCAGGTCTGTCATGTTCATCTCATCCCTCCTCCAGCACACTCCGTATCAGGCCTGATCGCATGGCGTGGTCGGCGAGGGCGATGGCGACCATGCTCTCCACCACCGGGACAGCTCGCGGTACCACGCATGGGTCGTGCCTCCCTTCGATTGCGATGGTGGTCTCCTCCCTAGTCGAGATGTTCACAGTCCTCTGGGCGCCGCCAATCGAGGGCGTGGGCTTGAAGGTCACCCTGCAGGTGATCGGCGCTCCCGAGCTGATTCCGCCCAACACGCCCCCCATCCTGTTCGTCTCCGTGGCGATCTCACCCCCATTCACGGTGAAGGCGTCGTTGCTCTCCGAGCCCCTGATGGAGGAGAAGCCCGTCCCGAGGCCGAACTCGACGGCCTTCACAGCGGGAATCGCGAAGAGGGCCTTGGCGATGTCCCCCTCAAGGGTGTCGAAGACGGGGGCGCCCAGGCCAAGTGGCACGTTGAAGGCTACGCAGGAGACGGCCCCCCCGAGGCTGTCCCCCTGGGATGAGGCTGCCTTGAGTGCCTGCACCATCCTCTCGGACGCCTCCGGGTCACAGCACCTCAAGGGGCTCCCCTCACGGTTCATGCATATCTCAGAGGGATCCAGCTTCCTCGCCTGAATTCCCCCGATCTCAACGGTGTGCGCCAGGACCTCCACGGAGAGGGTCTCCATGAGGAGCTTCTTAGCAATCGCCCCAGCCATCACGAACCCGGCGGTGATCCTTCCGGAGAACCGCCCTCCCCCACGATAGTCGTTGAAGCCTCCATAGCGGACGTGTGCCGTCCAGTCGGCGTGGCCTGGCCTCGGCGTCAGCCGCCTCCTCTCGTACCCTGAGGAGTCCCGGTCCCGGTTCCAGACGAGCATACAGATAGGCGACCCCGTGGTCCTTCCTTTGAAGACCCCGGATAGCAGCTCGACCCTGTCCTCCTCCCGCCTGCTGGTGGAGACGTCGCTCTGGCCGGGGCGTCTCCTGTCGAGCTCTGGCTGCACGTCGTCCACCCCCATCTCCAGGCCCGCAGGGCAGCCATCGACGACCACGCCGACGCATGTGCCGTGGCTCTCGCCGAAGCTCGTTATCCTGAACATCGTCCCCATGCTGTTGCTCATGTTCCCTTCCTCCTAATCGAAGCCCCCAGAGCCTCGAGGTCATCCCAGAAGCCTGGGTAGGACTTCTCCACGCACCCGGCGTCCCTGATGACGGTCTCGCCCTCAGCCATGATTCCGAGGACCGCGAACGTCATGGCAATCCTGTGATCGTTGTGGGAGTCGATGACCGCCCCCCTAGGCTTCCCACCGTGTATAGTGACGCTCTTCTCGTCCCGTTCGACGTCGACGCTTATCGCCGTCAACCCCTCGACCATCGTCGAGACCCTGTCGGACTCTTTGTACTGGAGCCTCCTCAGCCCCCTCAGCACGCTTATCCCCGACGCTGAGGCGCAGGCGGCTGCTACGATGGGGAAGAGGTCCGGGGAGTTGGAGAGGTCCACCTCTGTCCCTCTCAACTCCGATGTTCGAGCCCGGAGAGAACCCTCCTTCCTCTGCAAGTCGACACCCATCGAGGCGAGGACTTCGACGATGGCCTCGTCGGCCTGTCTGCTCCCAACGCTGAGGTTCCTCACCTCTACGTCCCCTGAGAGCGCGCCGGCGGCGAGGAGGAAGGACGCCGACGACCAGTCCCCCTCGACGTTGAGGTTTGCAGGCACGTATTCCTGCTTCCTGACCTCGAACTCGGTCATCTCCCTCGAGGAGTCGACCTCGACCCCGAAGGCCCTCTGAACGTCCATCGTCATGGAGACGTAGGGCTTGGATTCGAGGGGGGTCGTCAACTCCAACCGCACTCCGTCTCTGGTATAGGGGGCCACTATTAGGAGGGCTGAGACGAACTGGGAGCTCACGTCCCCTCTCATCGAGGATGCCCCGCCCTCGATGTTTCCATCCGATCTCACGGTGACGGGTGGGAACCCGTTCGAGTCCTCGCAGTCGACGCCGAGCTGCCTGAGGCCGGATGTGAGGGGACCCATGGGGCGATTCGAGAGAGAAGGACCTCCGGTGAGATTGCACTCCCCGTTGACAAGGGCGCAGACCGCCGTCATGAGCCTCATGGTCGTCCCCGACTCCCCACAGTGGAGAGCCAGCGCAGGCTCCACGAGCCCTTCGCCCTCCACTGTCCATCGATTGTCATCCCCGTAGATCTCGATACCCAGGCCCTCGAGGACCCTCCTAGTCGCCCTCGTGTCCTCCGAGATGAGGGGGTTTTCCACGACGCTGACGCCCTGGGCCAACACCGAGCAGATGAGGGCCCTATGAGTGATGCTCTTGGAGGGTGGCGGGGAGACGGCTCCCCTCAATACACCCGGAGTGATTACGACGTTCAAAGCAGGCCCCCTCCTATGGTATCGCGTATCAACTCAGCGACCTCACCAGGCGTGCACCCGGAGGTGTCCACGATGTAGTCGGCCACCATCATGTAGGCGGGCTTCCTGCGATCGAGAAGAGACGTTATGCGCCCCAGCTTGTCTCCCCCTCTCAGCAATGGCCTTGTGTCATCTTCGGTCTCGACCCTCCGCATAATTTCCTCGGGCGTCGCTGATAGGAGGATCATCGTGGAGCTACGTCTCAAGCATTCTAGGTTCTCGGGGTCGATGACCGTGCCTCCGCCGCATGCGATGACCTGGCCGTCACGCTCGGCGTACTCTCGGGTCATGGTCCTCTCGATACTCCTGAAGGCCTCTTCACCGTCGACCGCGAAGATCTCGTTGATGGCTCTCCCCGCCGCCTCCTCGATCTTCGCGTCGAGGTCGATGAAGATCATGCCTATCTTTTCGGCTAGGATCCTTCCGACGGAGCTCTTGCCCACGGCCATGAACCCGAAGAGGGCAATGTTCACCTCGATCCACCTCCTAGCCTTTTCTCAAGCACCTCAATCATAAGCTCCTCGGGTGCGTCCACTCCGGTCCAAAGCTCGAAGGCTGCAGCGCCCTGGTACGCCAGCATCCTTAGACCTGACAATGTCTTAGCGCTGGCCGACTCTGCGTCCGAGAGGAGCCTCGTCCTCAGGGGGTTGTAGACGAGGTCGAACACAGTCAACCCGGGCCTGAGGAGGCCTCCGTCGATGGGTGACTCGTCCGCGTGTGGGGTCATCCCCACGGGCGTAGCGTTGACCAAGATGTTAGCGTGCTCCAGCTCGCTTTCGACGTCATCCCTAGTGAGCGTCGAAGCCGTGATTGTCGCCTCGCATCCCGGGAGATCCCTGAGGTGTACGGCCAGGGCCTCCGCCCTTTCAAGTGTCCTGTTTATAATGGTGAGCTCATCCACGACCCTTGAGAGGTGGTATCCCAAAGCCCTAGCGGCCCCCCCTGCGCCGATGACCACGACGCTGGCGCCCCTCAACGGTCCATGGGCCTCCTCTAGGGCCCGGATCGCCGCTCCACCGTCCGTGTTGTGCCCAATGAGTCGGCCTCCCTCGTTGACTATGGTGTTGATGGCCCTAATCGCTGCCGCCTCCTCACTCAAGGCGTCCAAGCTCTCCATAACGGGGACCTTGTGGGGGATCGTCACGTTGGCTCCCCTGACGCCCACATCCCTCAGTTTCTCCACTGTGACTTCCAGTCTCTCAGGCCGGACGGAGAGGAGCTCATATCTGTAATCGAGGTCGAGGGCCCTGAAGGCGGCGTTCTGCATCTCGGCGCTCAGGGAGTGCTCCACGGGGTAGCCGAGGAGGTAGCATGTCTTCAAGCCATAGCCTCCAGGATTGCATAGATCTTCCTCAGGTCGGCCATGGTCGGTTGCCCTGGGGCGCTCTCCAAGCCGGCTCCCGTCGAGGCGTATGTCCACGCAGCCCCGAATAGTGACGAGAGGACCCTAGATGTGATGCCCGGCGCCCCCATCCCGAAGCAGACGAGGCGGTCCTCGGGATTCTCCTCTATAAGGCGGAGATAGGCGAGGCTGTCTCCGGGAGTCTGGGCTGTCCCCACGATCTTGCAGACATCTGCGCCCAGGCTCCTTTCACTTCCCAGGATGCTTGAAAGCTCATCCGCTGACGGTGTGCGATCGAAGTTGTGGTATGACACCACGATCTTGGCGTCATGGGCCCTGATTTTCTCCAGTACGTTGCCGACGTAGTCAGTCAGGAGTTCGACGTCGACGTAGTCGAATCCCACCTCGGCTGCCTCAGTGAGGAGGCCAATCCTCTGCAGCTCTGTCTTGTCCGTCCTCCCGCCTTGATTCGACCGTCGATTGGTCGCAATGAGGGGGAGATCCGTGGCCTTCCGTATTCTCTCTGGCTCCCTGGGGCGGGCCATGTAGTCGAACCTTACCTCGATGAGGTCGGGCCCAAGCTTTGACACGCCCTCAATGGCGTTTATAGCTTCGGCGGTGCTCCCCGCCGTGACAACGGCGCAGATCCTCGGGCTATCCAAAGCCCTCATCCACCAGCGCCTCGGCGACGATGGAGTCCTCCACGGACCTCACGACCGGCGGGGTCCCTATCCCCGTTGGAAGAACCATCCTGATGGAGCCACCGATGACCTTCTTGTCCCTGTGCATCAGGTCTATGAGGCTTTCGACGCTGTAGCCGTGGACAGGCTTGAAGCCCAAGGTATCGAGGAGTCTCGCCTGCCTCTCGACCTCCTCCCCCTCGATCAAGTCAAGTTCCCGTGCGATCCTCGTCGCAGCCTTCATCCCGAGGGCGACAGCCTCCCCGTGCCTCAGCATGTGCCTCGACGCCGTCTCCAGGGCATGGCCGACGGTGTGGCCATAGTTCAGGATGGCGCGAAGCCCCTTCGTTTCCCTTTCGTCGAGGGTGACGAGCCTCGCTTTGATGGTTACCGAGCTTCTGACGACGTGATTCATGACCCCCGGCTCTGCTCCCTTGAGGGCGTCGATGTTCTCCTCGATGAACCTGAACAGTTCATCGTCGGCGATGACGCCGTGTTTGACGACCTCCCCGAGTCCGGATAGGACCTCCCTGGCCGGCAGCGTGCTCAGGAGCTTGGGGTCCGAGATGACTATGGAGGGCTGATGGAACGAGCCTATCAGGTTCTTCCCCAGGGGGTGGTTGACCGCCGCCTTGCCGCCCAGGCTGCTGTCCACCTGGGCGAGGAGGGTCGTGGGCACCTGAACGAGGCTGACACCCCTCATGTAGATGGAGGCGACGAAGCCCGCAAGATCCCCTATCGCGCCTCCCCCGAAGGCCACGACCGTTGAGCCCCTGTCTAGGCCGTGTCCCAGGAGCTCACCCACGAGTTCGCCTGCGGACGTCCAGGACTTGGCCTCTTCGCCGTCCGGGACGAGGGCGACCTCCGCCTTGATTTCTGCGTCTTCAAGCGACTTCAAGAGCGTCTCCCCGTATAGCTCATGGATGGGGTCGCTTGTTACTACCGAGGCCCTCCCTGCTTGGGGGAGCCTTTTAGAGATGAGCGGGCCCGCGTTCTTCAACAGTCCGGGCTTGACGTGAACGGGGTAGCTCCTCTCACCCAGCTCGACCATGATAGGCTCATGTGCTCTCTTATCCAAAGGGAGCACCTCTAGAGGGTCCTGCCGACGGCCCGGGCCACCGGCTCCAGGTCCTCCATCAGTTGGCGGAACTCGTCCGGCCTCAGCGACTGGGCGCCGTCGCTCTTTGCCTCCTCAGGCCTCGGATGGACCTCCACCATCAGGCCGTCCGCCCCAGCCGCCACGGCAGCCCTTGCCATCGGCGCCACGAGGCTCCTGACGCCGGTCCCGTGGCTGGGGTCGACGACGACGGGGAGGTGGCTCACCTCCTTGAGGAGGGGGACGACCGTCAGGTCAAGGGTGAACCTGGTGAGCGCGTCGAAGGAGCGGATCCCCCTCTCGCAGAGGATCACATCCTCGTTCCCCCCGTGGAGTATGTACTCGGCGGCACTGAGCCACTCCTCGATGGTGGACGCCATCCCCCGCTTGAGGAGCACGGGCTTCCGAGCCTCACCGAGGCGCTTGAGTAGGGGGTAATTCTGGACGTTCCTGGCGCCGACCTGAAGCACATCCGCGTACCTCTCGACGAGCTCCACGTTACCGGGGGACATGACCTCAGTCACCACCGGGAGCCCCGTCTCGTCCCTCGCCTCTGCCAGGAGCCTAAGCCCCTCTTCGCCCAGTCCCTGGAAGCTGTAGGGGAGCGTACGGGGCTTGAACGCCCCGCCCCTCAACATGGAGGCGCCCGCCGATCTGACGGCTCGGGCCGTCTCCATGATCTGCTCACGGGACTCCACGGAGCAGGGGCCCGCTATGACCACGATTTCTCTGCCTCCCACGGGGACATCTCCCACGTCCACTATGTTCTCTTCCCTTCCTTCTCCCTTGACTGCTAGCTTGATCCTATCGGATACCTTCACTGTCACATCGATTCACCGCCTCTTCTCCATCAACGTCATAACTGCGCCAGCTATCGCCCTTGGCGTCAGGCCCATGGCCTCCTGAAGCTCGCTGTAGCTCCTGCTGGAGTCGCCGAACCTGTCCAGTATGCCGACCCTGTTCACCGGGATCGGATACGCCTCGACAAGCGTCTCCGCCACGGCGCCCCCGAGCCCTCCTAGGATGCTGTGCTCCTCGGCGGTGACAACGGCGCCGGTCTCCCTGGCCGCCTTCACAACGGAGGAGACGTCGAGGGGCTTCACAGTGTGCATGTCGAGCACCCGGACCGAGACGCCCTGGGCTGCCAGGTCCTCCGCAACAGCCTGGGCCATGGCCACCATGACGCCACAGGCTATGACCGTGGCGTCGGAGCCTTCCCTGAGAAGGTTCGCCTTTCCCAGGGTGAATGTGCATCCGCCGTCGTAGACGGCGGGCGACGCGCCCCTAACGAGGCGCATGTAAGCCGGGCCCGGCTCCTCAGCGATAGCCCGGGTGGCCTCCTCGACGCTTGGTGCATCCGCGGGCACCACGACGTTCATGTTCGGTAGCACCCTCATGAGGGCGATGTCACCCACGGTCTGGTGGGAGTCCCCATCTGCGCTGCCCGAGAGGCCACTGTGGGTGCCCACGATCTTCACGTTCATCTTGGGGCGTGCGATGGAGTTGGCGATCTGCTCCCACGCCCTCCCTGTAACGAACTTCGCGAAGCCGCAGGCGAACGGCGTCTTCCCCGACGCGGCGAGGCCGGCGGCGACGCCGATCATGTCCTGCTCGCTGATGCCCATCCTGATGAACCTTCGCGGGAACCTCTCGGCGAAGTAGGTCGTCTTCGTCGAGGCCGAGACGTCCGGGTCGAGGACGACGATGTCCTCCCGCTCGGAGCCGAGGGCGACCAGGGTTCTCCCGAGGGATTCGACCTGCGAGGCATGCTGGAGCTGCATCTAGCTCAGCTCCGTGAGGGCCCTCTGGAGCTCCTCGTCGTCGGGGGCCTTCCTACTAAAGCTGTTCCCCTCCATGAAGGAGACGCCCTTCCCCTTTGTGGTGTGAGCGATGATGACGCTGGGTCTCCCGACGGTGAGGTCGCACGTGTCCAGAGCCTCCAGGACGCTCGCGGGGTCGTTACCCTCAGTCTCCACCGTCTCCCAGCCGAAGCTCCTCCACTTATCTGCGAGGGGTTCGAGGCCCTTCACGTCCTCCGTGGAGCCGGTCAGCTGGTAGCCGTTCCTGTCCACTATGGCCGTGAGGTTGTCCAGGCCGTGGTGGGCAGCAGTAAGCGCCGCCTCCCAGATCTGCCCCTCGTTCAGCTCCCCGTCCCCTAGGAGGGCGTAGACTTGGTTTCTGGCGCCGTCGATCTTAGCGGCGAGGGCCATCCCCACGGCGATGGAGAGCCCCTGCCCGAGGCTGCCTGTGCAGGCGTCGACCCCAGGGGTGGCCATGTCGGGGTGCCCCTTCAGCCTGCTTCCCATCTCCCTGAGGGAGGTGAGCTCCTCCGTCGGGATGTAGCCGACCTCGGCGAGGACGGCGTAGAGGGCCGGCGCGGCGTGCCCCTTGCTGAGTACCAGCCTGTCCCTCTCGGGCCAGGACGGGTTGGAGGGGTCCTGCCTCATCTTCATGAAGTAGAGTATCGCCAAGATGTCGATGGCCGACAGGGAGGCCCCGAGGTGGCCTGAGCCCGCCTCCGCGATCATCCTGAGCACCCTCTTCCTCAGGTCCTTGATCACCGTCCCCAGTGGCCTGAAGCCCGAGCTGGTCTGGACTATGTTCCCTAGGAATGTCGGCTCTTCGCTCGCGGTGAGGGAGGAGATGAACCTCCCCAGCTCCGTGAGCTCCACGCCCGAGAAGTTGGGAGGGTCCCCGTACCTGATCAGGTT
>DATLAV010000090.1:0-11709 GCA_035527235.1 Patescibacteria group bacterium | reverse complement strand
ACGCCGGGGAGGAGGGTGTTCTGGGTGTAGCCCCTAGGGCCCGGGTGGCCGGTGGGGGTGTAGCTGGGGGCGTATAGGTTGGCGTAGCCGTGCTGGACCTTGCCCATGCTGTGGAGGTCGAGGGTGATGACGGGGTCCCATCTGTTGAGGACGTTGACGTAGAGCCCCTGCATGTTTGCAGTCTCCATCTTGATGCCGTCCCTGTTCACGTCGGCGTCGACGGCGTTGTGCCTGCTCGATTGGATGTGGGGAGTGCCGCAGAAGCTGCTTGTGTTCCTGATCTCCCAGTTCTCGGTGCCGTCGGGATTGAAGTCCGGGCAGATGAGGATTACGAGTTTCTTCAGCAGGTGCCGCATCTTCCCCAGGGTCAGGTCCCGCATCAGGATCAGGAGGCTTTCCTTCCCCTCCGCCTCGGGGGGATGGATGTTGCCCTGCAGGTAGACAACGGGCCTTCCCGACGCCTCCTCGGGCTTGGTGACCCTGGGGTCGCTCAGGATGACGAGGGGGGCGGTCCTCCTCAGGTCGCTGACGAAGACCCTCTCGATGTGCATGAACTCGTTCCTCCACGTCAGCTTGGAGATGAACTCCAGGGTCTCATAGTGGGACGCCGTCCTCTGGAAGTCCGTCCTCTCGGGGACCGTGAGGAGCTCGTTGGGCCATTCGCCGTTCCAGCCCTCGGGGATGCTACGCCCCCAGTGGACCTCGTTCATAATTATGACCTCGGATGCTCTCATCTCGGCTCTATCAGCTTATAACGATGGGGGTGAGGGTCGAAACCCTGAATACATTATCTAGTTGCCCAAGTTCCCTCAGCCGGTGTGCAAATGTAATATCCTGCCCACGCCCCTGATACGAGCATGGAATCAGTCGACTTCGGAGTCTTCCTGAGCCCCGAGCGTCTTGGCTACGGGGACATACTGAGGGACGCCCTCCTAGTGGAGGAGCTGGGCTACCACTCCGCTTGGACGAGCGACCACGTCATCGGGATGTACGAGAACCCCGGGGACAACAGGTTCGAGTGCTGGACCACGATGTCTGCCCTCGCCGCCAACACGACCCGCGTCCGGCTGGGGCAGCTCGTCCTCTGCAACCCCTTCAGGCATCCGCCCCTGCTGGCGAAGATGGCGGCGACCCTGGACTCCATCAGCGGCGGCCGGTTGGAGCTGGGGCTGGGCACGGGCTGGCACGAGCCCGAATTCAATGCATACGGCTACCCCTTCGAGAGCCCCGCCGCCAGGGTTAGGCGGTTCGAGGAGGCGGCCCGGATCATCAAGATGATGTGGACCGAGGAGGCGCCCTCCTACAAGGGCAGGTACTACGAGATAGACGGCGCCCACTGTAGCCCCAGGCCCGTGCAGGAGCCCCACCCCCCGCTGATGCTGGCCGGCGGGGGAGAGCAGCTCACCCTGAGGACGGTGGCCCGCTACGCCGACGTCTGCAACTTCGCGGCTTGGAGGGGGACCCCCGAGGCTTACGGGCAAAAGCTGGGCGTCCTAAAGCGTCACTGTGAGGCCATCGGCAGGGACTCCGATGAGATCAGGAAGTCCTGGGCGTGCTTTGCCATGATCTTCGAGGACACCGACGAGGGGGAGATGAGCGAGAGGAGGTACACAGAGGCGTTCCAGAGGAGGTACGGGAGCGTCGACAGCAGCAGGAGGCCTCCGATCCTGGGGACGCCCTCCGAATGCATAGAGCAGATCCAGGGGTACGTCGACGTCGGCATCACCCTGTTCATTGTCAGGTTCATGGGGGAGAGCTTCGAGGAGGAGGTCCGGCTCTTCGCCGAGGAGGTCATGCCGGCGTTCAGGTGAGCCCCCAGAGGAACGATCAACCTTGTACTTCGAGGAATCCAACCCCCGCGACGTCCCCATGGACGTCGTGCTGGGCGCACTGCGTCGTATCTTCCCCGGCATCAGGGAGTCCGAGGTCAGGTTCCACTACCACGGCACCTACAACGTCTTTGAGGTGAGGGGCGAGTACATCTTCCGCTTCCCGGACCGCAGCCTCTTCAACGAGGAGGGCTACGAGCTCATCCGACGGGAGGCCGAGGTCCTTGAGGTCCTGAGGCCCCACATCGACCTTGAGATTCCGAGGTTCGAGTACTTCTCCGACGACCCCGGGACTCCCTTCGTGGGGTACTGGAAGATCCCGGGGGTCTCCCTGTCGAGGTGCTTCGGCGAGGCGGATGAGGGTCGCCTTCAGGAGGTGGCCGAGAGGCTCGGTGGCTTCCTGAGCGGGCTCCACTCGGAGGAGGCGTTCAGGGCGTTCACGGATAGGTGGCCCTCTGAGTTCGACATGGATGTCTATCGGCGGCACTGGGAGGAGCGTTACGAGAGGATCAGGAAGAAGGTTTACTCACTCCTAGACCCCGATCAGAGGGACTGGATCGACGCCCTCTTCACCGGGTTCATCTCCGACGACGACAACTTCAGGTTCACGCCCCGGGTGGTCCACGGCGACTTCGACACCTCAAACGTCCTCGTCGACCCCTCATCCCTGGAGGTGACGGGGGTCATCGACTTCGAGGAGACAGGGCTCTGGGACCCCGCGGCGGACCTCCTCTTCTTCAGGGAGGGCGAGGCGTTCATCGAGGGGATCCTCTCCAGCTACTCACAGGCCCTGGGCCCAAACATCGAGGAGAGGAGGCGCTTCCTGTACCGGAGGGGCCCCCTCATCTACATGCTCACCGGGGTCGAACTCGAGCGCCCAGAGCTGATTAATGCGGGCCTCAGAATGCTGAAGTACCAAATGAGGTCAACTAGCTCACTCTAGCACCACGGCGTGGGCGTGGACCCTCTCCAGCACGCTGTACGCCCTTGACAGAAGCCTCCGCAGGATCGGGTCGTCCCGGAAATCGGTTCGGAACGCCTCCCACCCCGTGAGGTAGCACTCCTCGTACTCCTCGGCGACGTCCTGGAACCCCTGCTTCCTCAGCATCTCGCACGCCCGGGTCCGGTTCAGGTGCCACGCCTCCTCCGGGTCCTGGACCTGGCTGAGGAGCCTGATGGGCGTCGGGGAGATAAGCCAGTTGAGCCTCCGGATGAGGACGACGAGGTCGATGCCGCTCCTGTCCAGGATGCTGACGGGGAGACGGCGGAGGTCCTCTTCGAGGGTCATCAATGCCTTCAGGTCGCTGGCCCTCACCCTCTCAGCGGGCTGCGGCGGGCCCGGCTTGGGCTCTCCTATCATCACGTCCTCCGCCGGTATGTGGGAAGGAAGGAAGAAGTCCGGTTCGAAGAAGTGGGGATTCAGGATCACGATCTGGGTCCTGGGAACGTGGAGGGGCTCGGGGTCGATCCTGAGGAACTCCTCCTCGTACTCGGCGGAGACATCCAGACCCAGCTTGAAGGGCTGCTCGATTCCCTCGAAGAGGGAGCGCCCCTCCCAGAGCTTGACGTGAATGTCAACGTCGCTTAGGACTGGCACGTAGTCGATGGGTGACTCCCAATCCTTTACGCAGGAGCCCTTCGCGTAGGCATATTCGATCACATCACCGAAGTGGCGCTCAAAGATGCCCTTCCAGACGTCGATGCACGACCGGACCTCCCCCTTAGCCTCCGCGAGGGGGTAGCTGGCCACCATGTTAGACCATAGGGGAGCGTTCTGGGATATTAATTGCTATTCAGGTCCCCCTACTGCTCTGAAACCCCCTCCTCGGCCTTGGCACCTGATCTTATATGCATTCCACGTAATTGCTTAACAGTGTCCAGGATGGTGGAGAAAAGGCTCCTGAGGATGACAGCCCACGATCTGAAGGCCGGAGGCTACGACAAGGCGGTCCTCGCCGTCGGGTCGACAGAGTCCCACGGCGAACACCTCCCCCACGGTACTGATACCCTGGTGGCGGAGCACCTCGCCGAGGCGGTGGCGGAGCGGGTGGAGGGGCTCCTGGTCCTCCCCGGCCTCCCCTACGGCATGAGCGTCCACTACGCCTCGTTCCCCATAGCGATCACCCTCACAACCGAGACCCTCATCCGGGTCCTGAGGGAGGTCTTGGAATCCCTGCTGGCCCACGGCATACTGAGGTTACTGATAGTCAACGGCCACGACGGGAACATACCCGCGATTGAGGCCGCGACGAGAGAGTTCAGGGTTGCGCATCCTGAGATGAAGGTGGCTGTTCTGGAAGCCTGGTGGGTGACCGCTGGGGAACTTCTCCCTGAGGGGACCTTCGAGGCCTGGGACGGGCTCGGCCACGGGGGGGAGGGGGAGACGTCGATGATGCTGGCGGTGGAGCCGGGGCTCGTGGATATGAAGAGGGCCAAGGGGACAATACCCGACCTCCCCGAGCACGTCCAGCTGAAGTGGACCTTCGACGAGCTCACCCCTTACGCGGTCACGGGCGACCCGACCAAGGCCACAACGGAGAAGGGGGAGATGATGAGGGCCGCCCTCGTGGAGTGCCTCGTCTCGTTCATCGAGGAGATGGACGGGAAGGGCTGGGAGATCTGACGGCCCAATCTGATGTCCGCCGTGGCGAGGACATTGACAACTTGGTAAGAGATGTGTGAAGCATGTCGAGGATGCTGAAGATATCAATAGGCGTTTTTCCCTTCGTCGCGGAGCTCCTTGATGACTTGGCCCCTGAGACCTGTAAAGGGTTTCTGGGAGCCCTTCCCATCCGAGGTAAAGTGATCCAGGCGAGGTGGAGCGGGGAGGCGGCCTGGTTGCCCATGGACGAGTTCAGCATCGAGGTGCCCCTAGAGAACGCCACGAGCCACCCCTCCCGGGGGGGCCTCCTCTACTATCCCGGGGGCGTCAGCGAGAAGGAGATGCTGATTCCGTACGGCTCCGCCCTCTTCAGTAGCAAGGTGGGCCAGCTCCAGGGAAACCACTTCGCGACCATCGTCGAGGGAGCCGAGCTGCTCGGGGAGATGGGCTTGAAGGTACTCTGGGAGGGTGCCCAGGAGATCAGGGTCGAGGAGGCGTAGCCTACCACGCCTTTTCAGGGTCCCTTTGTTTCAATGCCTGATGCGAGACGTAGGCGGTCGAATGCCATCCTGTGTCAGTTAAAATATTCCCGTGCACATTGACTGTTGAGGGATCATGACGGACCTCATAGCTGAAAACCCCTTCGAGAACGTGAGAGACCAGATCGGCTGCTGTGGCATCTACTGCGGCAGCTGCGTTATGGGGAACGGGGTGCTTAGGGGGCTGACCGCGAGGTACAGGAGTGTCCTCGACGGCTACAGCTTCGAGGAGTGGGCCCCCGCCGGCTTCGACTTCAGTGAGTTCATGAAGGGGCTCTCCGCCATCGTCGAAATCCCCCTCTGCCATGGCTGCCAGAAGGGCGACGGTGCACCTGATTGCACCTTGAGGGCCTGCGCCCAGGCGAAGGGCGTGGCGGACTGTGTGGAGTGCGGCCTCCCCGATGACTGCCCCCACATCGAGAGGCGCGAGGTGATGCGCAAAGGGGCAGCCGGGGCAGGCCTCAAGGTGAAGGAGTACTCCGCCGACCGGGAGACGTTGATAAAGGAGTGGCTCTCCGAGCTGAGGCTCGAGTGGCCGACGGGAGTTCTCTTCCTCAGCGATCTCTAGCTTAAGGTTCTCAACATCCGTTGCCTTTGATGGAGCCGGTGACCAGGCACCGTCAGTTTTTGTCTAGAGGTCAACGTTTCATTAACTGATGTCCATGAGCTATCCCATAGGCAAGTGTCCCAAGTGCGGCGAGGAGGTCGCCAAGAGAGATCTGGCCATAGTCCAGCTGAGGTCTACAATCTGGAGGCCTCACTTCGCGTACGTCTGCAAGAGGTGTGAGACTATCATCGGCTTCGGGTCCAGCGCACCATGGTGAGGAAGGACCCGATCTCTCCATTATTGGACCTTCGAATCTTATTTATCAGCACCGACCCTCCGATGATCTAGCTCTGAATAGATGCTGCGTGTGAGGGAGTTGGATTCATGAAAGAGGGAGAGTATAGGGAGTTTCTCGTTGGGAGGGGACTCGACGAGGGGAGGATCGGGGACGCCGTTGATGCTGTCCGGGAGTTCGAGAGAGAGCTATCGGTGAAGGATCGGTCCATCGACTCGGCGACCGTCGAGGAAGTGAAGGAGCATATCGCGCTCCTCGTCTCCCACGGGGAGAACTCTATGGAGCGGCTGAGAGCCCTGTCGTGGTACTTTTACGCAACGAGGATGAACGACATCTACGTTTACTTCACATCCATCCTGCAGGGGAGGACCATCCTGGAGTCGATCTCGGAGAGGCTCACCTCCCTCGTCGACGAGGAGACCTCGAGGAGGGTCTTCGAGGGCATCGAGATGCCACCCCTGGGCTCACCGCCCGAGGCCGTCCCCGAGGTGACGGCCCGTTTCATGGAGAGGCTTGAGTGTGAGCTGCCGCAGGAGGTCTACAGGAGGGTGCTCGCGGGGAACCACCACAGGATCCCACTCGAGGCCTTCGACGGCCTCAAGGAGATGTACAAAGAGGCGGAGAGCATTGACGAGTTCCTCAAGTGGAAGCATGAGGACGCCATCAAGGTGCTCGAGGAGCACTTGGAGGAGGGGCGGGCTTGGTACGAGCAGGAGATCACCCCGAGGGTTGTGGAGTTCGTTAAGGGTAACCAGGAGGTGCTTGGCGGCGTCCGCCACGGCGACAAGATCTACATGACCAAGATACCCTACAACCCTGACGCCTACGTCGGCGAGGAGGACCCCCTGATGAAGAGGTACTACGCCTGCCACTGCCCCCTCGCCAGGGCCGCCATACTCGCCGGGGAGCCCGAGGTGAATCCCGAGTGGTGCTACTGCAGCGGGGGTTACGGGAAGCTCCTCTTCGACCTCATTTTCGAGGAGGAGACCGAGGTCGAGATACTGGAGAACGCCCTCGCCGGGGACATGCGATGTCGATTCACCGTCAAGATACCCGAGGGCAAGCACAAATAGTGCGTCTCTTCAATTTATTTTCTTTTTTTCGTTTCAATTTTCCATGGTAGATGGCCTCTTGATGCGTCAACGTATCATCTTATTAGTCACCGTCCCAATGTGGTGATGCAGGATTTCCACAAAATGGGTAAGAAACTGGTTAAGAGTGAGAGCGACATAAGCCATAGGATGATGATGCCCAACAGGAACGACATCTTGGGCATCGTCGACAAGAACCTGGGGTATACGCGGATGAGGGTCGTCTGCCAGGACGGGCACAAGAGGCTATGCCGGGTCCGGGGCAAGATGAAGAAGAGGAACTGGGTGAGGGAGGGGGATGTCGTCCTAATCTCGCCTTGGGACTTCCAGTACGAGGAGAAGGGCGACATCATTTTCCGGTACACCCAGAACCAGGCTTACTGGTTGAGGGATAAAGGCTATCTCAAGATAGGTTGATGCAATCTCCCAGAGTTGATTAGTAGATTATGCAGGATCAAACCCGAGAGCGTGAGCGACAAAAACGTCATCCCGTCATTCTACAGGGCATTAGCGAGGACTTGAAGCACTCGAAGATAGCCTCCCAGCTCGGTGTGAACAGGTGGGTTATCGTAAACGACCTGACGCTGATGAGGAGGGAAGGTGACCCTGAGCTCAAGGAGGCCCGAAGGGCGCAGGCGCTGATCCAAGCTGGGAAGCAATCGGTGGGAGCGAAAGAGCGGGACGAGAGGTTCGTCAACATGACTGGAATGACCCTCCAGGAGAAGTCCTTCCAGAACATGATCGAGTTCTTCAAGACTGAGCTCATGAACATCATGAACTCCAGTGACCAGAACGCCGCCATCATGAGGCTGCCCAAGAGCACCCGCAGGCCCCTTGTGAAGAACGGCATCATCACCAAGGGCTGGCACAACAGGGTGATTACCCCCCTCGCACTCGAGTACCTGGTCTCGTGACGTCCGGGCACGCGGGGGCAGCTGAACAGGCCGATCCGCGTCCAGGGAGCGGTGGACCGCAGAGTTCTGACGAAGTGTGACTTTTTATCTACGACCTATTGCTGCTCCGCAGATTGCGATCTTAAAAAACTGTCTTTGACCCTGTTACGAGGCTACGTGGCCTTCTCCACCACGATTTCCCTCACCCTTCCGATCTTGCCGTCCGCTAGTCTGACCTTGATCCCCCGTGGATGCTTGGCGGACTTGGTGAGGATGTCTTTCACCACACCTCTAGTCAACCTGCCGGTGCGCTGGTCCTTCTTCAGCACGATCAGGACCTCGGCCCCCCTCTTCACGTTGGCCCTGATACTCCCGTCGGTCGACATGGTCGACCCTTCCGGGCACCCGCCTCCTTATAGATGCTTCGCCCAGGCGGGTGGTCAAAAATTTGAGGCGTCGCACTACTTGTGGCGCCTGATTCTGTCGATCTTTCTCTCGCTCTCCCGGTAGGCGAACTTTCGGGAGCTCGTTATCCTGCTCCTGTGGAAGGGTCTGCTGCTGTCGACGTCACTGTCGATGGCCTCATAGAACTCCGGGTAGGAGATCTCCTCGGAGTGCAGTTGGGTTATAGCGGTGTTCAGGGCCTCTTTCCTCTCCTCGTCCGCTTCGTCGAAACGCTTCGAGTAGGCTCCATACGCGGCCGTGGACTTGAAATCCGTGGTTTCGAAGACCAGCTTCTCTACGGTTTCACTCATTCTCTAACAGTCCAGACACGTATTTTATCTCATGGACCGTTTTAAGTCTACTCCATGGGAGCCCCGATGGAAGCCTTTTTATATCCTGCCGACGCCTCAGGCGTGGATACCTGGGATGCCTCAAGGGGCTTTCTGAGTATACTAGCAGAAGAGGAGTGAAAGAGTTGAGTTATAATAACAGGAGAAGCTTCGACAGAGGCCCCCGCGAGATGCACAAGGCCACTTGCGCTGACTGCGGTAAGGAGTGTGAGGTGCCATTCAAGCCCACAGAGGGCAGGCCCGTCTACTGTCGCGAATGCTTCGCGAAGCGCAGACCGGCCAGGTATTAAACACCGTTTTTACAGTGTTTTAACGGAGTTTCAGCGGTTTTTTAAATTTTATTTTTCCAACAATCAACGGTTGGTGAAGTAGCAATATTCTATCAACTAGATGCAATTCATGAAGTAAAACTTCTCCAGGCCCTGACCAGCTTGGCGATGTAGAACCCGTTGCACCTGTGGATATGAGGATACAGACGCTGAGCTTCAAGCTGACCCATCAAACCCGGAGCTCCGACCCTCGGCTCCGCCTCCACCTGCCTAAAATCTGCGTGGGCTTGCAGGAAATCTCGGATCACCAGTTCGTTCTCCTCGATGGTCACGCTGCAGGTGCAGTAGACCAGGGTTCCCCCCTGCTTCACTTGCTTGGCGCAGTTGTTCAGTATTCTCCTCTGGACGGACGCCATCCTGTCGATGGATCTGCCGGTGAGGCGCCACTTACCGCTGGGGGATCGGTTGAATGTCCCCGTGCCCGTGCAGGGGGGGTCCACGAGTACGATGTCGGCCTCCACGTCCGGGAAGGCTCTGTGCTCTCTTGCGTCCCCCAGGACGGGGACGGCGTTCTTCACCCCCAGCCGGGTCATCTCTCTCTTCCAAGTCTCAAGGCGGCGCTCGGAGAAGTCCATGGAGAGTATCCTCCCGCGGTTCCCCATGAGCTGTGCGAGGTGCCCTGTCTTGCCTCCGGGAGCGGCGCAGACGTCCAGCACCGTCATCCCCGGCTCCGGGGCGGTCACCAGCCCTGCGAGGGCGCTCGCTTTGTCCTGATTCGTGAAGAGGCCTTCCCTGTGGGCCTCCAGGAGGTTCAGTGGGCGGGGCTCCTCAATCACCCGGAGGACGTGATTCATTCCGGGCTCCGGCTCCAGCTCTAGTCCCTCACGTCCGAGGCCCTCCAATAGGTCCTCTTCGGCTCCCTTGAGCGTGTTCACACGTATATAGGTCGGGGGGTCTGGGGCCTGGAGTAGCCGTAGGGACTCCTCCCTCCCGAGGAGATCGTTGAGGTACCTCACGTACCAGGAAGGGTGGAACGTCCGTAGGGCCGTCGCCTCTTCTTGGGGGAGTTCTTCCAGCTGGGGCTCTAGGTGCGGTATGATGTCGAGGGCCTCCTCCACTGGGGAAAGCTCCCTTGAGCCCAGTATCCCCCGGGCGTGCTCCGCCATCTCCATTGCCTCGCCGTATGTGACGCCGCCGTACTTCACCTCTGAGATGTAGATGCGTAGGAAGCTGCGGACCCCTAGGCTGAGGTCGTCGACGCTCTCCAGGTTCAGGGCTTGGACTGCGAGGTAGTCCAGGGCGTTCCGCCTTCGCGTCACCTCCATGATGAGGCGGAAGGCGTGGCGGAGGGCGGACTCGGAACGGATATCGAGCTGCCTCGACGTCCTGGTGAGTGCGAGGCGCTCGTTGATCCGTCGGAGTTCCATCCAGCTCAGTGCCTCGATGGCTACGGCCAAAACCTCCCATTTCATAACAGATCCCCCTCGTTGAACGTCCCGTATTAATTACCGACACTTCAGATTGGGGTGCTCACAAGATAAATGATGCTTACAGAGTATGACGGTCCAGCCCAGCTACTTGTGGCGCCTGATCCTGTCGATCTTCCTCTCGCTCTTACGGTAGGCGAACTTTCGGGAGCCCATTATCCTGCTCCTGTGGAAGGGTCTGTTGCTATCGCCCTCGGTGTTGAGGGCCTCGTAGAACTCGGGGTATGTGATCTCCTCCTTGTGAAGCTTCGTGATTGCTTCGTTGAGGTTCGCTCGTCCCTCCTCGTCGACTCCTTCAAAGTGGTCGGAGTAGGCATTGTAGGCGGCCATGAACTTGAAGTCCTTATCCTCGAAAGTCAGCTTCTCGATCTGCTCACTCATACTCATACAGTCCAGACAACCTAGCTTTAACTTATACCGTTATATACGTTTAGTCGTCGGAGCCCCCTCATCGCTCCCCTTTTTTACCCGGGGAGGGGCCTACTAATCGATGACAGTTGGACGCCGGTCGAAGTTATGTAAAATCTGTCCCTGTCGGGGAGCCCTACCACCTGAATGAGGAGAGGCTCGAGGGAGCCGACGCCGAGGGGGGCGTCTGCCACGTCTACCCGGGGATCCTCGTGGAGCCCAATCGATGGATCGTGATGGCGTGCGAGGAGGCGAGGGCGTCCCTGGGGTCGGGGGGCGGCCCCTTCGGCGCTGTGCTGCTCCAGGTCGACGATGGCACCGGTGAGGTGATCCGCTTCTGGAGGGATCACAACCACGTCGTTGAGCGGAGCGACCCAACGGCCCATGCCGAGATCTCGGTGATCCGCTCCTCCTGCCAGGAGCTTGGGGTTATCGATCTGGGAGCGATCAGGAGGGATGTGTCGAGGTTGCCTCAGGAGGGGGAGACGAGCCACTGCGAGATCTACTCGAGCTGTGAGCCCTGCCCCATGTGCTACTCCGCCATAGCCTGGGCGCGTATCCCGGTGCTGGTCTTCTCCGCCAGCTGCAAGGACGCCTCCGGGAAGGGGGTGGGGTTCCTGGACGAGGAGCTGAAGGAGGACGTCTGTAGAGGGTACGGGGACCGGAAGGTCAAGGTGTTCCAGGCGGTCTGCCCCGGGACCATGGATGTCTTCGAGATGTGGAAGGGGGGTGGCTACGAGAGGTACTGAAGCTGTTGGTTGCGGATCCGACAAGTGACAGTTTATAACCTTCCTCAGGCTACTATTATGTGGCGGTGGGGTGTCGATAGAGAATAAGGTCTCTTCTGAATCCGCGCTCCCCCCCAATCGGGAGTGCGCATAGCTCCCCCATTTTTCTTAATAAAAAAAAGTAGAGAACGCTCCACAGTCCCTTCTATCTGACGAGGGCCTCTGTA
>DATLAV010000089.1:0-2622 GCA_035527235.1 Patescibacteria group bacterium | reverse complement strand
GCCATCCAGCCCCTTGAAGGGAATCCAATGAACTACCTAAGGATAGCAGCGCCCGTGGCGCTCCTCCTGAGCCTGACTGGCCTCTTCGTCGTCTACACAGGCCATGGCTGCGTGGAGCTCGACTTCCAGGTCTCCTCCGTCGTCTACGAGGAGCGACTGGAGGACCAGGCCAACGTCAGCCTGATTCTCTCACTATTCAACGACTGCTCGGAGTCCCTGAATCTCAGGGGTCTCACGCTGACAACCTTCTTCGGCGGCTACGAGCTGGGAAGCGACAGCCTCGGTGACGTCGTGAAGATCAGGGCCAAGTCGGTCTCCCAGGTCACCTTCAGCATGACCGAGGAGTGGGCGGGCGTTCCCCTGAGCGAGCCGTTCCTCTTCTTCGGCTACAGGCTGGAGACGGACGCATTAAACCTGCTTGGAAGCGAGAGGGTGGTCATCCACCTCGACGAGTACCAAGCCACCCAGGGGCTGCACAAGAACCTGAACCCCGCCTACCAGTAGGCGTGGAACGCGGGGCATCGACCCTGAAAACCCCTTTTGCGCGCGAGTACCTGTCAAGGATGTCGTTTATTAGAAGAAGTTAAACCCGAATTGGGGGAATTCATGTATAGCCATGGCTGAGTATTCTCGTGTCCTCGCAGAGTTCGTGGTCGACCTCGCGTATGGAGACCTTGAAGACGTTTTGATCGAGAAGACGAAGATGCATTTTCTTGACTCTCTGGGCAACATCTTTGGAGCCTTTGAGATGCCTTGGTCCCAGATGGTCATCAGATTACTGAAGCAGATGAAAGGGGAACTCCAGTCCACGGTGATGGGAGTCGATGGGAGATACCCCATGATGATGGCTGCCCTCGCAAACGGGACCATGGCTCACGGCATAGTTGCGGACGACTCCGGAACCAGGCCAAGCTGGGCCCACCCCGGGTCATGCATCATCCCGGCGGCATACGCTGCCGCGGAGGCCGAACAGGTCAGCGGGAGGGAGCTGATCACCGCGATACTGGCCGGCTACGAGGTCAACTGCCGCGTCGACTCATCGGTGTACCCCGGTCTGAGAGATAGGGGGTTCCACGCAACAGGCGTGGTCGGAACCATCGGTGCGGCCGCCACTGCCGGTAAGATACTTGGATTGGACGAGGAGCAGATGGTAAACGCCTTCGGTCTGGCGGGTATCCAGGCGGCAGGTCTCGATGAATGGTTGACCACCGGCGATATGAGCAAGAGGCTGCACGCGGGCAAGGCAGCCATGAACGGCGTTCTCTCCGCGCTTCTTGCACAGGAGGGCTACACTGGACCGTCAACCGTCTTCGAGGGAAAATATGGCCTGCTCGCGACCCATGCGGAGAGTTACGATCTCTCAAGGTTGACGGAGGGCTTGGGAACAGAATACAAGATACTGGGGTGCAAGTTCAAGCCATACGCGTGCTGCCACGAACTATGTCCACCGATCCGACTGGCTCTTCAAGCCCAGAGAAAGCACGGGATTAAACCCGAGGACGTCGAGAATGTAAGGATCGGCCTAAACCATATCACGGCTGAGAACCAGCTTAAGGTGGCGGAGACCCCCCTGCATGCCCAAAACCACGCAGCGGTGGCGGTCGCCATCGCCCTCGTTCAGGGTCAGGTGTTCCTGAAGGAATTCTTCGAGTGCTACGATGATCCGAGGGTCGTCGAACTTGGCAAGAAATGCGAGGTCTACAGCGACCCGGAGATAAACGAGGTGTTCCCAACGAAGATCGGCACTAGGCTGGAAATCATCACCCGAGATGACCATTACTCGATGTTTGAAGAGGACAAACCACCTATACCCCCTGGCTTCATTAAGGAAAAATTCACAGCGTTGGCATCCTCACAGTTGCCCGAGGATAACGTGGAAAAAGTCATCCAATTGGTGGACAAATTGGATATTCTAGAAAATCTGACACAGTTATCAGCCCTCATTTCATGAGGCACATACATCATAGGCCTCGGCGCCCCCAATGCGTGACCTGCTCCATCCTCAGGGAGCGAGCCCCCGATAGCCCTTCTAACATTTTTATTCCGTGGGCCCGTTGTTCCTATAGCATGACCCTGAAGGACGAACTGCGGGAGTTCTTGGGAGAAGCCGAGGGGAGGAGAGTGGTGATCGTCGGGATAGGTAGCCCCATAAGGGGGGACGACGCCGTCGGGCTTCTGGTCGTCGACCACCTCGAGGAGAGGCCGAGGGAAGACGTTCTGGTCTTGAAGGCAGAGACCGTCCCCGAGAGCTTCACGGGCGCCATCAGGGAGTTCAGACCGACCCACGTGCTCATGGTCGACGCCGCTCATTTCGAGGGCAGACCCGGGGAGGCCAGGATGATCCCCACACAAGCGATAGGGGGCTCCACGGTCTCAACCCACAGCCTGCCGTTGACCGTCTTCTCCAACTTTATCGAGAGAACGATGAGCTCCAACGTAGCCCTTCTGGGGATCCAGGTGAAGGACATCACCTTTGGCACCGAGATCACCCCCGAGGTCAACAGGGCCTCCAGGGAGATAGCTGAGGCTATAAGCGAAGTATTAGAAAATTAGAGGAAAAAGGGATTACTCGTCCTTCTTCTTGGGCTCCTTCGGGGGCGGAGGCGTCCTCTCAAAGATCAG
>DATLAV010000088.1:0-5676 GCA_035527235.1 Patescibacteria group bacterium | reverse complement strand
AAATCCCACCGGGCCCGCCATCTTATAATTGTTTTCCGCCTAGAAGTTGATCGAGGGGACTGGAAGGATGTCCCCCTTTAACGCTAACAGGGTCTCACCGTGGAGGTAGATGTCGGGGAGTTCAGGAAGACTATCTCCAATTGAGGCTGCGCGTCACCAGACGTGATACGGGTCACGCCTTCTCAGGCGCGTCTCCCTGGTCGTGGATGGTGAGGGGCCTCCCCTCTACGAGGGCGGAGGTGACCTTCTGCCTCGCGCTCTGGAGTAGCCGCCAGACGGTGCCCCTGCTCACTCGCATCCTCCCGCCGGCCTCCTCCTGGGAGAGTCCCTCCAGGTCGACGAGCCTCATGGCTTCCAGCTCCGCGGGCTCGAGCATGACGGGGGGCGCCCTGCTGCTGGGCTCCGGATTAAACTCTCGGGTGGCGGCAGGCTGCTCTATGTAAACTGGTATCGGGTGTCTCCCCTGGCGGCCCCTGCGCCTCCTGCGCATCATACGGTATTCTGTGATTATGCACAATATTTATATGTTTCCGCGCATAGACACATAATTGAAACTGTGCATAAGCACAGAAATAGGAGATGAGAAAAAGAATGGGATGGAGAGGAAGGGAGCGCGGGAGATATCCCGGGAACGTCCCCTTCAGAGACCTACCCCCGTGGCAGAGGCCTAGAAAGGCCCACAGCTACGGAAGAGAATACGGAGTGGGATATGGAGGAGTTGGCTATGGCCGAGGGCTGGGATACGGGAGAGACTATGGCTACTACGGCAGCACAAGCCCGTACTCCTGCGCAAGGTTCCCATGGCTACCCAGATGGTGGTGGGCAGACCCCAAGTTCCAAGGCGGTGTTCCCTATCCCCCTACGCCAGATCCCCAGGCAGAGCTGGAGAGACTGCAGGCAGAGAGGGAGATCCTGGCCAAGGACATCGATGAGATGAAGAGGCACGTCGAGCAGGGGACGGCACCCTCCACGTGGCCTCGGAGCGCCCCGTATTACGGCGGGGTTCCTTACACCGCATCGCCGGAGCAGGAGAAGCAGTTCCTCGAGGAACAGATGGGAGCGATAACCTCCCAGATGGAAGCTATGAAGAAGCGTCTGCAGGAACTCGAGAAGGGGGAGTGACTCCTGAAAGTCGCAGTCTCCTCCACAGGGTCGGACCTGGACTCCCAGGTCTCCACGAGATTCGGCAGGTGCCCCTACTATCTAATAGTGGAGATGGGGGACATGAGCTCCGAACTGGAACGGCAGCCGGAGGAAGTGAAGAAGAGGCTGGTTGAGCCTACATGACGCCCAGGGAGCTCATAGCGGTACCCACCAAGGGAGACAGGGGAAGCAGGGATTCCGTGTCGAGCATCTTCGCGAAGGCACCCTACTTCACCTTCGTTGAGATCATCGACAACAAGAAAGAGAAGGTGACGGTGCAGGAGAACGAGGCCTCGAGCCTCACCCAGGGCACGGGCCCCATCGTCATGAAGAGCATGAAGGACCGGGGTGTGGACATCATCCTCGCCGCCGATGTGGGCCCGGGAGCCATCACACTGATGCAGATCAGCGGGATCAAACTCTACAAGGTGGACCCCGGGACAAAGGTATCCGAGGCCGTCAGCCGGTTCATCGAGTCCAAGGCATAGGCGCCCAATCTATTTTTTTTTCTTCATTTACTGTCGAGGGTGCCTGAGACCCTAAACAGGGATCAGAACGCCCAGGAATATGCTTAACCATGTACTCGATAAAGGGCGGTACAAGCCCCACTCGGCCTACCTACTCCTTGATGAGGGCCTCACCGCAGTACGGGCACAGGTTGAACTCTGGAAGCGTCGCCTTGCCACAGGCCGGGCATCTGCTTCCGAGGGGAACCGCGGGTATCCTGAGGGGTTGCCTCGCCTTGAACCGGGTCACCCTGGCTTTGATGTTCGAGTTATACGTCGCCTTCACGACCGTCCCCCCGCCCTCAACCTCCGTGAACTCAAAGTAGATCGGCCCGGTGCGATCGAGCATCCTGTAGAGCCTCGGCGAGTCTTTCTCCCTCTCGACGAACCTGGGCTCGGATCTCCTCCTTGCGAGGCCCCTGAGGAGACCTGAGAGCCGGCCCGATGACCTAGGCTCCGTCTCCGCCTCCTCCTCCCTCCACTCCTCGATGACCCCTAAAACCGCCTCGTACGTCTCCCCTACACCCTGGGGCGTGTACCACATGTCGGTCATTGTCTCGCCTTCTGGGAGCTTCTCGCCTCTGCCCTGGGTAAAATAGAGGTATAACGCTAGGAAGGGGAGAGCTATGAGAAGGACGTCGAATATGTCTACTCCCTGACCAACGAGTGAAGACGACAACATGTCTGCGACCCTCCATCAGTCTACGCCCTATGTTCTATATATTCATGTCAACATGCAACTTACAATATCATCAGAACTAGATCCAGCAGTTCTGGTTTCATTCGGAGAAGTTATTATATCCCATATAATGAGTTTATATCAGCCTGCGCAAGCTGAAAGTGTGGAAAAATGTTTTCGAATCACGAGGTTACCCCTGAGGAAGAGGACGAGGTCATCATGAGGGTGGCCCAGGAGGTTCGCAAGCGCAGACTGGGAGTCCCAGCGATAATGCTGTTGGAGACCCTAAACCCCCTGAGCTTCGTGAGTGCGACCATGGGACGGTTCTTCCTCTCCCCCGTACTGCCAGCCCTGGGAGAAGACCTGGGAATGAAGGGAGAGATCATCCTTCAGGTCTTCGAGAAACACAAGAACATAGAGAGACTCGTCTCCCTCATTGAGGCCATGGAAGAGGAGGATAAAGCCAAGGCCGCTGAAGAACGTCGCAAGGAGGAGACCGTGAATGGTGAGGCAGAGGAGGAGAAATCGAAGAAGGGCTGGAGACGCTTCCTACCCTTCTAACCTCATTATAATACAGAACGTTGAAACAGTGTTGGTCAGAAAGCTTTAAGCATAAGCTTTGAAGAATCCTACGGAATAGCGATGGCCTCAACCAGAAAACCGCTTGAAGAGATGCAGTATATTCTAGCGACCGACGTCGGGAGTACCACGACGAAGGCAAGATTCTTCCATAAGACACAGGGGGAGTGGAGGTTCCTCGTGGCAGGTGAGGCGCCGACGACCGTCGAGGCTCCTTTCGAGGACGTCACCATGGGCGTCCAGAACGCCGTGAGGGAGGTGGAGGAGCTCATCGACCACAAGATACTCGCCAGCGACGGCAGCGGCATCGTCGTCCCCTACGACGGAAACATAGGTGTGGACCTCTACGTCACCACGAGCAGCGCCGGGGGAGGCCTCCAGATGATGGTCGCCGGCCTCATCAAGACGATGACCGCCGAGAGCGCCAACAGGGCTGCACTCGGCGCAGGCGCCATCGTCATGGATGTCATAGCCCAGGACGACGGACGCAAGATATTCCAGAAGATCCAGAGAATACGCAACCTGAGGCCGGACATGATACTCCTAGCAGGAGGCACCGACGGAGGGGCGACAGCCAGAGTCATCGAGATCGTGGAGCTGATCAAGGCAGCAGAGCCGAAACCTCGACTCGGCGTCGGCTATAAACTCCCCATCGTCTACGCCGGCAACAAGGATCTGAGGCAAAAGGTAGAAGAGCTGATGGGCGGGGAGTTCGCCCTAGACATGGTGGACAACATCCGCCCCGTGCTGGAGCTGGAGAACACCGAGCCCGCCCGTCGGGCGGTCCACGAACTCTTCATGGAGCACGTCATGAGCCACGCACCGGGATACTCAAAGCTCATGAAGTGGACCGACGTCGATATCATGCCAACACCGGCCGGCGAGGGCATAGCGATGCAGCTCATCGCCAGCAGCTTCAAGGAGAACGTCCTGGGCGTGGGGCTCGGGGGAGCGACGACCAACATCTACTCGGTGGTCGACGACCGCTTCGTCAGGAGCGTGAGCGCCAACCTGGGTATGAGCTACAGCGTCACCAACGTAATGAAGGAGGCGGGCATCGAGAACATAATGCGGTGGCTGCCCTTCGACCTCGACGAGGAGGATGTCTCAAGCAGGCTCATGAACAAGATGATCAGGCCCACCACCATCCCGCAGACCCTTGAGGACCTCATAGTGGAGCACTCCGTAGCGAGGGAGGCGCTCCGCCTCGGCTTGGTCCATCACAGGACCATAGCGACGAGGCTCAAGGGGATACAGGTGAAGAGGGACATCGCCTCGATGTTTGAGCAGCAGCTGGAGGAGTCCTACATCAAGATGATGGAAATCGACATCTTCGCCGGCACGGGTGGTCTCCTCAGCCACGCTCCGAGGAGGATCCAGTCTATGTTCATACTCACCGACGCCTGGCAGCCCGAGGGTGTGACGAAGATGTTCCAAGACAGCGTCTTCATGATGCCCCACCTCGGCGTCCTATCGACTGTCTACAGAGACGCAGCGTGGAACATCTTCGATAAGGACTGCCTCGTAAGACTTGGCACGTGCATAGCCCCGGCCGGAACGGCGGAGCTAGGGGAGGAAGTGATGACTGTGGAGCTGAAGATGCCCAGCGGGGAGACGTTGGTGGAGAAGCTCAAGTTCGGGGAGGTCAAGCGCATCGAGCTTCCGGAGAGGAGCGAGGCTGAAGCGGTGATACGACCCGCGAAGCGCTTCGACGTTGGAAAGGGGGACGGGAACACCCTCGAGACCACGATCATGGGGGGAGTGGCCGGAGTGCTCATGGACGCCAGAGGTCGACCCCTTGTGCTCCCCGAGGAGGCGGACACAAGGAGAAGGTTGCTTCAGGAGTGGTTCAAGGCTCTGGACCTCTATCCCGAGGAAGAGCTTGAGGAGATCATCTAAGATGACATCGAATCAATCAGAGGACAAGACATCCTCAGAGGCCCACGCCTACACACCGGGCCTCAAGGTGAAGCGGTCCATACTGGTCCAGAAGACCCGCCGCCTCCCAATCCAGGGACAGGTTTTAGTCGAGGTCGGTGGCGAAGTTGAATACAGCACCATCGTAGCGCAGGCAAGGATCAGCGGCGAGCCCCAGATCGTGAAGGCGTCATCGATAATGGGCGTCGACGCCACCGATCTGTTTAGGTACATGCAGAAGAAGGAGGGCGACGAGGTCAGCGAGGGGGATAACATCGCCTACTACACCGCCCTCTTCGGCCTGATCAAGAAGCAGGTCGTCTCTCCCATAGATGGGTTCATAGAGTCCATATCCGAGATCACCGGTCAGATCATCCTCAGGGGAGCCCCGATACCCCTCAACTTGAACGCCTACATTCCCGGAAAAGTATCTGAAGTGATGCCGGGGGAGGGCGTCGTCATCGAGACCAACGCAGCCCTCGTTCAGGGCATCTTCGGCATCGGCGGTGAGAGCCACGGGAAGATCAGGATTGCGGTCGACTCCCCCGAGGAGGAGCTCACAGAGGAGCACATTCATGCCGGGGATCGAGGCGCGGTCCTCGTTGGGGGGTCCCTGGTCACCCTGGACGCCCTCAGGAAGGCCAGTGAAGTCGGCGTCTCCTGCATCATGGTGGGAGGAGTCCGCCACACCGACATCATTCGGTTCACAGGGGAGGAGATAGGCGTCGCCATAACGGGGCACGAGGATGTCGGCCTCACCCTCATCGTGACTGAGGGATTTGGCAGGTTGACGATGTCGCAGAGGACCTTCGACCTCCTCAAGATGTTCGAGGGCCGCCTCGCCTCCGTCAA
>DATLAV010000087.1:0-4983 GCA_035527235.1 Patescibacteria group bacterium | reverse complement strand
CCTGGTCTTGGTGTTCCTTCCAGATGAGAGGATCACGGATGAGGCCAGGGAGAGGCCGCGCCCCTCCTTCGGCAAGGTCCTCTCAAACAAGCTCCTCAGGGCCGCCTTCATCTACAGGGCCGTGGGCGCCCTGGGCCGGGGAAGCGTCATGGGATTCCTCTCCATTTACCTCTCGATCCCCGTCGCCGAGGGGGGCCTCGGGCTCTCCTTATCCATGATCGGGCTGATACTCTCGGTGAGCCAGCTCGTCTCCGCTTTCAGTCAGGGGCCCTTCGGGGAGCTTGCGGACAGGTACAACAAGATAGGGCTCACTGTCCTGGGCGGCGTCTTGGGGTCAGTGGGGCTTCTCCTCATCCCCCTCACCAACAACGTGTGGGAGGTGATAGGGGCACAGCTGGTCTTCACCGTCGGCGGGGCCCTCGGCATGCCCGCTCTCACTGCTCTGGTGGCCATCGAGGGAAGGGAGCTTGGCATCGGCACGACGATGAGTGTCCTCCAGAGCGCCATGAGCGTCGGCATGATCGCCGGCCCCCTCGCCTCCGGCATCCTCGGGGACATGTTCGGGCTGAGGATCATCTTCGTCATCGGAAGCTCCATAACGCTCCTCGGGACTGCCCTCTTCTACGTCCTCCAGCGGAGCCCAGACAGGAAACCCTAAATCCCGTCGACATCGACGGAGATCTATGCAAGGAAAACTCCGTGACAAGCGCTTCGAGAGGGACTACACCGAGGAAGAGCTTGAGAGAATCTACGCCGACATTGACAAGGCGGTCACTATACCGGTTGACATCGGGGTGAAAGCGGAGCACAGGGTTCTCGACCTCAGTCGCATGGAAGAGATACTGAGGGCCGCCAGGCTTATCGTCCTCCAGGACTGCGGATGCAGGACCGACAAGGGCAACTGCGACTCTCCCCTCGACGTCTGCATCTCCATAGATGAGGCCGCCGACGCCGAGGACGAGTTCACCCAGTACCATCCCCGTGAGGTCACCCTCGAGGAGGCCCTCGATGCCCTGAGGCGCTCCCACGAGGCGGGGCTCGTCCACATGGCCTACACCATGGAGGGCGACGACCGACCTACCATCATCTGCAGCTGCTGCACCTGCTGCTGTCACACCCTCTCTGGGCTCCTCAGGTTCGGGCTGGCCAAGCACGTCCTCAAGTCCGACCTCGTCTCGGAGACGGACGAGGGCGTTTGCATCGACTGCGGCGTCTGCGCAGAGAGGTGCGTCTTCGAGGCGAGGCAGATGGTCGACGGCAAACTCGCCTATCGTCCGGAGAGCTGCTTTGGCTGCGGCCTCTGCGTCAGCACCTGCCCCAAGCAGGCCATCCGCCTAGTCAAGAAGGCTCAGCCCGCCTAGGGGAGTTTACCTTTTAGGTCGAGGGGCGTCCTCAATATCGATGGTTTACGAGGACGCCCTGGCCGTCCTCCTCAAGGAGCACTACACGAGGAGGCCCCTGATGAGGGCGACGGACTTTTACAAGCTCATCTACCAGGGGGTCTTCGGCGTCGGCCACATCATGGGTGACTCGGCTTTGGACTGGCTTGTTAAGGAATGTGAGAGAGTCAACCCCACCGAGCGTCCCAACGAGCCCCTCATCGAGAGCGTCACCGCCGACTGCTCGATGGTGAGGGTTAACCTGAGGCTCTTCAAGGCTCAAGGCCTACCCTTGGAGAGCCTCTTCAAGGCCATGGCGGAGTCCTCCCGGATCAAGGGCGACCCCGAGAAGTTCAGGGCTGCCTGGGACGCGCTCAAGGGGCTGGCGGGGTCCGGGGAGGTGGAGGTAGACGCCGCTGAGCTCGGGGTGCTGGATGAGGAGCTGGAGGGCGAGGGTTCGCGCCCCCACCATCACTCCGAGGAGTACAGGGCCGCCTACAACCCTGCCTACAGGGTCGTGACCAGGGAGTCGCTGAAGAGGCACCTGGGGATTTGAGGGGTCACCCCTCTTTCAACACCGAGAAATACTAGTTGCGAGTAAACTCACTGATAATCATGTCTGAGAAGGGAAAGGAGATCGCCGTCGACTGGATCGACTCCAACAGCGATAGGCTTGTGGAGATCAGCGAAGCGATCTGGGGCTACGCCGAGCTCGGATTCGTCGAGTTCAAGTCGGCGAAGCTGCTCTCCGACGAGTTGGAGGGCCACGGCTTCAATGTGGAGAGGGGGGTCGCCGGCATCCCGACGGCCTTCACCGCCACCTGGGGCAGCGGCAGCCCCACAATAGGGATTATGGGGGAGTACGATGCATTGCCGGGGCTATCCCAGAAGGCGGTGCCCCGCAAGGAGCCCATCGATGAGGGGGCGCCGGGCCACGGCTGCGGCCACAACATCCACGGCACGTCGGGCGTAGGGGGAGCCCTCGCAGTGAGGTACGCCATGGAGCGGCTGAGGATACCGGGGACGATCAGGTTCTACGGGTGCCCCGCGGAGGAGATGCTCAGCGGCAAGGTCTGGATGGTGAGGGAGGGGGTGTTCGACGGCGTCGACGCGGTGCTCAGCCACCACCCGGGCCAGGTGAACTACGGTAGCCTCTCCAGTAGCAACGCGAACAACGCCGTCAAGTTCCACTACTACGGTAAGACGAGCCACGCGGCGGGGAGCCCCGAGCAGGGGAGGAGCGCCCTCGACGCGGTGGAGCTGATGAACATGGGGGTCAACTACCTCCGGGAGCACGTCATCCAGGACGCCCGCATCCATTACGTAATTGAGGACGGCGGGGGGCAGCCCAACGTGGTGCCCGGCTACTCCAAGAGCTGGTACCTCATCAGGGCGCCTGAGAGGGACCAGCTTGAGCCCATCTACAACAGGATCCTCAAGATAGCGGAGGGAGCCTCCCTCATGACGGAGACCCGCCTCAAGGTCGAGTTCGTCAAGGGCATCTACAACAAGATCCCGAGCAGGACCCTCAGCGATCTCGTCATCAACAACATGAGGGAGATAGGCCCCCCGGAGTACACCGACGAGGAGATGCGCTTCGCCGAGGAGATCGCGAAGTCCATCTCACCCGCTGCCAAGAGGAACTCGCTGAGGAAGTCGAAGCGTCCCAACTGGGAGGAGCTCATGGACGTCGTCATCGACCGGAGCGTCCCCGACGCCTGGAACGAGGGTGAGGTCAGCCACGGCTCCACCGATGTCTCTGACGTGAGCTGGAACACGCCCACCATGGAGTTCGGCACAGCCACATACGTCCTGGGGACCCCCGGCCATTCATGGCAGAACACCGCGATGTCGGGGATGAGCATCGGCCACAAGTCCCTCGTCTTCGCCTCCAAGGTGATGGCCACGTCTGCCCTCGACCTCATGACGAAGCCCGCGCTCCTCAAAGCGGCCAAGGACGAGCTGGCGAGGAGGCTGGCCGGCAGGAGCTACAGGTCACCAGTGCCACCCGAAGCGAAGCCGCCACTGGACCAGTGGATGTAACAAATCCTTTTTTTAAAAAAAATGGTGTTTAGACGTCGTAGGTGTCGCCGACCTTGAGGATGACGACGCTGACGTCTGAGACCGACTCGACCTTCTTCTTGAACTCACCGGGGTCCGTGTCCCAGATATGCATCGGGATCGCCACCTTGGGATGTACCGCTACGGCGGCCTCTGCTGCGTCCTCGTTGTCCATCGTGTAGGTGCCCCCGCTGGGGATAAGCATCACGTCGATGTCCTTGAGCCCCTTCATCTCCTCGATGAAGTCCGAGTCCCCCACGTGGTAGATCGTCTTCCCCTCCGCCTTGATCAGGTATCCCACTCCCAGCCCCTTTGGGTGGAAGGGCACTCCCGGAGACCTGAACCGCTTCACGTTGTGGGCCTCCACCGCCTCGACGACCACGTCCCCGAAGGTCGCGTGCTCGCCAGGCCTCAGGCTCTTCACCGGGGAGTTGAGCTTCATTTCGCAGTCAGGGGGTGCAACGATGACCGTCTTCTCCCCCTTCACCATGTTAATCTTCGAGGGGTCGCAGTGGTCCGTGTGGGAGTGGCTCGACAGGATGACGTCCGCCTCCTCGTCATACTCACCTTGGTAGGGGTCGATGTAGAAGGTCTTACCGCCTGCCTTGAGCTTCCAGCTGGCGTGTCCAAGAAACTTGAGCTTCACTATTTACACCGGTTGATCTAGTCCACCTAGCCTTTTATCTGTCTTACCCAGGCGGCGGGTCATCACTTTCGCTTCTTCCCGGGACCCTTGAGCCATCCCTTAAATCTGTCCATCAACCCCTCTTCCTCCTCGGGCTCGACGTAGACCCCCGTGGACTGCCTCAGCTTCCTTATATGGGCGTCCCTCAGCCTCCTCACCCTCTCCATCTCCCTGGCGGTGGACTCCTTCTGCCTGCCGACGATCATCCTGAGCCTGCTGATCTGGTTTCCCCTCCTCATAGCGGCGGCCTTCGTCAGCCTCTCTATCTTCTCGGGGTGCGGCTCCTCCACCTTCTCCTCCTCGACGGAGATTGGCTCCCAGATCGGGAGGTCGATGATGGATTCAGGTAGCTCGATCTCTGGCTTCGGCTCCTCTTCACGCACCTCTGGGGCCTGTGGCTCCTCAATGATGACCCTATCAGGTGGCTCCGGTGCCTCCTCCTGCTCCTCGGGAGCCTGAACCTCTGGCTCAACAACTTGCTCCTTGAGTATAGGCAGCTCCTCAACCACAGGTGGCTCCACCACGACGGGCTCCGGCTCGACGAGATCAGGCTCTATATCAGTGGGCTCGATGACGAACTGTTCGGCTGCGGGCGCCTGAACCTCCCTAGGCTCGAACTGGTAGCCTTGATCAGCGAGGTTCTTGAGCTTTGGGATAATGTCCCCCACAATGTTGACGAGCAGGTCCCTGTTGCTCTCCTTCGCGAGATCCAGCGAGTAGACGACGCCGTCCCCCCCGCTCATGATGAGCTTCCCGTTTGAAAGCATGTGGGCCTCCTCCAGCCCCTCCATATCGAAGGGGAGCGTCGACCGGTCCAGCTTGAGGCCTGTGAGGGGTCTGTCTAGGTCCCTGAGAACC
>DATLAV010000086.1:0-2605 GCA_035527235.1 Patescibacteria group bacterium | reverse complement strand
TCGAGTACACCGCCGATGGCGCCGTCCCTGGCAATGTGCTCAACCAGTTCTCCATGGACGAGTACGACGACCACTTCAGGATCGCTACCACCGCGGGGCGTGTCTCCCGGAGCGGCGGCGACACAAGCAACAACGTCTACGTCCTCAACTCAAGCCTGAACATCGTAGGCCGCCTCGAGGACCTGGCGCCGGGGGAGAGGATCCACTCGGCGAGGTTCATGGGCGGGCGATGCTACCTGGTCACCTTCAAGAAGGTTGACCCCCTCTTCACCATCGACCTTAACGACCCGGAGAACCCCTTCGTGCTGGGCAAGCTGAAGATCCCCGGTTACTCCGACTACCTCCACCCATACGATGAGGACCACCTCATCGGCATCGGGAAGGAGACCGTTGAGGCCGAGGAGGGGGACTTCGCCTGGTATCAGGGTGTGAAGATCTCCCTCTTCGACGTCAGCGACGTCGAGAACCCGAGGGAGCTCTCGAAGCTAGAGATCGGTGACAGGGGCACGGACACCCCGGCCCTCTACGACCACAAGGCGGTCCTCTTCAGCAGGTCGAGGAACCTCCTGGTGATCCCCATACTGGTGGCCGAGATCGATGAGAGCGACTACGCGGACGACGTCCTGGCGAACGCCTACGGCGAATACGTCTACCAGGGCGCCCACGTGTTCCATGTCTCCCCCGAGGAGGGAATACGGCTACGGGGCGTCGTCTCCCACATCGAGGGGGACGAGGCGTTCCTGAAGAGCGGCTACTACTTCGATTCCGAGCTCATGGTGGAGAGGAGCCTCTACATCGACGACGTGCTCTACACACTCAGCAGTGGCATGGTGAAGATGAACTGGCTCGACGACCTCGCTGAGGTCGGCTCCGTGGAGCTCCCCTAGTCGCGTGAACCGACACCCTTTTTTCCATCCAGTCCAGTGGACACGTTTTATTACGATCCTTCATCGAGTTATGGGAGTGCCGTTCCCGTGGACCCCGTGAACATGAGCATCAGCAGCGTCGGCATAGACATAGGTTCCACCACGACCCAGCTCGTCTTCTCCAGGCTCGTCCTCGGGTACCCCGAAGGGAGTCAGAAGCTGGACGTCGTCTGTAGGGAGATCACCTACCTCTCCCCCGTCTCCCTGACGCCCTTCACGGGGACCACGATCGACGAGGGAGCGCTCTCATCCCTCATCTCATCGGCGTACACCGAGGCCGACCAGGACCCCGAGGACGTGGAGACCGGGGCCATCATCATCACCGGCGTCGCAGCGACCCGGGAGAACGCCCGCAGGATCACAGGGTTCTTCGCCGAGAGGGGTGGACGATTCGTCTGCGCCACCGCGGGGCCCAACTATGAGGCCGTCCTCGCGGCTCACGGTTCCGGGGCGGTCCTCAGGTCATCGACCGAGCGGAGCACCGTGATGAACGTCGACGTCGGAGGAGGCACCACGAAGCTCGCAGTCGTGAGGAACGGCGAGGTTATGGACACCGCCTCCCTGTACGTCGGGGCTCGCCACGTCGTGCTGGACGAGTCCGACAGGCTGGTCAGGGTCGAGAGGCCCGCGGAGCTGGTTGCCGAGTCAGTTGGGCTCTCCCTTGAGGTCAACGAAGTGTTCCCGGAGCGTGATCAGCGTGCCTTCGCTGCCAGTTTAGCAGGCTGCCTCTTCGAGGTGATGGAGCGTGGTTCTCTCTCCCTTCTTACTGAGAGTCTGCTGGTCACACCTCCCCTCAGCTATGCTGGGGGCGTGGACGCTATCTTCTTCTCCGGCGGCGTATCGGAGTACATCTACGGTCGTGAGAGCCGGGACTTCGGGGACCTCGGCAGGCTACTGGGTGAGGAGATAATGCGGAGGGCTCAGGCATTCGATGTCTCCATCGAGGAGCCCGCTGAGGGGATCCGTGCCACAGTCATCGGGGAGTCCCAGTACACTCTGCAGGTGAGTGGTTCGACCACGTTGATCTCGAACGCCAAACTCCTTCCATTGAGAAACCTACCCGTGGTCTCACCGAAGTTCCAGAGCGTTCAGCTCTCAGAGGAGACCATGACGTGTGAGATACGGAGGGCGATGGAACTGCACGACCTCCGAGGTGATGACGCCTTCGCCCTTGCGTTCAGCAGGGAGGTGATCAGTAGGCCCTCCTATGAGCTGATGCAGAGGCTCTGCAGGGCGATCTACAATTCAATCGAGGGATGTCCTGATGCGGTCCCCGTCGTGCTGGTCTTCGAGGCTGACATCGGGATGGGGATGGGCAGGGTCTTCAGCGAGGAGGTGGCACCAGGCAGGAGCCTCGTCTCCATCGACGAGATCAAGCTTCACGACTTCAACTTCGTAGATATAGGTGAGCCCTCCTGGGAGAGGGGGTTCATCCCGGTAGTGGTGAAGTCCCTCGTCTTCCCGAATGGGCTCTCCCGTTAACTCACGTTGTACTTCTCATAGAGCTTCTTGAGCTTGGAGTTGAGCTCCCTAGCCCTCTCCTCGGACTCTGAGACCTTCAGCTCCTCGCACTCGTATCCGACGACCTCCCTCATGAGATCCACGTTCTTCTCTACGAACACCACGGTGCCGTCGTCCTTGACTCCCTCGATACCGTCGAGGCGACCACCTGCCTCGTT
>DATLAV010000085.1:0-3507 GCA_035527235.1 Patescibacteria group bacterium | reverse complement strand
GGGATGATACATGGGGTATCGCTTTATTAGCGGACTTTAAAGAACACGTTAGATTTTTGGACACGACTCTCCGAGATGGAGAACAGACCCCCGGCGTATCCCTCAGCCCTCAAAAGAAGCTTGAGATAGCTCTAGCGCTGGATCGGCTGGGGGTCGAGGTGGTAGAGGCCGGGTTCGCTGCGGTATCGAAGGGTGAGGCCCGTGGCGTGAAGCTAATCGCAGATGAAGGGCTTAGCGCCGAGGTGTGCAGCGCGACGAGAGGCGTGAAGAGTGACATCGATGTCGCCATCGACTGCGGCGTCGACAGCGTCAACGTAATCGTACCGACTTCTGACCTCCACATCGAGCAGAAGCTGGGGAAAACCCGGGAGGAGGTCTTGGACATGATGGCGGACGCTGTAACCCACGCCAAGGATCACGGGGTCATCGTCGAGCTCTCGACCGAGGACGGCTCCAGGACCGACAGGGACTACCTCAAGGAGGTCATCAGGCGGGGGCTCGAGGTCGGCCTCGACAGGACCTCCCTCTGCGACACCGTGGGCATTCTGACCCCGGAGAGGTCGTACGAGTGGTTCGCTGACATGAGGGAGACGTTCCCGGATGCGTTCTTTAGCGTCCACTGCCACGACGACTTCGGCCTCGGAGTGTCGAACTCCATCGCCGCGCTTATGGCGGGGGCCGACCAGGTGCACGCCACCGTTAACGGCGTCGGTGAGAGGGCGGGGAACGCTGCGCTGGAGGAGATCGCAGTCACGCTCAAAGTCCTCTATCAGGTGGACCACAGCGTGAAGATGGAGCTACTCTACGAGACGTCGAAGCTCGTCTCAAAACTCATGGGGATGCCTGTCCAGGCCAACAAGGCCATCGTAGGCGCCAACGCGTTTGCTCACGAGTCGGGGATCCACACCCATGCGATCCTGAGAAATCCCCTCACCTACGAGGCGATCGACCCCGAGCTTGTCGGGGCTGCGAGGAGCATCGTCTCAGGAAAGCACGCCGGCTCAGCAGGACTCGGGAAGTCACTAGGCGACCTCGGTTTGGAGCCGTCTGAGGATGAGTTCAGGCAGATTCTTAATAGGGTTAAGGGGGTCGGCGATGAGGGTGAGAGCGTGACCGACGCGGACCTGCTCGACATAGCCCGGGATGTGCTGGGCCTAGAGGGGGCGCCTCCGCTGACGCTGGATGAGTTCATCGTGGTCACGGGGAACAAGATAACTCCAACAGCCTCCGTCAAGCTTCAACTCAACGGTAGTAGCTTCATGGAGGCAGCCACGGGGAACGGCCCTGTAGACGCCACCCTCAACGCCGTGAGCAAGGCGATCAACCCCAAGTACAGGGCATACCTCGACAGGTACAATGTCGAGGCGATAACGGGCGGAACGGACGCCCTCGTTAACGTCGGCGTACGACTCAGGATGGGCGACAGGATGGTCACTTCAAGCGGCGTAGACGAGGACATCGTGATGGCCAGCATCAACGCCTTCTTGAGGGGGATGAACGTCCTACTGACCTCGGAATCCGAGCCAAGTCGCCGTTGGAGTAAAGAGAAAGGAGAACAGTGAAAGATGGGAAAAACCGTTTCTGAGAAGATCCTGTCGAGAGCCTCTGGGAACGAGGAGGTCTCGGCAGGGGAGATCGTGAAGGCTAATGTAGACATAGCCATGATGCCAGACCTAACAACGATACTAGCCGTCAATGCCATGAAGGCGATGGGCGTCCAGAAGGTATGGGACAACGAGAAGGTCGTCATAATACTCGACCACGTCGCACCAGCTTCGACCCTCATGGCTGCGGAGGTCCACAGGGACATCCGCGTCTTCGTAAAGGAGCAGGGGCTTAAGCACCTCTACGACGTAAACTCGGGGGTCTGCCACCAAGTACTCCCCGAGAAGGGGCACGTGAAGCCTGGGAGGCTCGTTATCGGCGCAGACAGCCACACATGCACCCACGGAGCCTTCGGGGCCTTCGCCACCGGCGTAGGCTCCACCGACATGGGAGCGATACTGGCGACCGGGAAGACCTGGCTCAGGGTCCCCGAGACGATAAAGGTAGTGGTGGATGGCAAGCTGCCCGACTGGGTGGCACCCAAGGACGTCATTCTGTACACAGCGGGGCAGATCGGTGCCGACGGAGCAACGTACAACGCGTTGGAGTTCACCGGAGAGACGATCAAGGACATGAGCGTCTCCGGCCGGATGACCCTCTGCAACATGGCGATTGAGATGGGGGGCAAGGCCGGCATCATCGAGCCCGACGACAAGACATTCGAGTTCCTGAATGAGAGGACGGATGGTAATTACACTCCGGTCCATGCCGACGATAACGCAGTTTATAGGAGCACCCTGAACGTCGACGCGGAGGCTTTGGAGCCCCAGATCGCCTGCCCCCACAAGGTCGACAACGTCAAGCCCATCGGTGAGGTGGCGGGCCTCAAGATAAACCAGGCCTTCGTGGGCTCATGCACCAACGGGCGCCTCGAGGACCTGGAGGTCGCAGCCTCGATACTTCAGGGAAGGCACGTCCACCCCGGTGTCAGGCTACTCGTCGTGCCGGCGTCGTCGGAAGTATACCTCCAGGCCCTGGACTCCGGAGTCATACAGGACCTCGTCGAGGCTGGAGCGATATTCAGCAACCCAAGCTGCGGAGCCTGCTTCGGGGGCCACATCGGTCTCCTCGCCCCCGGTGAGGTAGGCCTAACATCATCTAACAGGAACTTCAAGGGGAGGCAGGGGAGTCCGGAGGCACTTGTCTACCTCGCCTCGCCGGCGGTGACGGCGGCGTCAGCCGTTACCGGCGTAGTGACCCATCCGAGGGATATCTGATGTCAGCGATGAAAGTCAAGGGTAACGCTTGGAAGTTCGGGGACGACGTGAACACTGATCTCATCGTTCCCGGCAAGTACCTGGAGCTCGTGGACCCCTACGAGATGGCGAAGCACGCCATGGAGGGCGTCGACCCCGAGTTCCCGGAGAAGGTCGCAGAGGGGGACATTGTGGTCGGCGGGACCAACTTTGGATGCGGCTCCAGCAGGGAGCACGCCGCCATCGCCCTCAAGTACGTTAGAGTAGGTGCAGTCGTGGCGGAGTCCTTCGCGAGGATCTTCTACAGGAACGCGATAAACCTGGGGCTGCCGGCGCTGGAGTGCCCCGGGATAGCAGACGCTGTCAGCGAAGGGGACGAGCTTGAGATTGACCTCACGGGGGGCAAGGTCGTGAACGTTACGACTGGGAAGGAGCTGGAGTTCATGCCCCTTCCAGAGTTCATGGTGGAGGTCTTGACAGAGGGTGGGTTAGTGCCTTATCTCAAGAAAAACATGGAGAAGTGGTAGAGATGACAAATTACAAGATAGCGAAGATACCTGGAGACGGGATCGGACCAGATGTGATGGCTGCCGCCGTCAAAGTACTGGAGGCTCTGGAGAACACGAGGGACATAAGCTTCGAGTTCAATGAGCTGATTGTGGGCGACGACCTTAAGGCGAGAACTGGTGTCGCTCTCCCCCCCGGA
>DATLAV010000084.1:0-2206 GCA_035527235.1 Patescibacteria group bacterium | reverse complement strand
CCCCCATGAACACCCACATGACACTAAGAGAGAACCACATACTCCACACGCCCGGGAACCCTTATCCTAAGCCAGCCGCATAAGAAAAAAAATCGCGTATCATATGCCACCATTCACAGCAGGAAGAATGGTGCGGGGGGTGGGATTCGAACCCACGAAGGACTAGTCCATCAGGACCTGAACCTGACCCCTTTGGCCACTTGGGGACCCCCGCACGGGAACCCTAATGCGCCAGGCTACTCAGATGCTCCCTGTAGGCGGCAGCGTCCATCAGCTTCCCCAGGTCGCCGTCCAGATCCGACGGCCTCACCTTCGCGAACCAGCCCTCCCCGTACGGGGACTCGTTCACCCTCTCCGGGCTATCCAGCAGCCCCTCGTTCACCTCAAGGATCTCCCCGGCCACCGGCGAGTTCATGTCGGAGACCGCCTTCACAGACTCCAGGGCGCCCACGACCCCCATGTAATCAGCCGAGGCACCCACCTCTGGGAGCTCCACGTACACTATCTCGTGGAGCTGCTTCTGGGCATAGTCCGAGACCCCGATGAGGACAGAGCCGTCGTCGAGTACCTTCGCCCACTCGTGCTCCTCCGTGTAGTGGAGGCCATCCTTAACCTCGTATTCCTCACTCATCACTTAACCCTCTTCCAACCGTATACGGAATCATCATAAAAGGGATGCGATTTAACAATCTTTCCCTCCACGAGGCGACTCCGGATCTTGATCATCACCTTGGCGTCAATCTTCGAGTAGTCCAGGGGGACGTAGCCAAGAGCTATCCCGTATCCGAGGCTCGGGGCCAACCCTCCGCTGGTGACCACTCCTATCTTCCCGGCACCCTCGCCGTCCCAGATCTCGTAGTCGTGCCTCGGTATCCCCCTCCCCACCATGGCGATGCCCACCTGCACCCTCTTGAGCCCCTCATCCCTGACTGCCCGGATAGCCTCCATGCCGATGAAGCCCCCCTCCTTCTTGAACTTGATAACCCACCTCAGCTTCGCCTCCAGGGGATTCGTCCCCTCGTTGATGTCCTGCCCCGAGAGGTTGAGCCCCGCCTCGAGCCTCAGGCTGTCCCGGGAACCCAGGCCACAGGGCTTCGCCCCGGCGTCGACGAGGGCGTTCCAGGCCTTCAGCCCCTTCTCCGGGCTCACCAGGGGGCAGTCCTTGACGTATACCTCGAACCCGTCCTCCCCGGTGTACCCCGTCCTCGTGACGAAACTAGGGAGGTCCTCCAAGGTGACCTCTGCAATATTGAAGCGCCCCACCTCGGTGACGTCCTCATCGGTGACTGCGTTAACCGTCTCCACCGCCTTCGGCCCCTGGACTGCCATCATAGCCATGTTGTCCGAGAGGTCGGTGAGCTCCACGTCGTAGCCCTCCGAGTGCTTCGTGAACCAGGCGAAGTCCTTCTCCCTGGTCCCGGCGTTGTAGACGATGAAGTACTTGTCATCCCTCAACTTGTACAGGATCAGGTCATCGACGACGCCCCCCTCGGGGGTGCACATGACCGAATAGAGACCGCCCATCGGACCAAGCTTTGAGAGATCGTTGGTGATGACCCTGTTCAGGAACCTCTCAGTGTCAGGCCCCTCGGCCATCGATCTACCCATGTGGCTTGTGTCAAAAATGCCCACTGCGTCGCGAACGGCGTTATGCTCAGCGATTATGCCCTCATACCAGACGGGCATCGCGAATCCGCCGAAGTCAACAATGTTGCCGTGTTCGACGTGGTACTCGTAGATGTGAGTCTTCCTGAGATCCAATATTATACCCTCTATCTATGATAGACATAGGGGTTAAAACTGTTTCATACTTCAGGTGGGTCTTTGTCGTCTGTCTCTTCACAGGGATAGATGCTGAGATTTTTTGTGGAGAACGTCAATTTTCTCCCGCAGCTCGGGCACCTCCCGTCGAACTTTTTAACGATGTCTTGAGGAGATTTGAGAATATCACCCTCGTATAGAAGGTTGGAGCATTCGGAACATACTACCCTCTGCGGCATATATACAACCCCGATTACTGGGGAGAACCCAGATTAAAGAGTTGTTGATTATAAGCGCGGGAACGGGAAAACCCATATATTCTGTATTCCCTTATCCCTGGGAGGAGGCAACCGACATAGCATCGCTGAACCGCAGGCTCAAGAGGTTCATCACCGACCTCAGGAAGGGCAAGATGCCCCAGGTGTCCATGTCCTCCGTCGCCTGG
>DATLAV010000083.1:0-4442 GCA_035527235.1 Patescibacteria group bacterium | reverse complement strand
CTGGCATACTACACGGAGATGTCTCGGGATGATCCGACTGCATATCGTTTCCTTCTTGTCGAGCCCCTGACCTCGAGGAAGTTCGTGGATCAGCCCAGGATCATGGAGGAGAACCTCCAGCACCTTTCTAACTTGATAGAGCTCGGGATAATGAGGGGCGTCTTCAAGGACAGGGACCACCTCCTGGCAGCCGGGACAGTCTTCAACCTCGTCAACGCGCCGCTCATACTTTTCCACAGCGGTAGGATAGTCGATCCCACGCTGCGGGACAGGCTGTTCGAGGAGGGGCTCAAGGCGGCGATCGAGTATCTGGTTGGTTGAAACCGATCGTGATCAGAAACAGATTTATATTTTTACACTGTATACTTTTTCAATTATATTGGTGAAAAGACTTGATTGAATTAAGATTCCACGGAAGGGGTGGGCAGGGGGCCGTCACGGGCGTCCGGGTCCTCGCCACTGCCCTCTACTTCGACGGCAAGTTCACTCAGGGCATCCCCATGTACGGGACTGAGAGGCGCGGCGCACCCGTGACCTCTTTCCTTCGGATCTCGGAGGAGCGAGTGAACGAGCGGGACCTCGTCCACGAGCCAGACATGGTCGTCGTCCTGGACCCGCTGCTAGGCCGTTCGGTCCCTGTGACCGACGGTCTGAAGAAGGGCGGCCTCGTCCTCATCAATCACCCCCGAGGCGGCAAGGAGACCGGCCTGGGAGGCCCCTTCAGGGTGGCCACCGTCGATGCTACGAAGATCGCCATGGAGACCCTTGGCAGACCCATCACCAACACAGCGATCATAGGGGCCTTCGCCAAGGTGACCGGCATGGTGTCACTGGAGTCCCTTGAGAGGGCCATCCTGAAGCAGTGGCCCGGGATGATAGGCGAGGTCAACATGAAGGCGGTCCGGAGGGCGTACGAGGAGGTGAACATGCCCGTTGACGTCTCGGACGTCGAGGGCATCAAGGTGAAGCAGCTTGGAATGCTCGACAGGGATGTCTCGGGATGGAGAATGTTCCGCCCCGAGATTGACCAGGAGAAGTGCATCGGGTGCAGGCGTTGCTACATATTCTGCCCCGAGGTCGCCATCTCAATGGTCGACGAAAAGGCCGATATCAACTACATGCACTGCAAGGGGTGTGGCATCTGCGCCGAGGAATGCCCGGTGGACGCGATTACCATGAAGCAGGAGGAGATCTAGATGGAACAATGGGAAGTTATGGTTGGGAACAAGGCGATCGCCTACTCGGCGAAGCTGTCAAAGGTTGGGTTCATCTCGGCATTCCCCATAACGCCGCAGACGACTATCGTGCAGTACCTGTCCGACATGGTCGCTTCAGGTGAACTGGACGCCGAGTACGTGACAGTGGAGGGTGAGCTCACCGCCCAGGCCTCTGCCTTCACGGCCTCGGCCGCAGGGGCTCGTGCCTTCACGGCGACATCGGGGCCCGGCCTCCTCTACATGCATCACCCGATGCACGTCACCGCTGGCTCGAGGCTGCCGGTGGTGATGGCGGTCGTGCATAGGAGTGTCAAGGGTATGCAGCCGGATCACTCCGACATGATGGCCCAGAGGGAGACGGGCTGGATGATGTTCGAGTGCGAGCACAGCCAGGAGCTCCTCGACACGGGCATCATGGCTTACAAGATAGCAGAGGACAAACGCGTGAGGCTGCCCGCGATCTTCGCCGGCGACGGATACATCCTCAGCTACACGGCGGAGCCAGTCGAGCTCCCATCTCAGGATGAGGTGGACGACTTCCTGCCCCCCTACGAGAGCGAGTGGCCCCTCCTCCCCGAGAAGATGGGGCAGATGATGGAGTTCATGATGAAGCAGTTCGGCTTCGGTAGAGATCCCCAGCACATGTGGAGGAGCCAGCACGAGGCGATGCTCACCGCCAAGGACGTCATCAAGGAGGTCAACGAGGAGTACGGCAAGAGGTTCGGCAGGAGCTACGGCAACGGCCTCGTTGAGGAGTACATGTGCGACGACGCCGAGGCGGTGATCGTCGGCATGGGAACTATCGCCAGCACAGCGAGGACCGCCATCAGGAACCTCCGGGAGCGGGGGCTCAAGGTAGGCCTCGTCAAGCTCAAGACCTTCAAGCCCTTCCCCTCCGAAGAGTTCCAGAGGATAGGGAAGGCGGTAGAGGCGATAGGAGTGATCGACAGGAACGTGAGCATCGGGACTGGGGGAATAGTCTTCGGCAACATCCGGAACAGCATCTACGACCTGGAGGAGCGCCCCAAGACGCTCCAGTTCCACGCCGGCCTCTCCGGTAAGGAGGTCAGGGTAGGCGATATCGAGAGGGTCGCCGAGAAGACCCTAAAGGCTGCCAAGGGGGAGACGGTAGCCCCCCTGGTGGAGTGGGTTTAGGAGGTGAGTTGAGATGAGTACAGCATATCCGCTAAGGAACCTGGACGAGAAGGAGAACATCATGCCCGCAAACCAGGCCTGCCAGGGCTGCGCGGGCAGCATCGTCGCCCGGATAGTGAGCAAGGTCCTAGGGCCCAACCTGGTCAGGCAACAGGTAGCCTGCTGTGGGCCTGCCTTCATGAACATCAGGACGCCTACCATCTACGGCGAGGTCTTCGAGGGCGCAGGCGCAATGATGACGGGCCTCACCAGAGCGTTCAAGCACATGGGGAGGGACGACATCATCGTCGCCGGCATCATAGGCGACGGCGGGACCGTGGACATTGGCTTCCAGGGGCTCTCTGCCGCCGCTGAGAGGAACGAGAACGTCATCTGGATCGTCTACGACAACGAGGCCTACATGAACACGGGCGGGCAGAGGAGCAGCGCCACTACCAAGTACGCCAGGACGACGACGACCCCGATCGGCGTGAAGAGCCGAGGCAAGAAGGAGAACAAAAAGAACGTCCCGCTGATGATGGCGCTCCACAACGTCCCTTATGTCGCAACGGCCTCGACTTCGTATCCTGAGGACTTCATCGGGAAGCTGTTGTACGCCAAGGGCATCAAGGGCTTCAGGTACATCCACGTCAGCGCGCCCTGCCCGACGGGTTGGGCATTCAACCCTAACGACACGATCAAGGTCGGACGGGAGATGGTCCTCGGGGGTCTCTGGCCCCTCTACGAGGTCATCGACGGCGATAGCTTCCGGTTAACGTACAAGCCCAAGGAGCTGAAGCCGGTGCGCGAGGCCATGAAAATGCAGGGAAGGTTCAGGCACATAAACGACGATGAGATCGAGGAGATCCAGCAGCAGGTCACGAGCTTCTGGAGCAGGCTCACCGCTAAGGACGGCGGAAGCTTCTTCTAACCCTTCATTTTTCCCAAGTTTTTTTAATTATTAGTGATGACGGCATTACTAGATGACACCATAAATTAAACAAAAAAAGGGAAAAAAGGGAATTTTAAAACTCTGACTGCCCCGTAAACTTAAACTTGGCCACCTTCAATGCCGGTAGGGTCGCGGAGGGGAGCTTCTCGACCGTCGAATTGCCGCCAATCATATCGATCTCCTTCATGACCCTGAGCACGGAGTCGGTGAACCTCATCACCTTGATGGGGTGCTTCACCTCGCCGTTCTCGATGAGCCAGCAGGCGTCCCTCGTCAGTCCGCTGATGATCGCCAGGTCGTTGCGGATTGCGTTCACGTAGTGGAATCGGGTTATCAGGACACCTCTCTTGGTGTCCTCGATCATCTCATCGACGGCCGCGTCCCCCGGCTCGACCACCATGTTCATGGGCATCGGGAAGCCCCTGAAGTAGGAGCTCCCAGCCTTGGACATGGCGTGGCCCGTGCTCACGGTGCCGTCCTTCAGCGCAGTGTAGTTGTCATAACAGAGGTTCTCCGGGACCCCGTCCTTTACAAGCCTGAGCGTCCCCTTGGGAACACCCTCGCCGTCGAAGGGCCTTGCTCCGAATGTCTCCAGCGACCTCCCCTTGTCGTGGACGGTAAGCTTCTCGTCAAACACCTGGCTCCCGATCTTGTCGGTGAGGCAGCTGAAGCCATCCTGGTAGGAGCGGGCCGAGAAACCGAGGCGCCCCATGAAGCCAGTGAGGGTCGATGTGGCTGAAGGTGTAAGCACGGCCTCGTACTCACCAATTGGGATGAGCTTAGGCTCGATGCTGTCCACGGCGTCCTCCGCCGCTGAACGGGCCATCGCGCCGAAGTCGAAGTCCGAGACTTTTAGTGAGCGGGCCGCGCGGTATCCTGAGCCCTGCACAGCGTCATCACCCGCCTTGGTGACGATGTCGGCTGAGGCCGCTGCGAAGGTCATCTCGGCCTCGACGCCGAGGGAGTTGGCGACCGCGTATGTCCCCGTATCAACTGTATATGCTCCGGTAGACCAGGTCACTCGCTTGTCGTGGTCGAGTGCGGTCTCGATCAGTGTCTTGACCGCCTCAGCCCTCTCCTCTGGCGTGACGTTCGCGGTCCTGCTGTCGTAGATGTCGGGCAGGGGCTCGATGGTGAGC
>DATLAV010000082.1:0-2295 GCA_035527235.1 Patescibacteria group bacterium | reverse complement strand
AACAACCACAAAAACAAACCCCCACATACCCTACGCAAACTCAAAGGGGGGGTTAAAGAAACATGGAGCCCCGGGCGGGATTTGAACCCGCGATCTCCTCCTGTTTGGCCCCCGAGGGAAGATACCAAGGAGACGCTTTGGCCAGTCTAAGCCACCGGGGCTGGCAAACTAATCTTCACCCTGACCCTGATTTTAATCTTACCCTAGGAATTCAACTTAGACGAAGAGGGTGGGTATGCCATCAAGTCTCCCTACGACACCGACCTCAAAGAGCAGTCTGAAGAACGCCCAGATCGGATGAGCGCTAACGAAGCGTGCTCCTTGCATTGAACTCGGTAACTAAGGGAGCGTTAATGCCTAAGCGACTCGGCCATATCTCTAACGATCCTCAGGTTCTCCCCTTCCTCGCGCCTCTCGTCTTGAGGCGTCTCCATGATCATGGGGAGGCGTGACAGAGGGCTGCCGAGGATCGCCCAGAACCCGTCCAACCCGATCTCCCCGAGGCCGATGTGCTCGTGGTGATCCCTCCCCGAGCCCAAGCTACCCACAGAGTCATTCAGGTGTATCACCCTGATCACGTCCAACCCGACTGACGACTCGAAGGCGTCCAGCGTCCCCCCGAGCGCCTCGGGCGTCCTGAGGTCGTACCCGGCGACGAAGGTATGGCAGGTGTCCAGGCAAACGGCGACCCTCTCCGGGAGCTCCACCTCCCTGATGATGCGTCCAAGCTCCTCGAACCGCGAACCGACGCCGTTCTCCGAACCCGCCCCGTTCTCCAGGAGGACTACCACGTCAGAGCCATCCTCTGCGATGACACCGTCGAGGGCCTTCACAACGCGCCCCAGGCCCGCCTCGACCCCGGATCCGAGGTGGCTCCCAAGGTGGGTGACGAGGAACGCCACCCCGAGGACGTCGCACCTCTCAAGGCCCAACCTCAGGGAAGCCACCGACCTCTCGTAGATGCCGTCAACTGGGGAGGCCAGGTTCAGGATGTAGGGCATGTGTCCGACCGCGGGGTCTAAACCTGCCTCCGCCCGCTTCGCCCTGAAGGCTTCTGCCTCCCCCTCCCGGAGGGGGCGTGAGGCCCAGCTCCTCGGGTTCCTGGTGAAGATCTGGAACGTATCGCAGCCCAGCTCCACCGCCCTCTCCACGGACCTGTCGATCCCGTCAGCGATGGAGACGTGGTAGCCGAGCTTCATGGGGGAGTCACACACATTATGACGAGGACGATGAAAATAGGTTTCGGGCCCCGGAGAATATGGATTACTATCATATCTCATACTTCCATAATTCTCTTTTAAGCAGTCCCCGGAAAATAGCTTGGGACAGGTAAATGCAGTTAGAACGATCTAAAAGACCCGAGGATGAGGCTTCTGTGTCAAACGAGAACCTCGAGTCGGATATCGAGTTGCTCTCATCTCATCTCAGGAACCCGGGAAGGACAAGGGTCACGGAGGAGGAGGCGGAGCACCTCAAGGCGCTGAGACAGATCAGGAACGCACTCGCTAAGTTCGACCTATCTAAGAACGAGGTCCGGGTCTACCTCTACCTCGCCAGATTCGGGGCCCAGAAGGCTCAGAGGATCGCGGAGGCCCTGAGCGTCCACAGGACCGAGGCGTACAAGATACTTCGCCGCCTTGAGAAGCAGGGTCTCGTGTCCTGCGTCTTCGAGAGGCCAATGAAGTTCGTCTCCGTGCCCTTCGAGAGTGCCCTCGAGAACCTCATCGAGGAGCGAAGGCAGCGTATCCACCAGATGGAGCAGTGGAAGAAGAAGCTGATGCTGACGTGGCAGTCACTGCCCCAGGCAGAGGCCAAGAAGATTAAGAAGGAGACATTCCAAGTACTGGAGGGTCGGAGGCAGCTCAGCGTCAAGGCCACCCAACTCCTGGACGAGTGCAATACGGAGCTGCTGATGGTCCTATCAGACGAGAACCTACTCTGGCTCTACAACTCACCGTTCTTCGAAGACCTGGAGAAGATCGCTGAAAAGAGGGGGATCACCGTGAGGATCATGACCAACTTCTCGCCCACGAGCACATACGTCTTCGACGAGGTCAGCCTTGGCGAGGGGGACTTCATCTATAAGGACATCTCTGACTCCCCATGTTTTATAATGTCGGACAGCGAGCAGATGCTCCTCCTCATGGAGAGCGGGCAGGAGGGCGATGAGAAGAACTTCGCGATCTGGACCAACTACAGGACGATGCTCAAGGCGTTCAGCCTTCTGTTTGACCTCATCTGGAAGGACCCCACAGAGATAGCGCTGATGGCCGGCGCCCCACCGGTCTCATGAAA
>DATLAV010000081.1:0-13992 GCA_035527235.1 Patescibacteria group bacterium | reverse complement strand
CGACACCTCAAGTTCGACGACATCGGAGTAGGAGGGACTGTGAGCCTATCCGGTGGAGAGGGGGGCTCAGTGAAGGTCGGCGGGACGCTGAAGAGCGATGGAGACCTCTCCTTCGACGAGATCGACGTCGGGGGGACGGTGAAGATCGACGGGAACGCCGCCGGCAACACGCTGGATGTTGGAGGTACCCTCACGGTGCAGGGTGACTTCATGCTCACCAACGACCTCAAGGTGGGAGGTAAAGCCGACATCATTGGTAACCTCAAGGCGAAGTCGGTCAGCGTCGGCGGAAAGGTTGAGGCCTACCAGGTCGAGGCCGAGGAAGAGATCACGACGAGTGTCCTGAGGACCGTTAAGGGCGCCAAGGCCGACAGGATAGAGATAGGCCGGAGGGGGGAAGCGCAGGGTCCCTTGATAGCAAGGTCGGTGATGATAAGGAGCAGGGGCAGGGTCGAGGACATCCACGCCGAGGAGGTCCACATCAGGAGCAACTCGCGAGTCGGCAGCATCTACGCCGACAGGATCGAGGTCGAGTCGGGATGCAGGATCAGGGGCGAGGTCAAGTACACGGGGTCCTTGGACGCCGAGAGTGGGGTAGAGTTCAGTCGGGAGCCTGAAAAGACTGAAAAACTCCCATCACCTCCATTATAACGTGGCCCCCTTTGAAGAGGAGAACCCGTTACGACATCTACATGGACACCCTAGACACTATCCGTAGGAAGGGAGTCAGCGCGATCACCCGCATCTCATATGGCGCGAACCTCCCCGTCGACAGGGCGAAGGAGGTCGTCGCCTTCCTCGCTGAGAGGGGTCTCGTGAAGGAGGAGGACTACGGGGCCACCCGGAGCTTTAGGATGACCTCCCGGGGCGGCGAGTTCCTCCAGGCGCTGCAGGTCGTCAAGAGGTACATCGACGCCGAGGATCTCGATGAATGATAGGCGTCCCGCTCCCCCACCCAACCTTTGTATAAGAATAACTTTATATATATAAGAAATATCTTATACATGAGCGTGGAGAACAAGTGAGCGAAGACACGCGTGACAGGTTCGTGAAGACCCTCAAGGCGCTCGCGAACCCGACGAGGCTGACGATACTGGCGTCCCTCGCGGTGAAGCCTAAGCACGCATATGCTTTGGCCAAGGAGCTGAAGCTGTCTTACCCTCTCACGCATCTTCACCTTAAAGGATTGAGGAAGATGGGACTAGTGGAAGAGATCAAGGCGGAGCTGAAGGCGGAAGGGCATCCCACGACGAAGACCTACGCCCCCACCAACTTCGAGATCGTCCTGACGGCGGAGAACATCCGGCAGATCTTCAGTGAAGGAGATGAGAGTTAGATGGCGAAGACATCAACTATCGTGCTCGGCCTCGCAGTCATAGCGATAGGCTTGGGCGTACCCGTGGCGTGCCTTTACGCCACCATCAACTACGGCTTCAACGGATGGACCGCTGCGTTCATCTCTGTCGCCGGCATCATCATCGGAGGCGGCATGGGCATCGTCGGGGTCGTCATGGGCCCCCTTGGCGACAGCGGCGACGACTCGTTCAGGGTTGAACGGGAACGGCTCAAGGCCCTGAGGGTTCAGCAGAGGACGAACCTTGAGGAGTTCGACGAGGTCGTCACCCTCCTCGGCGAGATACGCGACGCCCTGAAGGCGGTGGAGGAGTAGAGATGTCGAAGGAGGCCCGGTACGCCAAGTTGTCCGACGAGGAGGTCGTCAAGGAGACCCAGGAGAGGCTGAGGCGGATGAAGGTCCTCCTAGTCGAGATACGTGATGCCCTCAAGAGTGCAGGTGGCATCGAGTAGAGGAATGTGACCTGATGAGCGAGAACGCCGATGAGCGGATGAGAAAGTACGAGGATGCCATGAAGGCTCCCTTACCCGACACGAGGATAAGCGGGATGGGGACCTTCAGCATACCCGGCCTGGGAAACGGCCGGATAGCCGGAACCGGGCAGCTCTCCCCCGAACTCGTGAGAGTGAGCGGCACCGGGACCCTGCCGGGCGGCATCTCAGTTAACCGTGTCATAGGTTCCGGAAGCGTGACCTTCAAGGGCGACCTTGAGGGCGGGACTATCGATCTCAGCGGGACAGCTAGAATCAACGGGAAGGTCGGTTTCGACAGCCTGAAGGCCTCCGGCACCCTAACTGTCGGAGGGGACGCCAAGGGAGGCTCCATGCGGGTCTCAGGAACATCAAGGATCGAGGGCGGAGTCGACCTCACTGGAAACCTCATCTCGAATGGATTGCTCCACTCCAACGGCGATGTGACCGTCGGGGGCTACACGGACTTCGAAGGATCCATCGAGATAGGGGGAAAGCTGGTGGCTGGAACCGTCGAGGGGAGCCTGAGGAGGGAAAGATCCCACGTCGACGGGGGAATCGAGGCCGACTTTGTGGACATCAGGAAGGGTGGAAGGAGGGGCGTCAATATAATACTGCGCCTCCTCTGGAGAGAGGAACGCGACGGAGACCTCCACACCAAGAGCCTGACCGGTCGGAAGAGCGTCTACATCGAGAACGTGTACTGTGAGAGCGTCTCGGGGGGTGACGTGACCATCGGCGAGGGCTGCAGGGTCGGTCGTGTCCGGTACACCGGGAAAGTAACAGTCCATCCCGAGGCTGAGGTCGAGAGTCCTCCCGAGAAGGTCGGGTCACTCACAGATTAATCTAAACAGATTATGGGGGAGTTCCAAGATGACAGAGGCAGATGTTACCATAGATCAGGACGGCCAGGGGGGCATCCTCGGCCGTGTGCGCTCCGAGTTCGGCTTCATCAGGGGAAACCTCCTGCTGATCCTCGTAGGCTGGCTCCTCACGGACTTCACGAGGGAGATGGCCTTCACCTACTACCCCCTCTACGTCCAGGCCCTCGGTGGCACCGCCTCCACCGTCGGCCTCCTCGGCGCGGCGTCCCAGATCACGAGCGCGCTGATGCAGTTCCCCGGAGGTTACATCGCCGACAAGTATGGCCGGAAGAGGATCATCTACAGCATGACGATACTGGCTGCCTTCGCGTACCTGTTCTTCATGTTCGCGCCCAACTGGCAGACGATACTGCTAGGGGTGATACTTAGCGAGATCTGCTTCATGTACACTCCGGCCTTCAATGCCTTGGTCATGGACTCGATCCCCTCTGAGAAGCGGGGGACCGGCTACTCAATCATCAACCTCGTTACCAGCGCGTCGACGACCCCCTCCCCAATGCTGGCAGGGCTTCTATACCTCAACTTCGGGCTCGTCACGGGGACGAGAATAAGCTTCGGCTTCGTCGTCGTTGCCTTCCTCATCTCCGGCCTCCTGAGGACGAGGCTCAAGGAGACTCTTGAGAACCCCGAGCCCATCAGCGGCAGGGAGGTACTCCGCTCGTTCACAGGTGCCCGTACCTTCATCGACGGCATCAAGGCATGGGATGAAGTGCCGAAGGCCGTCCTGGCACTCCTCTTGATACAACTGATGTTCATCATCCCCAACACGATGTTCAACGTCACGTTTATCTTTTACGTCACGGAGGTCCTGGGCTTCACCCCCATGGAGCTGGCGTACGTCGGTACGGCGATCTCCGTCTCGGTCATCGCCCTCGCCATCCCGTGCGGGAAGCTCGTCGACAAGATCGGGAAGAAGAAGCCGATTTTGATTGCGTCCGTGCTGATCGCGATCGCGATGCCCTTCATGATAACCGGCACCTTCGTCAAGGTCATGATCATCGCACCCGTCATCGCCCTGGTCAACATCCTGTTCGGGACGGCGATTCAGGCCCTCAACGCCGACCTGATCCCCCAAGAGCACAGGGGGAAGATACTGGGCTCCAGGAGTTTCTTCCTCCTCATAGCGTCCTCGGTCGGCTCGATCATGGGAGGCTACATCTACGACAACGTCTCCAGGGTGCTTCCCATGTATATATTGTGGGCGGTCAACGTGCCGTTCTTCGTCCTAACATACCTGTTCGTCAAGGAATCCCAGAAGGAGAATCCGGTAGAAACCCTTAATGTCTAGTCTTATGGTGACTGTGAGGAAAATCCATGGCAGACGAAGAAAAAGTAGCCTCTGAAACAAAGCTCGGTTTCATCGGTCGAATCCGCTCCGAGTTCGGGTTCATCCAGGGTAACTTCCTGGTCCTCGTCCTCAGCTGGATCCTGATGGACTTCGCCAGGGAGATGCCCGCCACATACTACGGCCTGTACGTGAAGGCGCTCGGGGGCTCGGCCTCCATCGTCGGTTTCATCGCGTTCGTGTCGCTCATCGTCAGGTCCCTAGTCCAGTTCCCGGGTGGATACCTGGCGGACAAGTACGGTAGGAAGTGGCTCATATCCACGATGACATTCGGTGTCGCAGTCGCCTACATCCTCTACGCTCTAGCACCCAACTGGCAGACCATCATGCTCGGGGCGGTGATCAACGGCCTGTGCATGATCTACAGTCCGGCCCTGAACGCCATCATAGCCGACTCCCTGCCCTCCGATAAGCGGGGCATGGGCTTCTCCATCATGAACCTCATAAACAGCGTGTCCACGACCCCAGCCCCCATCATCGCGGGGTGGCTGTACGTACAGCTAGGCCTGATACCCAGCATGAGGCTGGGTTACGGGATCGTAGCGCTCGCCTTCGTCGTCGCGGGGATCTTCCGCCTCAGGCTCAAGGAGACGATCACCGCCCCGGAGAGGGTGAACATGAGAGAGCTCGTGAACATATACCCAAAGTCGATATCCGAGGGTCTGAGTGTCTGGAGCGAGCTCCCTAGGTCCGCCCTCGTGCTCTTCATTACGGACGTCGTAGGAGCATTCGCAACAGGCCTATTTCAGCCCATAATGCTGTTCTGGATCATCGATGACCTGGGGATCGATGAGATCAGGTGGACGTTCATACTGACCACGCTCTTCGTCTCGATGATCATCTTCGCCATCCCCATCGGCAAGCTCATCGACAAGTACGGCAAGAAGAGGCCTCTCATCGTGGCCTACCTACTCTGGATACTCATCATGCCCCTGTTCATTTGGGGTGACTTCTACAGGCTCCTGTTGGCGATGCCCCTCGTCGGAGTGCTCCAGGTCATCATGATGGCCGCCTCCTCTGCCCTCATCGCCGATCTCGTCCCCAAGAAACACAGGGGGAAGGTGTCCGGCTCCATGGGCTTCTTCACGCTGATCGCCTCGGCCTTCGGTCAGCTGATAGGGGGCTTCATGTACGACAATGTGTCCCACGCGCTGCCCTGGCAGGCCCAGGTCTTATTCCTACTTCCCATACTCGTGGTCACGGCTCTGTTCATAGAAGAGCCCAAAACGGAGGATGTTAACGGGGCGTAAGACATGGACCTGAAATCATACATCCCGGAACGCGTCTCGACCAATGCCAAGATGTTTCTCCTCGCCTCCGCTTTGAACGGCGTAGGAAACGGGATGATCAACGTCGTCTTCCAGCTCTATCTGATCACCCTCGGCTTCGACAGCTCAGCGCTGGGCTCCATGGTCATGATGAACCCCCTGGGCGCGGCGATACTAACAATCCCAGCAGGGTTGCTGGCGGACAGGTACGGCAAGAAGAGTATGATGATCCTCGGTTTCCTGTGTATCCTGTCTGCAACGGCCATCATCCTCGTCGCCCGGACCTACCCCCTCTTTGCCCTCGGTTTCTTCCTGATCGGTCTCAGCAACGCCACCTTCGTCGTGCTTACGCCCCTCTACTCCTCCTTCTTCGACAAGGATGAGATGGACCAGGCCTTCGGGCTCTGGGGCTTCATCAACATTTTTACCATGTCCCTAGGGAGCCTCGTGGGCTTCGTCCCGCCCCTGCTGGTGGAGGGGTACGGCTTCAGCCCGTTCGCCTCATACTGGAGCGTCATAGCGGTGGCGGCGCTGCTCATGCTCGTCCAAACGTTCTTCTACCTCCTCTCCCTCAGGGAGGTCGAGGAGCCGAACGGAAACAACGGGTTCAGGCTCACTATCACCTCGAAGGGAGTGATCGCCAAGTACGCCGTCCTGAGCTTCATAAGCATGGTGAGCGGGAACGTCTTCTTCAACCTCTTCCCCTACTACGTAAACACCAAGTTCGGCGTAAAGTCCGACGCCCTCGGCGCCCTCTTCTTCATGACAAACTTCGTCTCCGCTGGGGCCAATGCCGTCGCCCCGAGGATCTCCAAGAGGCTGGGCACCCTGAGGGCGATCGCCGTCATGTTCGGGCTGGCGACTCCCTTCTACCTGTTGATCCCCCTCGCCCCCAGCTTCATGTGGGTCTCCGTCCTCTACGTCTTCCGCCTCAGCCTGCGGGCGACGGCGAACCCCCTCGTAAACTCTCTCTACATGAAGCTTCTCCAAGAGGACGAGAAGTCGAGTGCCACCAGCGTCAGGATGATGGCCAACCAGGCCGGAGGGATCGTGGCGCCCTGGCTCGGGGGACAGCTCATGGAGACGTCCCTTAACCTGCCCGCGTACCTAGGAACGGGGCTGCTTGCCGTCCTAGGCCCCCTCTTCTACGTCCTCCTGAGGAAGGACGAGGCAACCCTCACGGAGCCTGATGAAGCACTCTAGGCACCGAAGTATCGCGAAATATGAGTGAGGCCAACTTTACGTGTCAAGGCCTTTTTTCCCTCAATTGGTCGACGGAAATTACTTATTACATCACGGACGACCCATATTGGACAAGTTCTGAGTGTTCCAGGTTGCCGCGTTACAGGATCTACGCCCTGAAGAAGGGCGTCTATGAGTCGATGGTTGCGAGGTTTGGGGAGGAGTTCCGATGCTCCCAGTGCGGAAGGGAATTCAATCTGTACGACATGGTGATGTCCAAGCCTTCCCGGAAGGGCAGTAAGGTGAAATGGTACCATCTCTCCTGCTACGAGGCCCTCCTGTTGGACTGAACTAGGGTATAGCGTATCATAGGATAGATTCATATCAGCCGGGGACAGGAGAGATGATGTGCAGGCTAACGTCGAGGGAAGAGCAGTCCTCTGCATGCTCAAGACCAACGTCCACGACCACGTGGTCTTCCGCGTCAAGCTTGACGAGCTCAGGCGCCTAGTCGAGACCCTGGACATCGAGGTAGTAGGGGACTTCGTTCAGTCCCGTCACCGCTCCTACTCCAAGTTCCTTCTGGGCAGCGGTAAGGTGAAGGAACTGAGGAAGTACGTCAAGCGCCACAATGTCAACATCGTCGTCTTCTACAACAACCTCCGGAGCAGCCAGAAGCTCAACCTCATCATGGAGCTGGGCTGCGACGTCGTAGACAGGTACGAGTTGACCCTCGAGATCTTCGACCAGAGGGCGTCGGACAACCTGAGCAAGCTCCAGATCGAGGCCGCCCGCCTCCAGAAACTCGCCCCCTACTTCAAGCTGGAGGCCAACGTCAGATACCACAACGACCGCCCCTTCTTCAGGAGCATGGGGGAGTACGCCTTCCACAGCAAGATGAGGGAGCTGACGAGGCGCCAGGCCAGCATCCGGAAGGAGATCGCGACCTTCGCAAGGGAGAAGCGCCAGAGGATCAGGAAGAGGGGCAGCCTCGGTTACCCCACGGTCTGCATCGCGGGCTACTACAACGCCGGGAAGACTAGTCTGTTCAACACGTTGACGGGTGACGACAAGCTCGTCAGCGACAAGCCATTCACGACCCTGAGCAGCAAGTACCAGCGGCGCTTCGTGGATCACGAGACGACCCTCCTGTTCATTGACTCCATCGGGTTTGTCATCGACCTCGACCCGAGGCTGATAAAGAGCTTCGAGCTCAACCTCGAGGACATGAGGAGCGCCGACCTCGTCATCCTTCTCTTCGACCTGTCGGACCCCCTGCTCACGCTCCGCATCAAGCTGGCGGAGGGTGTGAGGCTGCTCGAGGAGATGGGCATCCCCCGGGAGCGCATCTTCGTCGTATACAACAAGCTGGACATCGCAACGGTGGGCCCCTCCCTAATCGAGGAGGAGCTGAACCTGGAGCAACTCGACCTCCCCTGGGCATTTATCTCTGCCAAGGAGAGGACCAACGTCGAAGAGCTTCTCTCCATGATAACGGGGAGGCTCGCACAGCTGAAGGAGTCACTCACACAGGAGCAGGCCCAGGAGAAGGTCGAGACAGTTGGGAAGGGCTAAGGAGGCGCTCTCACGCCTCGTGGAGCACTACGAGAAGCGCTGGAGGCCGCGCACCACCGATCCGTTCCGGAGCCTGGTCAGGACCATCCTTAGCCAGAACACAAACTACAGGAACGAGGCCACGGCTTTCCAGCGCCTTGAGTCCCTGGTGGGAGTCACCCCCGAGAGGCTCGCGAGCACCCCGAGGGAGGTGATAGCCGACGCCATCCGCCCCGCCGGGATGTACAACCAGAGGAGCCTTAGGCTCAAGGAGGTGGCGGAGGCGGTCATCCAGCGTTTCGACGGCGACCTATCACCCGTACTCGCCAAGCCCTACGAGGAGGCCAGGGCTCTCCTGATGGACCTGCCCGGGGTCGGCCCCAAGACTGCGGACGTCGTACTCCTGTTCGACGCGAGGAGGCCGATCATACCCGTGGACAGGCACATATTCCGCATTACCAAGCGTCTTGGGTTGGTCCCTGAGAAGGCCGGCTATGAGGAGGTGAGGCTGACCTTGGAGGCGGCCGCCCCCGCGGGCAGGCACGAGGACATCCACGTGCTTCTCATCAGGTTCGGCAGGGAGGTCTGCAAGGCACTGAACCCACGCTGCGACAGCTGCTTCCTCAACGACCTCTGCTCCCATCCCGCAAAGCAGACAGGCTGAGCCCCAACGCCGTTCTTTCAGGGTTTCCCCCCGTTTTTCAGCCCCATACGAATGATTTAAATTCCGGACGCGTGGAATCTTACCAGCTAAGCTAAAAAAGGTTGATATTCGATGCCCAGGGTAAGGTCACCTAAACGAGGTTCTCACTCCTTCTCGCCGAGGAAGCGAGCGAGGAGCATTGTCGGTAGAATAGACTTCTGGCCTGAGGTCAGTGGTGACCCCCAGCTCCTGGGCTTCGCCGGATACAAGGCCGGCATGACCCACGTCTTCTTCATCGAGGACAGGAATCGGGCCCCCGACTTCGGGATGGAGATGAAGAGCGCCGCCACGGTCATCGACGCCCCGCCCATGATAGCCCTGGGCGTGAGGGCGTACGAAAAGACGTACGACGGCCTCAACGTCATCTCGGAGGCGTGGATTGATGAAATCCCGGTGGACGTCCTCCGGAAGGTAAAGACCTTCGGGGGAAGGGGCCCTGCCTCTGGCATGAAGAGGATCCGTTCAAGGCTTGAAAAGGTCCACCAGATTAGGATAATTGCGGCGACGCAGCCCCGTCAGACGGGGGTCTCCAAGAAGAAGCCCGACCTCATGGAGATCGCAGTCGGCGGGGGAAGCATAGAGGATCAGCTCGACTTCGCTGAGGGACTCATCGGCAAGACGTTGAGCATCAATGACATATTCCAGCCCGGCGAGTCCATCGACGTCATCGGCGTCACCAAGGGAAAGGGCTTCCAGGGCCCCGTCAAGCGATGGGGGATCAGGCTCCTCCAGCCAAAGTCCAGGAAGACCGTGAGGGGGGTCGCCTCCATCGGCGGATGGAGCCCCCGGAGGGTTCTCCCCGGCGTGCCCAGGGCGGGCCAGATGGGCTTCCATAACAGGACGGAGAAGAACAAGCGCATACTTCTTATGGGCTCCGACGGAGAGCGTGTGACCCCTAAGGGTGGCTTCAACAGGTACGGAAACGTGAACGGAGAGTACCTCCTCATCAGGGGGAGCGTCATGGGCCCCAGTAAGAGGCTGATAAAGCTCAGGAAGGCGGCGAGGAAGTCCAGGTACCCGTCGGAGGCGCCCCAGGTGACCCACGTTCACTCCGAGTACATGAACAAGGCGGAGGCCAACTGATATGAGCGTTCCCGTCGTAAACATGGAGAACAAGCAGACCGGAACGGTCGAGCTCCAAAAGGTCTTCAGCACGCCCTACAGGCCCGACGTCATCAAGAGGGCCGTCCTCGCCGTCCAGTCCCACGGATTCCAGCCCCAGGGCAGGGACCCCAGGGCAGGGAAGAGGACGACCGCGAAGTCATGGGGCGTGGGAAGGGGCATAGCCAGGGTTCCACGACTCAGCGGCAGCAGCAGGGCAGCCTTCGGCGTCAGCATCGTTGGTGGCCACCAGGCGTTCCCGCCACGCTCGGAGAAGGTCATCAGGAAGGAGATTAATAAGAAGGAGAGGCGCCTCGCCATAAGGTCGGGGATAGCCGCCACCGCAACCAGGGAGATAGTCGCTGGGAGGGGACACGTCCTCGACTCTGTCGGGCAGCTGCCCCTGATAGTGGACGACGGCATCCAGTCCCTCGAGATGACCAAGGAGGTCAAGGATCTCTTCGAAAGGCTCGGCCTCTGGGCCGACGTCGAGAGGGCTGACCGGAAGAAGATCCGGGCGGGCCGGGGAAAGACCCGTGGCCGCAAGAGGAAGGTAGGCCGGGGGCCGCTGATCGTCGTATCAGAGGACCTGGGGATTTCGAAGGCGGCCGGCAACCTGCCGGGCGTCGATATAGTCACGGTCGAGGACCTCAACGCAGAGCTGCTGGCGCCGGGCGCCCACGCCGGGAGGCTGGTGATCTGGTCGGAGTCGGCCTTCATGGCCCTTGATGAGATCTGGGGAGGTAGAGCGTGATGGAGCCTCACGAGGTGATCCTCTACCCCACCATGACGGAGCGCTCCGTCTACATGATCGAGAACGAGAACAAGCTCGTCTTCATCGTGGACAGCAGGGCGACCAAGGAGGACATATCCAAGGCCGTCAACGCCCTCTACAACGTCGAAGTGGAGAGGGTGAACACCCTGATAACCAGGAAGAACAACAAGAAGGCCTTCGTGAAGCTTAAGGATGGCTACGACGCCTCCGACCTCGCGATAAGGCTGGGAATACTGTAGGGATGATCAATGGGTAAGAAGCTGAGAGTCCAGAGGCGCGGCAGAGGGACGCCAACGTACCGGGCGAGGAAGAGTGGTAAGATAGCCCCAGCGGCGTACCCGAAACACGCCAATGAGACGTTGAAGGGAGTCGTCGCCGACCTCACGCACGAGCCAGGGAGGGGAGCCCCCCTCGCACAGGTGGTCCTCGAGGACGGAACCAACTACTACCTGTCCGCACCCGAGGGCATCTATATCGACCAGAGCATTGCCCTTGGGGCCGACGCCCCGCTGAAGGTCGGTAACGTGATGCCCGTGGGCATGATACCCGCGGGAACCATGATCTGCAACATCGAGCGGAGGCTAGGGGACGGCGGACGCTTCGCCAAGAGCTCAGGGAGCTTTGGCACCGTCGTAACCCACGGGGCCCATGGTACCACTGTCAAGCTCCCGTCGAAGAGTAGTATACTGATAGGTGACAACTGCAGGGCCACCATTGGCATCGTCTCTGGAGGAGGCAGGCCGGAGAAGCCCTTCCGCAAGGCGGGGGAGAAGTTCTACCTGAAAAAGGCGAAGGGGCAGGTCTACCCCGTGACCAAGGGCATCAAGATGGCCGCGGCGTCACACCCCCACGGGGGCGGCCGCCACAGGCGCCCGGGGAGCTCGACGACGGTGTCGAGGCACGCCCCGCCGGGGGCCAAGGTCGGCCTCATCGCTGCGAGGAACTCGGGTAAGAGGAAGAGGAGGAAGAGGGAATAGCCCAAACCCCTTATATGTCAGGTTTTTGTTGGATGTGTTGAAAAATGCCGAAAGATTTTCTCTACCGTGGCCGGAACGAAGAGGAGCTCAAGTCTATCTCCATGGACGAGTTCATAAGGATGCTTCCCTCAAGGATGAGGAGGAGCCTGGGGAGGGGTCTTCCTTCCAATCAGAGAGTCCTACTCGAGAAGATCAGGATCTCCCAGCTAGGGGATAAACCCATAAAGACCCACACGAGGTCCCTCATAATACTCCCTGAGATGATCGGTAAAACGATCCACGTCTTCAACGGCCGGGATTTCATCGAGGTCAAGATCGACATCAAGAAGGTTGGGCACTACCTCGGAGAGTACGCCATCACCAACAGGCCGGTTTCCCATGGTCGGCCCGGCATCGGGGCGTCTAGGAGCTCTATGTACATCCCCCTGAAGTAGCTCCATACCTTCCTTTCTCAATTTTTGGGTTTCTATCGGCGGGGACTTGATTTTCAGATTTGATCCTGAGGCGTGCCTTCCGATTTCACATAAGGACTATGACCGCATGTTCTCCTAAGTCGATCTTTCCCAGAAAAGAGGGAATATTCCCCTTTGTTTCCCACGACCGGGTGTTTTTACCGGTGATATCCGTCTTCGAAAAGGTTTTTATAAGGATTGATGTTTTATGCTGGCGTACGGTGCGTATATGCCGTCCTGGAAGTACTCGATTCAGGGCTTAGACCCAGACCGGTCCGCGATTGCCAGCGGACGCGATCTACGGATATCCCCAAAGGCTACTAGGGAGATTTGTAACTATCTGAGGGGCATGAGGCTGGAGAAGGCAAAAGAGGTGCTCCGGGAGGTCATAGAACTCAAGCGCCCGGTCCCCTTCTACCGCCACAGGAAGAAGATGGGCCACAGGAAGGGGGTTCAGGGCTTCGACGCGGGCCGTTTCCCACAGAAAGCGGCGGGGGAGGTTCTCAAGGTCCTCAACTCCGTTGAGGCCAACGCCGAGTTCAAGGGGCTCTACACGGACCGCCTCAAGATCATCCACATCGCGTCTCACAAGGGCAGGACTCTGAGAAACTACATACCGAGGGCCTTCGGCAGGTCTTCGCCTTATTTTAACCATCTGACCCATGTTGAGGTCGCCGTCGAGGAGATTTAATGTCGGTTGTTAAACGTATTATAAAGGACAGCATCGAGAGGGTGAAGGTCGACGAACTTCTCAAGAAGGAGTACGAGCAGGCCGGTTATGGTGGAATCACGCTCACGAAGACACCCCTCGGTACACAGATAAACCTATTCGCCATGAGGCCCGGGAGGGTCATCGGCAAGAGGGGCAGAGCCATCAAGGCGGCCTCTGAGCGGCTTGAGCAGGAGCTCGGCCTCCCCAACCCTCAGATCACCGTTGTAGAGGTGGAGTTCCCGGAGCTGAACCCCCATATCATGGCGGCGAGAATCGCCAACGCCTTGGAGAGAGGGGTACACTACAGGCGCGCCGTCTTCTGGTCCCTCAACAGGACCATGGAGGCCGGAGCCCTGGGCTGCGAGATCGTCCTCAAGGGTCCCCTGAGGAGCAACAGGGGCCGCTTCGAGAAGGTGAGCGAGGGCTACGTGCCCAAGTCGGGCGAGCCCGCCCTGAGGAATGTGAAGAAGGCCGTAATCCACGTGAAGATGAAGAAGGGCACCTTAGGTATCAACGTCTCGATCGTGCCCCCTGACGCCAAGTTCCCGGACAAGATCAGTCTCGATAACCTCCCGGTCATTGAGTACCCTGAGGAGGAGATAGTGCTCCCCGAGGGGGTCGAGCCCGATCTCCCAGATCAGGTGGAGGCGACTCCGGAGGAGACCGCAACGGCCCTGGAGCCCACGGAACCGGTCGCCGAGCAGGCGCCTGAGCCTATGGCTGTTGAGCCTGAGGCAAAGGCTGAGGAGCCAGTAGATACCATTCCAGAGGAGAAGGTTGAGGTCAAGGCGGAGCCTGAGAAGCCCATTGAGGCTGAGCCTGAAGCCAAGCCAGAGGACGAACCCGTTGAGGTGAAGCCCGAGGCGGTCTCAGAGAAGCTCGAGGAGAACTCTGAAGTGGAGGACATCCCTGAGGCTGAGGTCGAGGCCTCCGAGCCCACGGAGGAGAAGCCCGGGGAGAGCGAGAAGGAAGAGCCTCCTGTAGAGGCCAACAAGGAAGAGGAGGCCTAGAGGTTGCCGATTCTGAGGACCAAGGAGATACGGGAGATGAGCCCCGAGGATCGCTCCAGAAGACTGGGTGAGCTCCGGACCGAGCTCTCGAAGGTCAGGACCATGACCAAGGCCGGCGGCTCCGTCGAGAACCCCGGTCAGATAAGGGCCCTCAGGAAGGCGATAGCCCGGATACTGACAGTCAACAGGGAGGAGGAGCTGAGGT
>DATLAV010000080.1:0-24137 GCA_035527235.1 Patescibacteria group bacterium | reverse complement strand
CAGGGTGTCCCCGTCGCACCTATCTACGACATCGAGCAGATGCTCGAGGACCCCCACGTGAAGGCTAGGGACGCGATCAGCGAGGTCGAGCATCCCACCGCCGGCATGGTGAGGTCCCCCGGCTACCCGGTGAAGCTCGAGAAGACGCCCGGGACGATAAGGCGGCCGGCGCGGACCCTCGGGCAGCACAACGAGGAGATCCTCACGGAGATCCTCGGCTACACGAAGGAGCAGGTCGTCGACCTCAGGAAGGCTGGCGTCATCACCTAACCCTCCCAACCATTAAAAACCCCTTCACCTTTTTCTCTAATTGAAACATCGATGCCAGACTTTTCCATCCAGAGGCAGCAGATGGTCGAGCGCTACAGGAGGGTGGGATACATAAAGTCCGACATGATGGCGGCGGCGACCCTCCGGGTCCCGAGGGAGGAGTTCATGGACCCCTCCTACAGGGCGTACGCCTACTCGGACCAGCCCTTCCCTATCCCCGGGGATGGAGGTCAGACGATCTCTGCGCCCTACATGTACCCCATCTTCTACGAGCCCCTGAACCTGAGGGAGGGCGATAGGGTGCTGGAGATAGGGACTGGGTCAGGATACGGCGCCGCCCTCGCCCGTGAGCTCGTGGGCTCGATGGGGCTATTTGTCTCCATCGAGATAAACGAGTTGACCTTCGAGTTCGCCAAGGAGAACCTTGAGCGGACCGGGTATGGGGACATAAAGCTTGTGCTGGGGGACGGATCCATCGGATACCCTGAGGACTCCCCGTACGATGCGATCTGTGTGACCGCCTCCTGCCCCAGCATCCCGGCGCCCCTCATCGAGCAGCTGAATGCCCCGGGGAAGCTCATGGCCCCAGTCGGCGGAAGCTACAGCCTCTACGGTCAGGACCTCGTCCTCCTGGAGAAGGACGCCGAGGGTAGAACTTCGAGCAGGACCCTAATGAAGGTGGCGTACGTCCCTCTCATCGGGGAGCACGGGTGGTCCAGACGACGAGGCTGATATGAGTTTTAAGGTAGATAGGTATAGGCTACGGTGATTACGTTGAAGATGGGGATCGTCTCGAGGACCGACAGGCCTGAAGCTATGAAGGTGGTCAGGGACATAGTTGAGCTCCTGAAGTCCAGGGGGATTGAGCCCCTCACAGAGACCGAGACGGCGCTGGCTATGGAGATCCCCGGTGAGAACTCGGACCTTGGCGTGATGGAGCCGGACTTCATGATTACAGTGGGAGGGGACGGCACGATCCTCAGGACGGCCATGCTGATGCACGACCCCGGCACCCCTATACTTGGGGTGAACATGGGGAGCAGGGGCTTCCTCACCGAGGTCCTCCCCCCGGAGGTCGAGGAGGCCATCGATAGGATCATCAGGGGCGACTACGAACTGGAGGAGTGCATAAAGGTCGCCTCGAGGTGCCCGAACCTCGACAGGGACTTCCCGCCCGGCCTCAACGAGGTCCTCATAGCGTCATCCCTCCCGTCGAAGACCCTGGACATGCGCCTAAGCATCGACGACAAACACATCCTCGACATCCAGGCCGACGGCACCATTGTGGCCCCACCGACAGGGTCTACGGCCTACAACCTGTCGACGGGGGGATCCATCCTAGCGCCAGGAGTAGACGCGTTGATCCTGTCGACGATCTGCCCCTATAGCTACTTCAGGAGCATAGTGGTCCCGTCCGGGAGCAAGATCACCGTCCAGTTGATAAAGCCGAAGGCGGAAGCCCTCGTCATCATTGACGGCAGGGACTATACGGCCCTCAAGCCCCTGTCGACCGTCGAGATCTGGTTGAGCGAGCAAAGGACCCGGTTCGTCAGGTTCAGATCCTTCTACGAGAGGCTTGAAAGAAGGCTCATATTCCACCAGATCAAATGAATTCCCGTCGCGTACGGGGCACGTATCACGGATGGGATGTATGAGTTGGGCGAGGTTCTCCTGTTAGACACGTCTGCGTTCATCGTCGGCTACGAGGTCGCCGACGTGAAGTTAGCCCACTATACCGTCCCAAGGATCCGGGATGAGCTCACCAAGGACGAGCTCCAGAGGCTGAGGCTGGAGAACGCCCTCTTCAGAGGCCTCATCAAGGTTACGGAGCCCTCTAAGAGGTACGCCTCGGAACTCGAGGAGATCGTCGCCGAGATGGGCGAGGGCGAGGCCCTCTCCGAGGCGGACAAGCAACTCCTCTCACTGGGCCTCCAGTTCAAATCTGAGGGGCAGGAGCCCGTCATCGTCTCAGACGACTACTCAGTCCAGAACGTCGCTGACAGGATTGGGGTCTCCTTCAGGAGCATGGTCACCCAGGGAATAAAGAGGCAGTTTAGGTGGGAGATCTACTGCCCTGGCTGCCGCAAGAGGTTCGCCGGACCCCAGGATGGAAACGTCTGCCCCATCTGCGGGACCGAGCTGAAGAGGAAGCCCAGTGAGAAGAGGAGGCTGATGAGAGACCGTTAGCCCAGTCGGGGGATGAACTTCCCCTGTCCCGGCTTGGTGACGACCTCACCGTCCTCCAGGACCCTGACCCCCCTCACGAAGGAGTGCACCGGTGCTCCTTGGACCTCGTATCCGTCGTAAGGGGTCCATCCGCACTCGGAGATCATGTCCTCGTTCCTGATCTTCCAGCGTTTATCCATGTCGACTATGACCAGGTCGGCGTCTGCTCCCGGCATGAGCACACCCTTCCTGGGGTAGATGCCGTAGATTCGCGCAGGATTCTCAGAGACCACCGCAGATAGTCTCTCCATGCTCAGCCGCCCCTCGTTGACACCGGTCAGGAGCAGCGGAAGGGACGTCTCCAGCCCGGGCATCCCGTTGGGCGCCTTGAAGATGTCATCGAGCCCCTCCTCCTTACGCTCCTTGGAGTAAGGCGCGTGGTCAGTGGCCACCGTGTCGATGAAGCCCGCCTTGAGGAGGCGCCAGATCTCGGCCACCGTTGCCTTGTCCCGGGGCGGAGGAGCGAACTTGACCCAGGGGCCCCTCTCCCTAACGTCGTCGTCAGTGAGGTAGAGGTACTGGGGGCAGGTCTCCACGTGTATCGTGGCACCCTCCATGTTCGCATGCCTGGCGTTCATCACGGTCTCGGGAAGGCTCGTGTGAACTATCAACCCCCTGCACCTCGTCGCCTTCAGATAGCGGATCATTCGGGCCCCGCACTCCGCCTCGGCCATGGGTGGCCTCCACTCTAGGTGGGCGGCGTAGTCCTTCCTCCCGGCGTCTTGCAGCCGCTTGAGGTTGTCCATGAGCATCTGGTCGTTCTCAGCGTGGATGAGGGCGAGGCCGCCTAATTTTGAAAGCTCCTTGAACCGCTCAAATATCTCACCGTCAAAGGTCTGAGGCCACTTGGGACCGGCCGATGAGACGAAGAACTTTACTCCCGTGGCCCCCATCCCCCACATCTCTGTGAGGGTGCCCTCCGGGTACCCCGAGGCGCAGCCGGCGTGGATAGAGAAGTCGACGTAGGACGTGGACCTGTACATGTCCCGCTTCTTCTTGAACTCCCCCGAGTCGAAGCAGCCCATCTGGGTGCCGGGCATCTCGAGGATCGTCGTGAAGCCTCCCTTAGCGGCGGCCTTCGTCCCTGACCTGGAGTCCTCGGGCGACAGGGTCGTGTGGGCGTGGCCGTCGAGTATCCCCGGGAGTATGAACCTCCCTCGAGCGTCCACCACCTCATCTGCATCTGGGAGGTTCGGCGTCTTCGCCAACGCCACGATCACACCACCATCGACGGCGACGCCCCCCTCTAGAATCCCCCGAGGCGAGACGAGCCTGCCATGCTTCACCACTAGATCGACCGTCATCCTTGTCATCCTCGAAACATTTCGCCGACAGCGTATTTAAGACAGGGCGGTGTGAGGCGTTCCCATCAGTAAGATTAATCTTCTGAAAGAGCGATGATGAGATGGTGTATTTTCTTGACCGTTGACATGGTCATCCGAGGGGGTAAGGTTTACACCCCCAATGGCTTCTTCGAGGGCAGCGTCGCCGTCGACAATGGAAGGGTCGTATCCTTGAGCAGGGGTGCAGCCGTTCCCCAGGCGGATAAAGTTGTAGACGCCTCAGGCAAGCTCGTGCTCCCCGGCATGGTTGACATGCACGTCCACATGAGGGACCCGGGCTACACGGAGAGGGAGGACTTCGAGACAGGAACGATGGCGGCCGCAGCAGGCGGAGTAACAACTGTTGGGGAGATGCCGAACACGGTCCCCTCTGTGACCACGGTGGAGGCCCTGGAGGAGAAGATCAAGATCGCTGACGCTAAGGCATTGGTGGACTTCGCCCTGATAGGAGGCGCCGGCGAGGTGAGCACTGAGACCCTCGTCGCCCTAGCGAAGGGCGGCGTTGTTGGCTACAAGACCTTCATGATCGCCAGGTTTAAGGAGCTCGCGGCCTCAGACGCCCAGATGCTCCAGAACTTCGACGCCATAGCCGGAACGGGCCTCCCATGCCTCATCCACGCCGAGAACGATGACATCGTAGCGAAGGGCATAGAGAGAGCCAAGGTGAGCGGAAGAGTCGACCCCATCGCCCACTGCGAATTCAGACCGCCCATCGCCGAGGTGGAGGCGACGATGAGGACGATCATGCTGGCGGAGGAGTCAGGGGTCCATCTCCATATCTGCCACATAACTGCCAAGGGAGCGGTCGACGTCCTCGCCTGGGCGAGGGGGAAGGGCAGATATGTAACGGGTGAGACCTCTCCCAACTACCTGCTTCTCAACTCCAGTGATATGAAGACGAAGGGCCCCTTCGCGAAGGTCGATCCGCCGCTCCGTGGACCGGAAGATCAGAAGGCGTTGTGGAAGGCTCTCAATGAGGGCGTCGTGGACGTCCTTGCCAGCGACCACGCCCCGTACCCGAAGGCGGACAAGGAGAAGGGTTGGAAGAACATCTTCGACGCTCCGTCAGGTGGTGTCGGGGTCGAGACTAGCCTTCCCATGATGCTGAACAGCGTGAACGAGGGGATGATCTCCGTTGAGCGGCTCGTAGAGGTCTTCTCGGTGAACCCGTCAAAGATCATGGGGCTCTACCCTAGGAAGGGTTCTCTGATGCCGGGAGCAGACGCCGACCTGGTCATAGTCGACATGAAGGGAGGGTTCGAGATCGACCAAGACAAATTGAAGTCAAAGGAGAGCACGTCGGCCTTCGACGGCTTCAAGGGTAAGGGGAAGCCCGTGACGACCATCGTCCGAGGCGAGCTGATCATGGAGGATGGGCAGCTCCGTGGAAGGCCCGGTTACGGGGTCTTCCAGCGTCCTCTCCACTAGCTCCTCCCTTATGACCTTTTTTCTCCAAGTTGTAGATGGAAATATATATATATATATATGTAAATGTTTACCAATTTTTTATACAAGATATATTCGGGACGTATGTTAAGATGGGAGATAGGAGACACTTCATTAACCACGCCAACTTCTTCAGGGTGAGGAGATGACAGGCATGGAGAACGCCATCGAGGTCAGTGAGCTCGTCAAGAGCTTCGGGGAGATCATGGCCCTCAGGGGCTCCAGCTTCACCGTCAAGGACCGGGAGATCTTCGGCATCATAGGACCCAATGGGGCGGGGAAGACTACCACACTCCGGATACTGGGCACCCTCCTGACGCCTACATCAGGGACGGCCGAGATCTTCGGGATCAACGTCGCAAAGGAGGCCGACAAGGTGAGGGAGATCATCAGCTACCTGCCCGAGGAGGCCGGTGCCTACCAGAACCTCTCGGGGCTGGAATACCTCAGCTTCATGGCGGAATTCTACATTAACTCGGGGAGGAGCGCCGGAGAGATGCTCGAGGAGGGGAAGAGGGTCTCCGGCCTCGGTGACAGGCTCAAAGACCGGGTCAAGGGCTACAGCAAGGGTATGAATAGGAGGCTCCTGCTCGCGAGGGCCCTCATGATGAAGCCGAGACTGGCCATCCTCGACGAGCCTACTTCTGGCCTTGATGTCATCCACTCCTCCCACGTCAGGCAGATGATCAAGGACTACGTGGATGAGCAGGGCGTCACGATACTGATCTCAAGCCACAACATGCTCGAGGTGGAGTACCTTTGCCATCGGGTCGCCCTGCTGAACGAGGGCATCGTGATCTCGGAGGGGAGACCCGACGAGATCATGGACAGGTTCAGCGCGGAGAACCTGGAGGAAGCGTTCATGGAGGCGACGAGGATTGAGTAGGCTCACCTCCCTCGTAGTGAAGGAGATCAAGGAGCTCGTCAGGGACCCCAAGATACTCCTCGGGGTCATACTGATGCCCCTGATCATGTTTCCCCTCATGGGGGGTGCTATCAACATCTCCCAGGAGTCCGTCATGAGGGCCATCATCTCGGCCTCCTTCGCAGTCTACAACGAGGACGAGGGCCCTGAGGTCGACACGTTCCTCGACTACATCTACACCAACAACACGGTCGTCACAGTTGAGGCGGGCTCCCTCGAGGAGGCTCTCACCCAATTTCAGGACTCCGAGGCCTCCACCATGCTCTACATCCGGGATGGATACTCGGAAAACATCTCAACGGGCACCAAGGGGAGGATCAAGATATACGCGAACCTGAGGAGCCTCACAATTGCGGAGGCGGGGAGGTCCGACACGGTGAACAGCCTGATCAACATCTATAGCTACTACCTCTCCTTGAGTAAGATTCAGGGCCTCCTTGACTCGGCGGGGGATTACGCAAGCCCTGAGGCGGTGCGTTCACCTCTCTATATCTCCTCTGCGTCGATCATCAAGGGGAACGTCCTGGAGGTCTCACCGTCCTCCATTGTCCAGTTGATCCTGAGCCAGAGCGTGGCGCTGCCGATGATGGTGATGGTCATGCTCATGTTTGCCATCCAGATGGCGGCGACGAGCATCGCCATCGAGAAGGAGCAGAAAACCCTTGAGACCCTGATGACCCTCCCCGTAGGGCGGATGACGATCCTCAGCGGCAAACTAGCGGGGTCCATCGTCGTCTCGCTGGCGGGAGCCGTCGCCTATATGATCGGCTTCGGCTACTACATGAACTCGGCGTTCAGCTTCGCCTCCGGGATGACAAGCACGAGCGTCGGCGACGTCGGCCTCGGGCTCAGCGTCGTAGGACTCATACTCCTAGGGATCAACATCTTCGTGACGTTGATCTCGGGGCTGGCCCTCGCCATCTCCCTCGCCGTCTTCACCGACAACGTGAGGAGCGCCCAGAGCTTGACGGGTTTCCTGACGATCCCAGTGATGCTGCCCGCGATAGTCATGATGTTCAGCGACATCGAACTGCTCCCCACGACGCTCCAGTGGATCCTTCTAGTGATACCCTACACACACAGTATCATCGCCACGAAGGCGGCGTTCATGGGTGACTTTGCCCTCGTGCTCAGGAGCATAGGCTACATCTCGGTGTTCACGGTCGTGGTTCTGTACATCGCTGCCCGCATCTTCTCCACGGAGAGGATCATCACGTCGAGGTTCACCACCATCGACCTCAGGAAGCTCCTGAGGAAGCGATGAGAGGACTCATCCACCCACTTTCATCGGCATAACCGTTAAATTCACAGGATCCCAACATGACCGATATCTTTAGGAGATGCATATTGTGGCACCTGAGAAGTTGAAGGGCGTTGTCTTCGACCTCGACGGAACGTTGATTCGTTCGACCATCGACTTCACGAAGATGAAGGGACACATGATCGAGATCCTCGAGAGGAACGGGATACCAGATGGCATCCTCACTCCCACGGAGACTACAGTCGTCATCCTTGAGAAGTCGGAAGTTATGTGGGACGAGAACGGTAAGCCCGAGGAGGAGAGGGTGCCCGTGAGAGCGACGCTCGAGGACGCCATGGACCAGGGGGAGATCGAAGCGATTCCGCTCGTCGAGGAGATTGATGGCTCCACCGAGGCCCTGCGGAGACTGAGGGAGATGGGCTACAGGCTGGCGATTCTGACGAGGAGCCACCACGAGTACGCAGTCCAGGCCCTGAAGAAGATAGGTGCGTACCAGTACTTCTACGTCATCCTGGGCAGGGGGGAGACCCCGAGGCCCAAGCCCTACCATGAGGCGCTGGATCACGCAGCCAAGCTCATGGAGCTCCAGCTGGACGAGATCATCTTCGTCGGCGACCACCATATAGACGCACAGAGCGCTCAGAACTCCGGATGCGGATTCATCGGTGTGGGCACAGAGGGGAGGAGGCGGGATCCCTGGTCGGAGCTCAAGCCGGAAGTTATCCTTGATAGCGTCAGGGATATCCCAGATTATATACTCAAGCTGTAAAGACACGTACCCTCAAGAGTCACTCAGAGGAAGGTTTTTATCGATACTACTAGCTGATAATACTAACATCCAAGTGTAATTATCCATTAACGTGATTGGAGATGAGTTGGAATGTCAAAGAAACAAGAGGAATATATACAGAAGACCAACCAGGCCATGGCCATTCTGAACCTGGTTGCAGAGGATAACACGACTCCCCGTAACATTAGGAGGACCGCTAAGCAGGCGTCCGATCTTCTTACGGATGAGAGCCTCTCCCTGGCCGCAAGGGCGGCGAACGCCATCGATATCCTGGACCAGATCTCTCAGGACCCAAACATGCCCATGTATACCCGTACACGGATATGGAACGTAATCAGCGTCCTCGAGGGCATCAGGGACTGAAAGCTTATCTAGGGAAGGTTTAAGGTTCACTTTTTCTGTTTCTTCAATTAGATAGGTGATTCTATGGACCCGCGCAACTGCGCGCGCGCATCCTCATCCCGCCCTGAGGCTCCCCAGTTTTTATATCGAGGCGTTCCTAGGTTCTAGCGATATTCGAGTTGACCAATAGGAACCTCTCCGCGCCCTGGCTTGTACGCATGAACTGGGATGAGCTTGCGGCCCTTCTGATATGCCTCAGCCTGGACCTTCTGGAGTACGTCGTGCCCGTACTCATGGCTCCCTTCATCGGAGACGTCGTCGACCTCTTCGGGGTCGCCTCCTGCGTCTTCTTCTTCAACTGGATGGGCTTCCTCGCACTCTTTGAGCTGCTCCCGGGGTTCGACGTCATACCCGTGTTCACGCTGACGTGGCTCATCTGGTATCTCTTCAAGCGAAGGTCCGACAGGCTCCGCATGGAGGAGATGCTGGAGGACTGGAAGTAGCCCGGGAACTGGGAACCCTTATCTCAGATCGTCATTATGCCTTCTAGGAACACAATGGGCATCATCGACACTCACGCCCACCTCAACGACCTAGAGGACAGGGGGGGCATTATGAGTAGGGCGAAAGAGGCAGGCGTGGAGGCCATCATAGCCATGGGCTCCAACCTCACCACCTCCATCGCCACCATAGAGTGGGCCGACGAGTACCCCGGCTACGTGCATCCCGCCATCGGGATCCACCCCACAGAGTGGATGGCGGACGACGTCAAGGAGACATTGAAGTACGTCAAGGATCAGATGGAGCGGATCGTGGCCGTCGGGGAGATCGGCCTCGACTACTGGAACAGGGATGCCCGCAAGGACGAGGACATCCGTGAGACCCAGAGGCACATCTACGTCAGCCAGCTCCAGATGGCGAGGGAGAACGAAAAGCCCGTCTCGGTCCACGGCCGGGGCTCCTGGCGTGATGCCCTCGACCTAGCTGTCCGTCACGGGCCGGAACGTGTAGTCTTCCACTGGTACAGCGGCCCCCTCGATGTCCTCTCCGAGCTCCTAGATCGAGGCTACTACCTCTCCGCGACCCCCGCGACAGAGTACAGTAGGGACCACAGGGCGGCCTTAGAGGCAGCTCCCCTCGAGAGGATCATGCTCGAGACGGACTCCCCGGTGTACATGAGGAACAGGAAGAGGAACTCGGAGCCATCCGACGTCGTTGTGACCCTCAACGCTCTCGCCAAGCTGAAAGAGACCCCGAGTGAAGAGGTAGAGCGGATCACAACGGAGAACGCCAAGACTTTCTTCAGGGTCTAGACTGGGCTTAAAAGTTGGAAAAAGAAGGGATGGTGCGACTAGATCTTGAGGAGTGCCTCAGCGCCCTCGAAGTAATCGAGGACGTTCTGGCCCTTCTCGCTTAGCCTGTACCTCTTCGTGGACTTTCCGGTGCCCTCGAGGCTCTCCACCTCGAGGAGGTCCTGCCTGACCAGGTCCGTGAAGACCTTCTGGGTCAGGTTCCACGACATGTTAGCGGCGTACATGATCTTAGTCGGTTTTTGCTCCCCGCCCCGGACTATTTTGAGGACGGTGAGCAGTATCTCCATCTTGGACCTTCGGGTCGATTCGCTACTCTTCATATCATACACCTCATTGATCTGTCCCCGACTCGACGCTGGACTCCGTGATGTACTTGGCGTTGTTCGTGGTCACCCCCATGTTCACCGCCGTGCCGATATCATCCAGCTGGATGTTACCGGGGTTCTTCACGTAGAGTATTATCTCCGCTCCGGAGATCAGAGGGATGTCATCTGTCGCCTGGGTGTAGTTCTTACCGAACAGGATCATCAACGTCCCGATGAGGGAATCTGAACTGGTCACGTTCAGGTCAGCTGTCTGGGAGGTGCCCGTGGGAACCCTGTAGATATAGACGCTGGACCACTCGGCCTCGATGCTCCTGACGCTGAACTGGTCGATGAGGATGTCCTTTCCACCGAGGTTCTGGATCTTGCAGGCTGCAACGGCCCCGGTCTCGTTGACCCAGATGTGGTCCTTGCAGATCCGGACATTCTCGACGTTCGTCCTAGTCATGGTGACGTTGGTGGCGTAGTAGGAGACGACGGCCGCGAGCAGGACGGCGACGACCAGCAGTATCAGCGTCGTGATGACCACGCTGAGACCCCGTCTACCTTCCTCTGTTCTGTTTGTCAATTCTAGATTTCTCAACCTTTTTATGCGAACTATACTGTCTTCCCTACATTTAATAGGGATTTTGTAGTTACATACAATTTCTATCATAACTATGGAGGATATTATTGAGAGATACAACGTAGTGTTAAGTACCTCTTCACCTGATTGGCTATATCTTCCAAGCATATGTTTTCGTACAACTCTGTAGGGGTATTGGACCCTAACCGTGGGTTGCCATCAATAGCAGGAATACTGATCTCGGGTCAGGCGATAAAGATAAACCCGCGTGAGCCTCATTGTCTCTGAGCCGGGGTAGCCAAGCGGACTACGGCGCCAGTCTTGAAAACTGGTGCTCTTCGGAGCCCATGGGTTCGAATCCCATTCCCGGCGCCATCATCCTGCATCCTCTGCGAACCTTTTACATCCCCATGCGTGATCTTAACCCCATGGCATTCGACGTTGAGAGTGTACGCAGGGACTTCCCCGCCCTAGCTGACTGGGTGTACCTGGACACCGCCTTCGTGGGGCTGATGCCCCGCCAGGTGAGGGAGGGCTATGACGAGTGGGTTAACGAGTGGTACAGGCTGAGCCTGGAGCCTGGGGAGACCATCCTAGGCAGATGGATAAAGAGGACAGGGAAGGTTAGGGGGATGCTGGCCTCCCTCGTTGGCGCAAGAACTGAGGAGATAGCCCTCACCACGTGCACTGGATCGGGGCTCAACATCGTCATCAACGGTACCCCGTGGGAGAGGGGTGACAACGTCGTCTTTCCAGAGCTCGAGCATAACCCCGCTGTCACCTACACGACCAAGAGAATGGAGGTAGAGCCGAGGACACTTCAACCAGTAGAAGGGAGGTTCGAACTCTCAGACCTAGAGAAGGCCGTGGACGACAGGACCAAGCTGGTGCAGGTGAGCCAGGTCAGCTACGTGAACGGTTTCAGGTTCGACCTGAAGGAGGTAGCCGACATCGCCCACGAGCACGGGGCGAAGGTCCTCGTCGACGCCACTCAGGCCGTGGGTGCCCTCGAGGTAGACTACCGAAGGGACGGCGTGGACTATGTCTCGGTGGCCCCCTACAAGTACCTGATGGGCCCGGCGGGGCTGGCCTTCCTCTACGTGAGCGAGGAGAACATCCCGACGCTTATACCGGATAGGGTCGGCTGGAAGAACCAGGTCTGGGAAGGGGACAACCCCGAAGAGGTGGAGGCTGGGGAGACGGCCGCCAAGTTCGAGTACGGCACCATCCACTTCCAGGGCGTCTACGCCATCGAGAAGTCACTGGAGTACATCGATCGAGTAGGTATGAAGGCGATCGAGTCCCAGGTGCTCAGCCTCAGGGATCATCTCTACGAGAGGCTCACTGATGCCAGGAAGGAGATGTACACACCAGAGGACACCGAGTCACCCATCGTGAGCTTCATGCAGGAGGACGCCGCCGGCTTGGCGAAAAAGTTGATGTCAGAGGGGATCAAGGTGACGGGGAGGAGGGCCCACAGAGATCACATCCGCGCCTCGATGCACTTCTACAACACTGAGGGCGACATCGACAGGTTGATAGAAAATCTGAGCAGAGGTCAATAATCCAATACTTTACTTAGCAGAAAATAGCGGAAGTAGAGAGGTCAGCTGAGGTACATCTCAAGCCACTCCAGACGTCTCCTGTTCCTGTCGATAGAGGCGTAGATCCCCCAGCCCCCGCCGTGGCTGGAGCTCCTGTAGAGGACCATCCTGATCTCCACGCCCAAGCGCTTCAGGCCCCGGAACATCTCCTCGGCCTGGGTGACGGGGCAGGTGAAGTCCACCCCTCCGTGGAGGAACAGCGTCGGCGTGCTCACGCTCTCCAGGTGGAGTGCCGGCGCGCGCGCCGCGTGACAACGGTTTTATGTTTACAACTACACCGTACAAAGATGTCTATCGAAAGACTTGTTAGAAAAGAGATAAGGGGACCCGCAAGGGTCTCGGCTACCAGAAGGAGAGTCGCAGCGGATCCTGACACCATCAGTCTCGCCGCTGGTGACCCCAACTTCCTGCTGCCAGAGTTCATCGCTGACACCGTGAAGCAGGCCATCCTCGACGGATGTACCCACTACAACTTCGGCGGTGAACCAACACTCAAGGTGGCCATCTCCGACTACTACAAGAAGTACGGATACGAGGCAGACCCCAACAGCCAAGTGGTGATCACAGCAGGGGGATCCCAGAGCATCTTTCAGGCCTACTCGGCCCTCCTTAACGCCGGGGACGAGGCACTCACCTTCGAGCCCGCCTACGGTGGCGGTAGGAGCCCGCACAAGTTCTTCAGCGCGAAGACGGTCTACTCCCCCATGAAGATGGTGGACGGCCTCTTCCGCCCGGATAACGAGGCCCTGAAGGAGAGGATCACCGACAAAACCAAGGTGCTCTATATCGACAACCCGGGGAATCCCTCGGGCGCCGTCTTCACGAAGGGAGAGCTGAAGGGCATCGCGGACCTCGCCGTCGACCACGACTTCGTCGTCCTTTCTGACGAGACATACACCGAGTTCATCTGGGGAGGGAAGAAGCACGAGACCCTCATCACATACCCGGGCATGGAGAACAGGACCATCGTCGCCATGGCGCTGACCAAGATGTTCAGCTGGGCCGGCATGAGGACTGGATGGATCATCTCCGGACCCGAGCTCGCACCATACGTGAGCAGGGCACCCGGCAGCTCGGTCTCCTGGCCCATACAGAAGGGGGCGGTCGCGGCCCTCACGAAGGGGCAGAACTACGTCAAGACGATCGTCAAGGAGTACGAGGAGCGCCTCGACTACGGCACCAAGCGACTAAAAGAGATGCCCGGTGTCACGTGCACCAAGCCCGAAGGGGCCTTCTACCTGTTCCCGAACATCTCAGGCACCGGCCTCACCTCCGCCGAGTTCATGCAGAAGCTCATGGAGGAGGAGAAGATTAGGATCGTCTCGGGCGCAGGATACGGCGAATCGGTGGGCGAGGGCTACGTACGCCTCTCAATGATCAGGCCGATGTCCCACCAGAAGATGCCTTCGTGGTTCAAGCTGACCCCGAACACGACGTTCGAGGCCGCCATGGACCGCATCGAGAACTTCGTTAAGCGACACGCCTAGTGAAGCACCCCTCACTTTTTTCATTTTTTCTAACATCAGCTTAGGGCAGCTAGGAAAACCCTTAAGAAACGCGATACATCTTCGCTATTCCGAGCAGATGAAAGCCTACTCCACAGGTATCAAGATGGCCGTGGTCACCGCGCTTAAAGTATACAACTTCAGCCCCGATGTTGAAGTGAATAGCGACGAAAGGGGTTTCACGGTCAAGGTCACCTTGGACCACCTGACCGACCACATGCTAGACGAGATTGAGAAGCACGTTCTCTTCATGTCAGGTCAGAGGATCCGCTCATGGGACACTTTCCCGACCCATGATGGGAAGCTGATCCTGATTCTCGAGATAGAAAAAAGGGATGAGGCCTAGGCGACCTCGTTGAACTCCTTCGTGGAGTGGTACAGGCTCTCAGCCCCGTCCTCGGTGACGTAGACGATGTCCTCGATGCGTATACCCCACTTCCCCGGGAAGTAAAGGCCGGGCTCGACGCTGAAGACCATCCCCGGCTCAAGCACCCTCTTGTTCCCCCTCACCAGGTAGGGATACTCGTGGCCGTCCATCCCTAGGCCGTGGCCGATGCGGTGGGGGAGGAACTCCTCGACGCCGTACTTCTTCATCACGTTGCAACCGACGATGTCGATGCTCTCACAGGTCACCCCGGGCTTGACGGCCTCGAAGGCGGTCCTCTGGCACTCCTTGACGATCTCATACATCTTCCGGTACTCCTCCGTCGAGGGGCCAACCTGGACGCTCCTCGTCTTATCACCGACGTAGCCCATACAGCCCCCGCCGCCCATCTCCCAGTAAATTGGATCGCCCTTCTGGATCACCCTATCGCCCCCGCCACCGTGGGCTGAGGCCGTGTTGATGCCGCTTGTCGCCCTCGACGGGCCGCGCCGTGAGACTGAGATGGTGGGCTCCCCCGCCTCGGCGAATATCTTCCTCTTGATGTTGTAGAGGTCCAGGCCGACCTCCGACTCCCACCTTCCGTTGTATTGGAGGCCTAAGGCGGCCTCCCAGACCTTGTCGAGGGCCTTCCCCAGGTGGACGAGGTAGCCTATCTCTGTCTCGTCCTTGTGCATCCTCATCTCCCCGAGTACCGGGACCGCGGAGACGAACTTGACGTCGGGTATCTTCTTCATGTATTCCGTTATGAAGCGGGCCTGATGGGTGTCGCTTAGCGCTATCTTCGCGCCCCTCTTGGGCTCAACGAGGCCGCGGATGAGGTCGACGGGGTCCTCCCACTCCTCCCACGGGAGGAGATCGAAGAAGACCTTCGTCTTGGAGTGCTCGAACCTCGGCATCTCGAAGTTGGGGCCTATGTACCTCCCCCGCCCCTCCGCGGGGAGGACGAAGAGGGCAAGTCGCTCGCTCACACCGTGGGAGTAGTCTGTCATGTACTTCAGGTCGGTCCCTCCGCCTATGAAGAGGAAGTCGACACCGTTATCAGCCATGAGCCCCTGGGCCTTCTCACAACGCTTCTCGAACACACTCATTCAAATCAGCTCCTAAATACAATCTGAGGAAGTGATGACCCGTTGATTTAAATAACTTACCAGGTGACGACCTACCCGTGATAAACGCTTCATGGTGTATTTTCTTACAGTAAACATTGACAGAAACTTTTAAAAATGACCTCTGCTTCAACGTCGTAAAAATGACCGATTTTAACCGTGACTACTACTACGGTAGGAAGAAGTCCAACTACGCTAACTACGAGACCATCGACGCCCACGAGAAGTTCCGGCGGGTTATCCACTTCATAAGGGGCATGGAGCTCGGGGGGAGGTACCTGGACGCGGGATGCGCCTTCGGGCTCCTCCTTGAGAAGGTGCTGCCCTACTTCGAGGAGGTGTTCGGGTTCGACATCTCCCCCTTCGCCATCAGCAAGGCGGAGAAGCGGATCAAGGAGGCGGACCTCAGGATCGTCGACATAAACGAACACCTTCCGTACGAGGATAAATCGTTCGACCTCATCACCGCCCTCGACGTCCTGGAGCACACGACCTCCTTCGAGCATAACCTCGTGAAGCTCGCGGGGAAGCTCAAGTGGGGAGGGTACATGATCCTCTCGACCCCACTGAACAGCTGGCCCAGGAAGATATTCGGGTTCCTGGACAGGGACGACTCCCACATCTCGGTTCCCGACCTCAGGACCATTTACAGGGCCGTCTACAGCTCGAACCTCAAGGTCGTAAAGCAGGAGACCTACACCAGTCTCCCGAGATACATGAGGCTCCCGATGGTGCCAGCGGAGACCGAGATGATACTGAGGAAGGTCGGACCCTGAGGCAGGGTCCGACCTGAGGTCCAGTGTGGTGCGGCCGCCGGGATTTGAACCCGGGTACTCAGCTCTCCCCAACGAACGTCGTGGGGGGCTGAAGTCTTACCAGGCTGGATTCCGCCGACTAGCGTCCACGGCCGCCTGATTTGGTCCTGCCGCCTACAGCTTGAACACGATAGAAAATGTCCAATCTAATAAGTTTTTTTCAGGAGTTTTCGCTGATCGCCATTCCGGTTCCCTTTTTGACGCATTCAATTGGAATCGACTAAAGCAGTGCCCCCAAGATACAATTCCCTTTTTTATCGAATGATTGAGCCTATCGCCTCAAAATTAACTAAAAAACGCAAAATGAAAAAGAGTTATATACGATGTTGACCTGAATGGGTAAACGCAACGGCCTTGGGCCTGTAGCTCAGCAAGGCAGAGCATCGGGCTTTTAAGACTTCGGTCGAGGATACCCGGTGGTCAGGGGTTCAATTCCCCTCAGGCCCGCTCAAGTTTAAAGAAAGGGGGTGGACGAAGACGGAGACTCGCGTGAGGGAGCTGAAGTACAGGATGATGATTACTGATCTCCTCAAGGTCGCAAGCGAGAGTCACACTTATCAGCAACTCTCGGACTTCCTCGACCTTAGTCCTCCGATCCTCAGCAGGTATATGAGGGGCCACGTCCTCCCAAGTTTCAAACGGGCTCAAGGTCTTTACGAGAAGCTGATGGAGATCACCGACATCAAGGAGGAGCTCAAGAAACGCATCAGCTTCGATGAGGAGGGCTATTTCGACAATACTCCCCTCGTCTCAGAGATCACCTGGCTCAAGATAATGAGCAATTACGCCCTTGAGAAGTTCGCGGGCAGGCGCGTCACCAAGGTCCTCACCGCGGCGGTCGACGGCATCCCCGTCTCAACGCTGGTGGCGAACCTCCTCGTGGTCGACCTCCTCGTCGCCAAGGACCAGAAGGAGGTCGGCATCAACGACTTCCTGGAGGAGACCTACATCCCGAAGGGCTCAGCTATGAGGAAGAGCCTATACGTTCCCCGGACGTCCATCAGGAAGAGGGACAGCGTCCTCATCATCGACGATGTCGTCAGGACGGGGGAAACGGTGCAGGCCCTGGTGGACCTGGTCGTAAACCAGAGGGCCGACATAGCTGGCATCTACATCCTGGTCACCGTCGGCGACGAGTGGAAGACCTACCTGAAGGAGTGCATCAGCAAGTACTCCTTCGAGACCTTGATTGAGCTCTGACTTCCTGGGGCGTTCACAAGACTTTTATCCGAGGATCAAGGTTTAGATGAGGCGAGCCGGAAAATGTTCAACAAGATCACCCTGAGGGACACCATAAGGATAGACCCCGCCAGCTTCGGCAACCCCATCAAGGTGGCGGCGATGGAGGAGCTGAGGGCGAAGTACGAGGGGCTCGTGGATGAGGAACTCGGGTACGTGATCAGCGTCATTGACCTCGAGGTCAACCCCGTCGGAAAGATCCTGCAGGGGGACGGCGGGACACACCACTCCGTCACCTTCACGATACTGACCTTCTTCCCCGAGCTGCAGGAGGTCATCGAGGGTGAGGTGGTGGAGGTCGCCGACTTCGGCACCTTCCTCAGGATCGGCCCGGTGGACGCACTCCTACACGTCTCCCAGCTCATGGACGACTTCATCTCCTTCGACGAGAGACAGGGAGTCCTCCTAGGAAGGGAGAGCGGGAGGACGATATCCCGGGGGGACGTCTTCAGGGTCAGGATCGTCGCTGTCTCGTTCCCCAAGGGGCGGAGCTCGGGGAAGATAGGGGTCACCGCCAGGCAGCCCTTCCTCGGGAAGCTCGACTGGATCGAGGAGGAGGTCAAGAACTCCCTACCAAAGACGGAGGAGGAGAAATAGTGAGCAGAGCGTGCAGGAACTGCAAGATCATAATCGATGATAAGGCATGCCCGATATGCAGGGGCACAGACCTAAGCGACGACTTCTCAGGGCTACTTGTCGTGCTGGACCCGGAGGGATCCCAACTCGCCGCGAAGATGGATATTAAAAAGGAGGGCCGCTACGCCCTTAAAATCAGGTGACGGCCCCAAGTCGCCTGAAGTCAACACGAAGGACCTAGTTCTCCCCGTGGAGATGCGGGCGGAGCTAAAAGCCCCCCTCGGCCTACTTCTCACAGGTGAGCCCGAGGAGACGACCTCACGGCTGAGCGAGATACTTCAGGAGCGGCGGCCCCCCATGTACGCCGTCGTCGGGGACTTCACGTCCATGAACATACTCAACGCCGGCCTAGAACCGGACATCTGCGTCATCGATCACAGGGTGATGAGGATCGACGTCGACCCACTGAACCACAAGGAGAGGAGGATCTACAACGCGGACAACCCCGCGGGCACCATCACTAGGGAGTCCTGGGCAGTCCTCGAGGAGGCGGTAAGCCTTAAATTTAAGGCATCTGTTATCGTTGAGGGTGAGGAAGACCTACTGGTCCTGCCTCTGATATCCCTCATGCCGGAGGGATCGCTCATCGTCTACGGGCAGCCCCGGGAGGGGATGGTAGTCGTGGAGGTGACGGAAGAGAGGAGGCTGTGGGCCGAGGAATTCATGACCCGCATGGAGGAGTATTGACCTGAAGACCGAGTTGAAGAGCATCAAAAAGAATCCCCTCATAGGTAGGAGGGAGATCACCTTCGAGGTAGAGGAGATCTCAACGCCTTCAAGGGCCGAGATTAGGCGGGACATAGCCGTTCTCATGAAGACCGAGCTTGAGAACGTCTGGATCCGCAAGATGGAGACCAAGAGCGGCACCCGGACGACCGTCGGCACGGTCCACATCTATGACGAGGCTGAAAAGGCGCTTCAGGTCGAGCCCGAGTACATCATAAAACGCAACCAGGCACCAGAGCAGCCATCTGAACCCAAGGAGGAATCAGGATGACAAACGACAAGATTCACGAAAAGTACGAGATAAAGGACGGTAAGCTTGAGCGGAAGAGGCCTTTCTGCAATAGATGTGGTCGAGGATACTTCATGGCCGATCATGGCGACAGGTACACCTGCGGCCACTGCGGATTCACCATGTTCAAGCCCAAGAAGGACGAGTAACACAACCCGCCATTCTAAAAATTATTATTCTAATTAAAAGCCCTAGTTGTAGAAAGGTCCACACGATGGAAGTAAATGGAGTAGTTTTCGACCTCGATGCCACCCTCGTCAACATGGGGGGTTTTGTCAGGTGGCGGGACGCCCATAAGGAGGTCAAGGCCTGTTATCTCAGCACCGAATGCTCGGAGGAGATGGTGGAGCGGTGCAGTGGGAGGGGGTTATTCAACATGCTCAACCTCGTGAGGGACGAGATCTCGGAGACCCTCCCAGACACCGACGTGGAGAGGATCCAATCGGGGGCCTACGAGGTTCTGGAGTCCTTCGAGAGCGAGAGCGTGGAACGATGCGAGCTGATGCTAGGCTGCCCTGATGCCCTTGAGTGGCTCAGGGAGAGGGGTATCAAGATGGGTGTTGCGACCTCCAACTCAGAGAGGATCGCCGAGGAGATACTGAGGAAGAGGGAACTACGCCATTTCTTCTCCGCCGTCGTGGGCAGGAGACCCGAGCTCAAGATGAAGCCCTACCCGGATCAGTTACTGAAATGCTTCGAGGAGATGGAGGTAGACCCTTCAGAGGGCGTCATGGTCGGGGACAGCGTCAGGGACGTGGCTGCCGCGAAGGCGGCTGACATCTTCGTCATCGCCGTACCCTCACCCTTCACGAAAAGGGATGTACTCGTGGATGCTGGCGTCGACATCATCATCGAGAGCCTTACGGAGCTGCCGGCCAAGATCAGGGAGCTAACGGCGTAGCCGGTAGGACATTGAAGTAGATGCCCAGGTAGTAGATTATCACCAGTATAGCGGTGGCGATGAACAGCCCCCTCAGGGCCCTCTTACGATCGATGAAGAAGGCGCAGATCCCCCCGATGATGAAGCCCGAGAGGTGGACGTCGTGCGCCACGCTGATATCGCTCGTCATGTAGAACGCCGAGAGCTCGACGAGGCTCAGCATGATTCCCACGATAACCGAGGGCAGTGGGACGACGAGGGCGTACGTCAGCTTGAAGGGCATGAGGAGGAGGAGCACGGCGATGACGCCGAATACAGCCCCTGACGAGCCCACCAGGGGGATGCCGAGGGAGGGGTTCAGCATGCTGTGGATGAGCCCCGCGAGCATCCCCGACGCGAGGAAGACCATCAGGAACCTGACGTGGCCGATGTCCCTCTACACGATGATCCCTGAGCCGTAGAGGGTGATGCCGTTCATTATGAGGTGGACTAGGTTTCCGTGGAGGAACATGTACGTGATTAGGGTGTCCACTTGCACCGCATCCATAATGTAGGCGGGAACGAGAGAGAACTGGTCGTAGAAATCAAGGGCCTGCGACGGTGAGGAGATGGTCAGGTATATCTGGACGAAGACGATCGATGCCAGTAGCGCGTACGTGACGAACGGAGTGGGTATCCGTTCCTCCCTATTCCCCGCCATATACTACGGGATAGAGGGCATCTCTTGTTTAAGAATGACGCATTCCCTGAAAGGTTTATTACAACAATCATCGATTACGTTGTGAAAAGTAGGGCCTAGAATGACCAAGAGACGTTCTAAACCTAAAATAATAGGGTTAGGGACCTGGTACGACAAGACTGCAGCCGAGCTGATATCACGGGAGAAGCGGCTGGGTCGTAGCATGGATCTCATTAGGACCGAGAGCGGCCTCGGAGCCTCTGGCTTCCCCCACATCGGGAGCCTAGGGGACGCCCTGAGGAACCTCGCTGTCGCCTTAGCGGTCAAGGCCCAGGGATACGATGCCGAGCTCATTGCCTTCTCTGACGACAAGGATGGCCTCAGGAAGGTACCCACTGGCCTCCCGCCTGAGATGGAAAAGTGGCTCGGGTACCCCGTCTCGACGATACCCGACAACTTCGGTGACTGCCATGACAGCTTCGGCTCTCACATGTCCTCCCTCCTCCTGGAGGCCCTGGACATCTGCGGTGCTGAATACCACTTTATGTCGGGCACCCAGGTCTACAAGGACGGCGTCCTCGACGAGGAGATGAAGACCATCCTCGAGAACAACGACAGGGTCGGCGAGATCATCAAGGAGGAGATAGGCCAGGAGAAGTACACCGAGACCCTCCCCTACTTCGCGGTCTGCGAGAGCTGCGACCGCATCTACACGACTAACGCCTACGACTATGTCCCCGAGGAGCACAAGATCCTCTACAGATGCGAGGGCATGGAGGTCAAGGGCCGCTGGCTCGAAGGCTGCGGCCACGAGGGAGAGGTTGATGTCACCGCGGGCAAGGGGAAGCTCAGCTGGAAGGTGGAGTTCGCAGCCAGGTGGAAGGCTCTCGACATCAGGTTCGAGGCCTACGGCAAGGACATCTCCGACTCGGTCAGGGTGAACGACAGGATCTGCCGCGAGATACTCGGTCACGAGCCGCCGATGCACGCCCAGTACGAGATGTTCCTGGACAAGGGGGGCAGGAAGATCTCCAAGTCGGCAGGCAACGTCTTCACGCCCCAGGTCTGGTATAGGTACGCCTCGCCCCAGTCACTGAACCTCCTGATCTTCAAGAGGTTCGTGGGGACGAAGAGCGGATCTGTGGAGGATATCCAGCCCCATGCGGACGAGTTCGATGAGATCGAGGATATCTACTTCGGTGCCAGGAAGGTGAAGGACGAGATGGAGAGGGCAAAGCTCACGGGCATCTACCAGTACTGCTGGATGATGAAGCCCCCTGAGGAGCCCAGTGTCCACGTCCCGTTCAATCTCATGGTGAACCTTGCCCAGGTCGCCCCCAAGGGTCACGAGGCGGAGTTCATCAGGGAGAAGCTCGACGCCTACAAGTTCCTAGACAAGGATGAAAGAGGCCTCGACCAGCGGATAAACTACGCCCTCAACTGGGTTGGTGACTTTGGTGGCTCCGAGATCGAGCCGGTGGAGCTCACCCCCGAGGAGGCCAAGGCCGTCGGCCTGATGGTGGAGACCCTCAGATCCACGGTGGACGAGGACGGGTACCAGGGCGCCGTCTTCGACGTGGCCAGGTCCATGGAGATGCGCCCGGGGAACCTGTTCGGGATTCTCTACAGGATCCTTCTGGGGAGGAGCCAGGGTCCCAGGTTCGGGCCCTACGTGGCCACCATCGGGACGGAGAACATCATAGGGCAGCTCGAGAAGGCGCTGAAAAAATAGTGGGGTTTAGGGTCAGGCGAAGGGTTTTCCGCCTCTCCCCCAGGACTCCTTGTCTATGTCCTGGATGATGACGGTGACCGCCTCGGGGCCACATCCGCAGGCCTCGCAGATCGCCTTGGTGACAAGCTCCATCGTTTTCGCCTTGGTGGCGTTGTCCCTACCCTTGAACCACTTTATCTGAACTAGAGGCATTTTGATACCCGAATAAGAGTTCATCCACAGGATAAGAGTTTTTTCCAGCCCAGTTCTGTGAGGCTATTTTAACCCCCACTTATGAAGTACCTGGTTCCTCTCTTCGATATAGAACTCTTGATCGTAACTCCATTTGCCGTTGTGAAAGTGCTGATAGGGGATGGTTTCACGCCAGACCTGATAAGGATCCTGAAGAAGGTAATGGTAATCCCTGAGCAGTCCCTTGTTGATCAAGTTTGAAAGGGATTTGATGAACTTTCTGAACTCCCACTTAGGCATGAAAAACTGGGTGACGAACGAGTCCTCCCCAAGTACCTTACCCATGAAGATAGGGAAGGGCTTATCATGAAGTGTCAAGGCGAATTTTCGCATCTTGTCGTGGGAATCGAACTCGAACTTGAAGAACAGGTACTCGCAGACCAGCAGTGGGAATCGAGCCAGATCCAGCTGATAACCTTCGACAAGATTTCGTTTGGAGACATGTTCACGGAAATGATACTTTACCTTCTCCAAGGGGATGCCCAGTTTTTTCGCTATAGATGTAAGCGTAGCTTTTCCGTCGATCTCAAGCTCCTTGATTATTAGGAGGTCTTCCTTGTCGACGAGAATGGGCCAGTCCGAAGGCTCGATCATGGTCCAAGGTAGTTCGCCCTCTATTGTCCCGACCTCTCTCTCCCACTCTCCCCAATCGAAGGTCCATCGATTGAGATCTTCGTTATACCATCTTGAGAGAACGGGGATGCCCTCGTGGCAGGTCGTCCAGTTAATCTCTACGGATCGGGCTACCCCAACATCAACGAGGCCCTTCAGATACTCAACCAAGTAATCCTCTTTACCTTTGGGGATCGTCCAAACACCCCCGCACCCCTCATATGGACCGTACACTCTACAGAGGAAAAGCCAGTAATTATGAAGTCGCATGCATTCTAGAAGGACATCTTCATAACCTGGTTGGGCTTCAACGAAGAGGACCGCTTTTTTGAGGCCCATGTTCGTGTGATAAGGATTAATATGAAAAAAGAGGATGTTTTCATCCAACATCCGTTTGACTCGATAGCGTACTGTTGTTGTAGGCTTATCCAGATGCTCGGCAATTAAGGCTAAATTCCGGGGGCCAAGTAGGGATAACTCCTCAAGGATTCGAATGTCGGTGTCATCCACCTTTTTCCAGATCGAGAATGCATCTCGATTCCTCACATCCAGAGTATCTATGTTAGAGCTTCCCATCTGTACTTTGTAAGTTCGTCTTTTTTTATATAAATATATAAGAGATTTATGACTTTTAGTGGGTCAATATCCCTAATCGTAGCCGCCTCCTCCACCGGTACCGGGTACTGGATCGCCTATAACCATGCTCGTTCCTGCCAAGGACTCCAGGTAGTCCTCAAGGTAGACTGGCTCGCCGGGGTTTACTGTCACGGGAGCAGCAGTCGCGTAGATCGAGCCAGCCATTATCACGAACATCAGCACAAGGGCAACTGTTTTCTTTCTCACCATCGCTCACCTCCCTAAAGTTACTAGTACTAACAATTCAACAAAAATATT
>DATLAV010000079.1:0-10124 GCA_035527235.1 Patescibacteria group bacterium | reverse complement strand
GTTCAGCTGGGGTATCGTCCCCGGCGTGTTCTGGTGGCCCCCCGTGTAGAGGATGATGTTCCTATGCTCCCTCATCAGCTCCCCTATCCTGGGCCAGTACTGGCTGACGACCATCCTGACGTCGGGGAACTTGAATGCGAGCTGGTCAAGGCCCTTGAAGTAGGGTTCAGGTCGGGTGAGGATGTGGATGTTCTCCGTGTTGAAGAGCACCGGGAGGTCGTGGTCCATGCAGGGGACTATGAGGGTCTCAAGATTGGGGAGGCTCCTACCGAAGAGGGCGTGGAACTCGACGTCCACCATGACACCCTTGAGACCCATCTTCACCGCCCTCTCTACCTCCGCCATCGCGCCGTCGTCACCCGGGTTGATCCCCATGAACCCCGTGAGCATCTCCGGGTACATCGACACCGCCTTGGCGATCAGGTCGTTGTTCTCCTTCACCTTCATCGTGGGGAAGGGGTGGACGAACGTCCTGTCGATCCCGTACTTCTCCATGACATCGACGAGTTCCTCAGGCGTCTGCTGGAACTCGTGGAGAGGGTGGTGTCCGATCCTTGCGAAGATGTCGACTATCATCACCGATCCACCCCCAGAAGCTTTGCGGCGGAGCCGCCCAGTATCATCTTCTCCTGCTCCTCTGGCAGGCCGATGAGGCGCACGGCGTCCATGTGTATCTCCTGGTATGCACCGGGCCTCACGTAGAGGCTGTCGTAGCCGCCGTTGGATGCGTCGGAGCCGTACATGATCCTCTCGGCGCCGACCCTCTCCACCGCCTGCCTGATGGCGTAGGGGTGGGCGTAGCAGGTTTCCATGTAGATGTTTGGGTTTTTCTCGGCGACCTTGGTGCTCGCCAGCTCGACGTCGAGGCTCATGCCTCCCCCCATGTGGAGGATCACGGTCCTCACCTTGGGGAAACTACTGGCCAAGTCCCCTATGATCATGGGGTGGTACTTCATCGTGGGCCCCGAGTGGATGACGAAGACTAGGTCGTACCTGTTCGCGATCTCCATCATGCTGTACATCGCCGGGGCTATGGCGTGCTCGTGCCCCACCTTCACCCCCTTCCATCCGAGTTCCTTGGCGTGCCTTTCCAGCTCCCCCAGCTGGGCGTCCTCGTACCGGGGGTTGAAGTAGAAGAAGGGTATGAACCTCCCCGGGTAACTCTCCACTGAGTCGGCGACGAACTCGTTGTCCCCAAAGACGATGGCCATGTCGATCCCCGCGGCGTCCATTCCCTCGATGAGGGTGGAGGCGGGGCCTGAGCCCATGTACTTGGACAGGTGGCAGTGAGCGTCTATCACGACCATTATAATAACCGATACGGCTTCGAACCTCTGGATATTTAATGTTTGAGGGAGTGTTGGGGGAAGCGTACCGCCAAGAACCTTGAAGGGTCGGCTTCTCCCCGTTCCCGTGCGTCAGATTGGGACAGGCAGACGCACGGCTGAAACTCCCCGCTTTTTCAAATAATGGTTGTGGGGCTCTAAACTCTGTCCCTGATATGTATCCCAATAACGTCTCCCAGAAACGTGCTCAGCCTGAGACGTACCCCTCCACGATCTCCCTGAGCTTAGCGAGGGCCGCGTCCACCTTCCCCTGTTTGGCCTTCAGCTCCCCCGAGTACCATTTGAGCTTCTCCTTCCTGTCGGCGACCATCCTCTTCGTCTGCTCGGGATGAGGGCTCCCCTCCGACCTACGCCTCATGAGGCATGCCTCGGGATCCGTGGCCTCCTCTATGAGGACCTGCTCAATCATGAGCTCCTTACCCAGCTCCTCCTTCGCTGCCGAGTCCACGTCACTCGGCGTGAGATCGGAGAGATGCTTGCCCGCCTCCACAGTGCTCCTGACGAGGGACGCCACCACCTTGTAGGCTTCCCTGAAGGAGAGGCCTGCCTCCATGACAAGGGTCTCCGACAACTCCACGGCGACGACGAGGCTCCCCTTGAGCCGCGCCTTCATGGCGTCCCCCTTCACTGTGAGGGTGGAGACGATTCCCGTCATCACCTCGAGGCTCGTCCTCGTGGTGTCGAGGCACCTCCAGAGGGGGATCTTGGTCTGCTGGAGGTCCTGGTAGTAGCCGCTGTTGACCCCCTTAACCATGGTGAGGAGCTCCGTCAGGCAGCCGTAGACTTCCCCGGACTTGCCCCTGATGAGCTCCATGGTAGACGGGTTCTTCTTCTGGGGCATGATGCTGCTGCTGGAGGCGAACTCGTCGGCGAGTTCGACGTAGCCGAACTCCACGGAGGACCACTCCAGGATGTCCGCCGCGGCCCTGCTCAGGTTGGACATCAGGATGCAGCACGCTGAGGCGGTCTCCACCGCCCAGTCCCTGCCGCTGGTGGCGTCGATGGAGTTCTCCACGAGGCCGTCGAAGCCGAGGAGCTCCATAGTCCTCCTCCTGTCGATGTTGATGCTTGTGCCCCCGACAGGGCCGGAGCCTAGGGCGTTTAGGTTGACCCTGGAGTAGCACTCCATGAGTCGTTGGAAGTCCCTGATGAACGCGTCCGTGTAGGACAGGAGGTAGTGGGCGAAGGTGCCAACCTGGGCGTGCTGGCCGTGGGTGTAGAGCATCATGGAGGTGCCGGTGTTCTCCTCCGCGCGCACCAGTAGGGCCCTGATGAGCTCTAGGAGCTGAGCTGCGATGGCGAGGAGCTCCTCTCTGACCCTAAGGCGCATGTCGGTGACGACCTGGTCGTTCCTGCTCCTCCCTGTGTGGATCATGCCGCCGACCTCGATGCCCACCCTCTCGATGACCCGCCCCTCTATGTACTCATGGACGTCCTCGAACTTGGCCCCGATCTCGACCTTGCCCTCCAGCCACTCTGCCCTTATCTCCTCCATCGCGGTGAGGATCTTCCTGAGGGCTTCGTCTGGTATCAGTCCCTGTGCGTTAAGCATGATGTCGTGGGCCTCTGTGCCGTTTATATCGTCCTCGAATATCCTGAGGTCCTCGACCACCGAGGTGTGGAATCTGGCCGTCCTGTCGTCGAACTCCTTGGCCAGCCTCGACCTGAATAGGCTGCTCATAGCTTCATCAACGCCTAGGTTCAGACGGGGTCGGTTTATATACTTAACGACATGGTTGCCCCATTCTAAGCAGTTGACGATTCAAATGGGACAGGGAAGGGAGCTACTCGTTGATCCGCTCCCTCTGGTAGACGCCCCGGTACCCCTCCTGAACCTCACTGATCCTGTAGAAGATGAGCTGGACGACACGGGCGTCCCTCTTCAGCCTCATCCCCTCGGGGTTGCTGACGATGAGGAGGGAGCTGCTCCGTCCCTCGTATCCGGGGTCCCAGACGGCGGTCTCCACCGAGGCTCCGTTCCTTAGGAGCGTGGACCTGGTGCGGGCTATGGCCGTGACGTCGAAGGGCATCTTCACCACCTCGTTGTAGATGATGGTGTAGCTCCCCGGGGGGAGCCAGAGCCATCCATCGTAGTCGGGGGCTATCGGCGTGCTGGTGGCGATGACCCTCTCCTCGTTGGTGAAGTCGACGCTGCCCACTCCCGTGAAGGCGAGGACCTCCTTCAGCGAGAGGTCGAAGCCCGAGGGCTGGAGTTGGGTCTCAAGGTCGATGTACCCCGTGATGAGATTCCGCTCCTCGATGAGCGCCCTTATCTCGTCCTTGTTGAGCATGGCCTTGTCGCCGTCCCGGCTTCATCTATCCATCTCTGGATTTCAGCCTATGGGTTTGGTCGTCTCACCTGTGGGTGAGGGGGACGAACTCGACGCTGGGGCGCCTAGGTCGGTTCTCCATCTTGTAGAGGCTCATCAGCGTGTAGACCTCGCGGGGCAGGTCCGTCTTGACGCACTCCCCGAGCAGGTCGCAGGTGTCCTTGGCGGTTATGGGGAAGTCATGGGTGTACTTACCGCTAACCAGCTCCTCGACGATCCTCTCCGTGGCCTCCTCGTCGTGGATGTCCTTGACCAGGTTCCTCACCGTCTCCTTCATCTGGTCGATGGCCTTCTTGGACTCCTCGGCGAGGTAGAGGGTCCTGTCATCGAGCTCGTCCACCTTCTTCTTCTCCACGACCTTGAGGATCGAGGAGGCGGCGTACATCCCCTGCTGGTCCCCCAGCTGGGGGTCGACGGGCCCCAGGACGGCGTTGGCGTCCATCATGATCTCGTCGGCGGCCATCGCGATGAGGGTGCCGCCGCTCATGGCGTAGTGGGGGACCATCACCGTCTTCCTCCCGCGGTGGGCCTCGAGGGCGAAGGCGATCTGCGTCGCCGCCAGGGCGATGCCTCCGGGGGTGTGAATGATGATGTCGATGGGGGTCTCTGGGGGCGTCAGCCTTATGGCCCTGAGAACCTCTTCGCTGTCGTCGATGTCGATGTAGCGGCTGATAGGGACGCCCAGGAGGCTGATGGTCTCCTGCCTGTGGATCAGTGTGATCACGTTGGAGCCCCTCTTCTCACCGAGGCGCTGGAGTTCTCTCTGCCGAGACCTGGTGAGGGCGGACTGCTGAAACCTCGGATAGACGAGGGTTAACAGCAGGAAGATGACCCAGAGGTTGTTTAGAATCGCATCAAGACCTGTCAATTCAATTCATCATCTGGATCTCCGACATTGAACTAAATAGACTTTTGTACACAGAATATTAAAACGCGCCGTTTCAGGGGGAAATCGTGAATCTGTGATCAGTATTCTGGATGAATTTTCGTTAAATATCCGATTCCTCCATAGCGGTTTGTACGTACGGGGGGAAATCCAGTTTGCTGACCGGATCGCAGGGCGATGGAAAACAAAAAGTTGAAACCTTTGTTGATGATCTAAAGAGTAAGATGGTCTACTGTCCGAACTGTAAGGAGCAGGTGCCCAAGTCCCTCTACTGCCTCAGGTGCGGCTACCCTCTCTACACACTGAAGGAGGAGGAGAGGGGAGAGAACGAGGAGGGCGCGGGCTCTGAGGCCGGACCCGAGGGTGATCGAATTGAAGAGGTAGATACCGACTTCAGTATCGGACCAGAGGTCGATGTAGCCAACGAGGTCGAAGTGGCGAAGAGCGCGCTCAACGAGTGGGAGGCCTCGATCCCAGAGGTCGTGGTTCAGGACGAGGAGGTCAGAGTTGTCCCCGGGAAGATCGATCTGAGGACGGAGGCGGACGTCGAAGCCCGTTTCGAGCTTCCAGGGGTGAACGAGTTCGAGGAGGATGACGAGTTGGCAGAGCCCGAGGACGTTGAGATTATGGTAGACAAGGAACCGGAGAAGGAAGAGGAAGTTCAAGAGGAGGAGCCCAAAATGCTCACTCCCCCACCCGTCGAGGCGCCCCCGCCCGTGGAGGCGGAGGCTGAGCCCTTCGAGATCGATATGAGCATGGTTGACTCCAACTTCGAGCCCGAGAGTGGCATAAGGGAGGTCACCAAGAGTCTGCTGAACGGCATCTCGTTGAGGCTCTGGTCCGTGAAGCTCCTCAAGGACGGGGACATCGAGGAGGATCACTTCAACAGGATCTTCGAGGGTTACGAGGAACGCTACAGGCAGACGATGCAGCGCCGGAACGAGATGCTCGGCAGGGCTAGGGATCTGGAGGCCTACGAGAGGGCCCTGAACGAGGCGAAGGTCGGCCTACGGGAGCTTGAGATCAGGAAGGTCATCGGGGACCTCAAGGTCGGGGAATACGAGGCGAAGGCCCCGGCGTTCAACTGGGACATCCGCAGTTACGAGCAGCTCATCGCCAAGAGGACCGGGGAGATCGCCTTCCTCAGGGACCTGAGCAGGGTGATGCCCGCCGAGGAGATCTCAAAGATGAAGAGCTCCGCGGAGGAGTCCCTGGCCGCCATCGATGAGCTCGAGGCCTCGGGGAAGCTGACCATGGAGACCGCCACCACGGTGAGGACGGCCCTTCAGGCGACGGTCGACTTCCTCAGGGATTATTAATCTTTTTTTTTCACGTTTATTCTGTCAGGGGACGTCGACCCTGACCACCTGGGGCTTCCCCGGCACGCTGTATTCGTATGACCTGACGTCTATCCCCAGGATGACGTAGTCGGGGTTCTCAAGGCTGCCGAAGTAGTCCTTCACCCATCCCACCTCCTCAAAGAGCCTGGACTTTAGCGCGTCGTCGTTCACCACCCGTGCCAGTGCCTGCGCCCTGATGTTGCCGATGCTCCCGTCCCTCTCCACCTGCATCACGAACTCCACCTTGGGGTTCTCATTGATCTGGGCGACCTTCGCGGTCTTGGCTCCGCCCCGTGCCCCGGTGATGACGTAGAACTCCCCCTGTGACCTGATGATGGTGACGATCCTCACCCGGGGCTGGTCGCCCTCGGTCGTCGCCAGTGAGATGAGGCTCTGGTTCCCGAAGTAGGACTCGATCTCCCGAAGCATCTCGCCAGTCATATTTGACACGGTTATCCTTGAAAACGTCGAGCCTATAAGCTTTCTTGAGTGACTCGTGTTCGCGCATTGATCTAAAAATGGGGATTTGGGTCGTTTACCACCTGTCCCTGTGGACACGCTCCTCTTTGAACCTGTTGGCGGGGGGCTTCTCCTCCGCAGGGTGGCCGACGGAAATGATCCCAAGGGGCGTCACGTGGTCGGGTATACCCAGTTTACCCTTGACGCCTGCCACGAGGTTTTCCACGGGGTGGACCCCGAGCCAGACAGCTCCCAGCCCCAGGGAGTTGGCGGCGAGGAGTATGTTCTGGGTCGCCGCTGAGCAGTCCTGTGTCCAGAAGTCGGTGTCTTGGACCTCGTTGTCGCCGCAGACGACGATGGCAAGGGGCGCCTTCTTGAGCATCTTGCTGTAGGGGTGGTACTCGGGTATACTGTCCAGGGTCGCCCTGTCCCTTACGACGATGAAGTGCCAGGGCTGCCGGTTGTGGGCGCTGGGCGCCGCCATGCCGGCCTCTAGGAGGGTCCTCTCCAGCTCCGGGCTCACGTCCTCGTCGGTGTACTTCCTGATGCTCCGCCTCGTCATGATGGTCTTCAGTGCTTCCATAACAAATCTTTAAGGTATCGCAACGGATCCGATTAACGTTTGCGAAGCGCGTTCAGTTGCTGGGGAGGCCTAGGAGCCTCTCCGGGTTCGTCTTGGAGAGCTTCTTGATGTCCTCCTGGGGGATGCCGAGGTCGAGGAGGCAGGCGATGAACTCCCGCATCCCCTCCACCGGTTCGGGGAGCGTATAGACGCCGAAGTCTGTGCCTATGATGCAGTGGTCGGCACCGAGCTCCTGGATCTGCTCCGCGGCCTCTTTGACTCCGCCGCCCGGCTTCTCGCTCATACCCTCGTCGATGGAGGCGTACTCCCTCTCCACGTAGTAGTGGGTCTTGGGGATGGAGGTGGTATGGGTATACGCTGCCAGGGTGTACTCGATGAAGGCGCCGCTCTCGGTGAAGAGCTGGAGCTGGTCCATGGAGGAGATCTTGGTGACAGCCCCCGACACGACGATCTTCTCGATGTTGTAGTTCGGTGCCAGCTCAACGAGGTGGACCGCCTCCTCCGCGGAGACGTGGCCCGTGACCATGTAGATGTGGGGGTTCCCCCCGATGAGGGTGAGTATCTCGTCGAGTTGGGAGCTCGGGGGCTCGTTTAGGGGTATCCTGATGCAGCGGTCCAGCTCCTCCTCCTTGAACTTGGGGTAGAGCTCGCTGAGGGGGACGAACTTACCGCCTACGAGGCGCCCCTCCTTGGCGGCCTGGTAGTAGGTTGAGTGGGCGCCGAAGCTGACGTACTTGGCGCCGTCGCCGTAGCTGATCGCTGTCTTCACCGCCCTTGGGTTCATACCCCCATAGACGGTGTTTAGTATGATACCGCCGTAGGTCTTGAAGTCCGAGACGACTCGGTTCACCAACCAAGCGGTGCCGTTGCTCATCTCGAAGACGTCCATGTAGACGATAGCCTGCATCCCAGCGTCCCTGGCCTTGGTGGCGACCTGGAAGGGGTCGACCCTCCTGGGACTGCTGAAGATGTGGGGTCCAGCGTGGACGTGGATGTCTATCGCACCCTTCAGGAGCTCACTGGAAAGCTCGTAGGAACGACCCTCGGGTAGAATCATTCGATGAACCTCAGAGATGACAGGGGTCTAATGTTAAAAAGGGATGTGGGGATTTAGCTGGCTCCCTTCGTGTGGACGCCGATCTTGGACTCGTCCAGGGTGATCTCCCGCTCCGCTATCCCTCCCTCGGCGTTGATGATCTCGCTGGCGGTGCTGAGGTAGTTCCTCAGTGGGGGGAACCTGTCGGGGTGGTGCTCCTCGTTGCCATCGATGGGGTACAGCAGGTGCTTGGAGGCCCAGTAGTCGAGGGCTACGGGGTCGACGCTCGCCAGCAGCTGGTTGAGCCTCGTTGTGTTCTCGGGTGGGTAGCCCGCCCACATGACCGGGGTCACCCAGATGCAGTCCATTATGTTGAGGGTGGGTGCCCTCACCTTGGCTACCATCTCCCCGAGGTGCTTACCGATCTTCTCGTAGTGGCGCTCACCCCTGTAGCCATCGGCCATGGATAAGATGCCATAGTAGCTCTTCAGGGCGCCTGTGATACCGCAGCCACCGTGGTGCTTCAGCACAGGTACGTTGATGAGCTTGAGGTTGCCGTCGTATCCTGAGCCGTTCCAGATCCCCTCCTTCAGCTCCACCCTGTTGCCCCCGACGGTAGTGAAGCAGGGGTATGAGACCTTGCCGAGCCTCCTGTATCCATCGGTACCGTGATCGTCCAGTTCTATGAATGTCTCCCGAACGGGGTCTAGGAGGTACTTCGAGACCCCCTTGCCCGCGAAGACAGTGTCCACCAGGTACGAGTATGAGTGGCTCTCGTCCTCCGCGTTGGCGTGGACCCCCGTGTCCGTGTACTGCCTCCCCCACATGGAGTCGCAGTCGAGGCTGCCGCCCCCCTGCCCGTTCTCGAAGATGACGACCTCTCCATTGAAGCCTTCGGGGTGCTCCAGAATCCTCTGGATGAGCCCCCGGATCACGTCGGAGTTGGTGCAGCCCCGGTACTTCCACTGGGCGTTGACCTTGACAAGGACGATATCCCCGGCGTCGATGAGCCCGTCAGGGCCCCCGATGGCGGACCCCTCCTGCGTCCGATACAGCTTCAGATCGTTCTCGGCCATCAGCTTGAACAGAGCGTCCAGCCCCTCGTGATGGTTGCCATGAAGCTCCGGGACCGGGCAATCTGTGACCCTGAAGATAGATGAACCTTCAACCATACTTCAAATCTCCAAATTCATATTCATAGACCGTAAACGTGTTAGATAAGCGTGATTAACTTAAGTGCGTATCTTAGGATGCGATCCCCTTGAGTTCGAGGTGGTTCTCCAGGACATTCTACGGTCTGGTCGTCATCCTAGCGGGGATACTCGTCCTCTATGCGAGTGCCCCCCGATCCCTTGACGAGGATAGATCAACGTCCATCTACACCTACGCGATTGTGAATGCTTATCCCCACGACCCCGAGGCGTTCACCCAGGGACTCGTCTACGGCGATGGCTTCCTGTACGAGGGGACGGGGCTCTGGGGTCGCTCATCCGTTCGTCGAGTCGATATTCAGTCCGGTGAGGTCCAAGAGGTGTTCGATCTTTCCTCTGAGTTCTTCGGCGAGGGGATCACGATCCACGGTGACATGGTCTACCAGGTCACCTGGAGGTCTCACGTGGGCTTCATCTACGACAGGGAAGAACTCCAGCCTGTCTGCTCATTCAGCATAGACACGGAGGGCTGGGGCCTCACGCACGACGGGAGCAACCTGATACTGAGTGACGGGACGTCCAGACTCCGTTTCCTGGATTTCATAACTTTCGATGTGACGAGGACCGTCGAGGTGATGGACCGGGGTGAGCCCGTTCCAAACATCAATGAGCTGGAGTACGTCGACGGCGAGATCTACGCTAACATCTGGGCGACGGACCTAATCGCAAGGATAGACCCCGGCAGCGGGCTGGTCGTCGGATGGATCGATCTCACGGGCCTAGATGATCGGATGGAAAGGGACAGGATCATCGACGTCCTCAACGGAATCGCCTACGACGACGAGAATGATCGTCTATACGTCACCGGCAAACTATGGCCCCAACTGTACGAGATCGAGTTAATATCGGCAAATTAAAGTAAATACCACCACCTACAAGCCAGAAATCAAATTAAACCCTCTCTAAGGTATAAAATACTGATTGAAGCCCTTA
>DATLAV010000078.1:0-4143 GCA_035527235.1 Patescibacteria group bacterium | reverse complement strand
CCGTACCCTAGGCTCCCGACCCGTGGAGTGTCTATGATGTACTTACCATACTTGGTCTCACTCATAATCAGTCACAACGCAACTCATGTTTAGGTAATTATAAGAATTAACCAATCAGGAAGAAACCCTGATGCGAGCCCTTCCGGGCACCTGAAAAGGGCGGTGAGACTACCTGTGCTTGTGTTTCAATGTTGAAAAAAGGGTTAGAAGGGTGTTAGTCTTCGACGCGCTCTATCCTGAATATCACCGGCCTCAACCCATCGGTGCAGCAGGAGATGGCGACGTGCTTCTCCTCGATCCAGGGGTATGACCCCCCGAAGGCGACGAGGAGGATGTCCCTCTAGATGTCGGCGAACGCCCAGCTACAGAAATCGGTGGGGCACCCCTACTCGTAGATGAACTCCTGCCCATCCTGAAACGCGGGGCACTGGGGGGTGACCATCTTCTTGACGATCTCTGCCGGTGGGTCGTCCCCATACAGGTCCTTCATGCTCACTCTCTTGATCACGGTGATCTTCGTCTTCGGCATGCATATCTTTCCCTGGCAACTTCTCACTCTTCTAGAGTCTGAATTTCTGGTACTCGTTCACGCACGGGGGTCCATTCGTCACGTACATGGTTCCCTCCTCTGGTACCATGATGACGGAGGACACCGTCTCCGAGCGGGCGGACGGGGGCTTCTCCTCGTTGGGGTGCACGCATATGGAGTGCGGGTAGTTGTTGTGGTCTGACATCAGCTCCATCATCCTCTCGGCGTCGATGTCCCCGTGGTACCTGTCTATCAGCCTCTCCAGCCTCTGCTGGCGGACGTAGGAGCTGCCGATTATCCCGGGGGCCCTGCTGTTCCCCGCCTTGAACCTCTCGGTTAGGTAATGGTTCGTGTGTACCAGGGAGTCGTTCACGGGCTGCAGCACGTTGAAGTCGTCGGGCTTGGTCTCGACGCAGAAGATCTCCCCCTCCTTGCTGCCAAGCGTGTAGTTTAGCATGCTGCGGCCATGAGTGCACAGCAGTGTGAGCGTATCCCCCACCCTCCTCTGCCTCATGGCCTTGGGCATCAGGCAACAGCACGGCACGACGAGTCGTTGCTCCTCTGTGGGGGTAGGGACCACGTTGAGGACGATACCCACCCCCGCCGAGTTCATGATCAGCTCCCCCCCACCCCAGTAGACGAGGTTAAGCTGCTCGATCCCGTCATCATACTTCACCTTGACCATGTCCAGCATCGAGCCCGGTGAGACGTCGAAGTTCTGCCCGACGATCATCTCGCCCCCCTTCGTGGCCTTGCCCGTCACGGCGAAGGAGGTGCACATGGTGGTCAGCTTCGGGTAGTACCATCGCAGCTCGAACCAGCATCTCAGCGCGAAGACCTCGTCGAAAGTGACTCCCGCGCCCTCTGCTTGCCCCTTCAGCATCTCGATCAGTTTATGGTCGAACTGCTCCACCCCAGGCAGGTACTTCCTCGTGTTGCGGAGTATCTCATCCTTGTCGGCGTTGTGAAATGCCTTCACCCGCCCCATCAGGGCGTTTATCGATTTGACTATGTTCCCCCTCGCGGCCTCCCCGTATTGCCGCCCTATCTCGTAGTCGGTGCCGCTGCACTCGATGAGCTTAAACCGCTTCCTCTGCTCCATGCGTATCCCTGAAGTCACGGTGGGTATAAACTTAATAAAATAATCTGGTAACAGTACCGCCCCTGAAGGGCTGCTGTGGATGAGGGAAAAAGGGGTTTGAGGCTAGACGACTGCCCCGACGTAGGAGCCGAGGCTCGTGACAAGGGCCTCGGCCGCCTGCTTGGCGTAGTGAGACGTCATCTGCGGGAAGATCCCGGTAATCACTATGAGGACGGCCATGACGACGGAGACCGCCACCATCAGCATGGGGGCCTCCTTCAGGTTCTTGACCCTGTCCACGGGCTCAGAGATCAGTACGTACATCGTCCTCAGGTAGTATGCCATGGAGAAGGCACTGTTGAGGACGCCCGCTACCGCAAGCCACCACATGCCGACCCCTATGGCGGAGCCGAAGAGGACGAACTTGCTCATGAAACCGTTTGTTCCTGGCACCCCGCCGAGGCCCAAGAGGGCGATGAAGAGGCTGAGGGTCGTGAGGGGCATCCTGTTGCCGACGCCCTTCATCTCGTCGATGTTCCTCGTCTCGGTGACGTGGGCAAGGGAGCCCGCGCCAAGGAATGCGAGCCCCTTCATAAGCGAGTGGTTGAAGACGTGGAGGAACACCCCCTGCATCCCGTAGGCCGTGCCCGACGAGAGGCCGACGAGCATATAGCCCATCTGGGCGATGCTTGAGTAAGCGAGCATCCTCTTGATATCCTTCTGAGTGAGCGCCATAATGTTGGCGAAGCACATAGTGATGAGCGCCAGGGTGGCGATGGGAAGCTTAAACACCTCGGGCTCGTAGAGGATGAACATGATCCTGGAGAGCCCGTAGAGGGCCGTCTCGATGAGCATCCCGGACAGCATGGCGCTGATGGGGGTCGGAGCCTCCGGGTGGGCGTCCGGCAGCCAGGTGTGCATAGGCACGATGGCGGACTTAATCCCGAAGCCGACGATCATCACCGCGAAGACCAAGTAGAGCCACATGCTTATGGGCTGGCCGTGGATCACGGACGAGATTTGGGCAAAGTTCACCGTCCCGGTCATCCCGTAGAGGAGAGCGATGCCCAAGAAGAGCACAGTGGAGCCGATGGAGCCCATCACCATGTACTTGAACCCAGCCTCTATTGGGCCCCAGCTCTCCTTCCTGAAGGCGACCAGCACGTAGCTGGAGATGCCCATCATCTCCCAGGCGACGAATAAAGTGAAGAAGTCTCCCGCGAAGGCGACCCCCATCATGCTCACCACGAGGGCCGAGAGGAGGGCGTAGAACTCCGTCAGCCGGGTGTCGTGCTCCATGTAGTTGTAAGAGTAGACTGTGGCGAAGAGCCCGAGTGACGCCGCGGAGAACGCCATGAAGATACCCAGCATGTCGATCTCGAGGCAGGCCGCGATGGGTGGCATGGCCACGAGGTTGACGACCAGTATCTTGTCGGGGGCGGCCTGCACCATGTTGTAGAGAAGGTATACCGCGCCGACGTTGACGGCGCTCATGATTATGGCGATGAGCTCCCTGAACTTGTCGAACTTCATCCTCTCCCCGAGGATGCCGGCGAGGCCGATGATCAGCGGCCCGAGCAGGACGTAGAGGGGTGCGGGTATCACCATCTCAACCTCCTTAGCTCGCGGACGTCCGTCGTCTTGAACTGCTTGTACGCGTTCACGATGAGGGAGAGGCCGACGGCCACAACGCAACCGCCCAGCACTATGGACATGAAGACGATGGACTGGCCGATCGGGTCAATCATTCCAGCCGACGCACCCTGGGCGGAGAAGAAGATGAATGCTAGGTTACCGGCGTTCAGGATCATCTCGATGCCGAAGAGGACCCGGATCATGCTCCTCTTGGTGACGCAGTATAGCCCTATGGTGACGAGGCCGAATATAGCCGACAGGTAGATCATTGAGTTCATCTCATTTTTCCTCCTTCAACATCGCCAGGCAGGCGGCGGCGGTCACGAAGAGCACCACCATCTGGATCATGAGGTCGATGCCCCTGAAGTTCCAGAGGAAGTTGCTCATGGCGCCGCCAATGGCCCCCGACGGCTGGGTAGGGATCAGCTCGCTGTGAGCGTAGCTGGCGAACGGGAAGGGGACCCTCCAGATGATGTAGACGAAGGAGGCGAAGAGTAGCGCGTATAGTATGAGAGCGCCCAGCCTCAGCCTCGAGTCCATCTCACTCATCCTGAGTCCCCCTGACGAACATGATCACCGAAACGAAAAGAACTACCACCGCGCCCCCGTAGATCAATATCTGGAACAGCCCCACGTAGGGTGCGTACATCGTCCAGTATAGCAGGCCGAGGCACACGCACATGCCCCCGAGGCTAAGAGCTGAGTACAAGAGATCCCGGAGTGAAGCCGTCAACATTGCCAATACCAGCGATGCGGCGACGAGTCCCAACTGTATGATTTCTGATGCCATTCTACTCCCTTCTGTCCTTTAAATCGCCTATTTATCTGAATGGTTACTATAAATATTTCGCCTAACAAATAAGATTAGTGATAGCCATCGAAGCAGATTGTTAAACTT
>DATLAV010000077.1:0-8248 GCA_035527235.1 Patescibacteria group bacterium | reverse complement strand
TGGTTGATCAACGGGAACCCCTTGATGGTCTTCGCCATGTCCTTGGAGACGATGTCATCGATGGCGGTGATGCTCCACCGGGTGGGCACGAGCCTCCTGTTCTTCTCGACGCCGAAGCTGCCCATGCTGAACGCCTTCTGGATCTGGCTCACGGGGACCCCCTCCCTGAAGAGGGATATCGTCGCCGGGGCCGCCTTCAGATCGGTGTCGTAGTGGGCCTTCTCCATGTCCCGGTTCCACCTGATGTAGCCAATCTCCATGCGGTCGATGGGGGCGGTGGGCCCGATGGGCTGGACGTCGGCATCCACCCTGAAGCTCCTCCGGGGGCGCTTCTTCAGCTTCATCTCTGTCTCCACGTAGTTCTCGGCGAGGGAGATCTCACGGGTCATGTCGAGGATCCGTCCCGCCTTCTCGGGCTTTCTCACGTTCACCCTCTCCATGCCCCGGACGAGCTGTGACCTGAAGTCGATGATCTCGTCGATGGATCTCCCCATCCACTGCTCGGGGGCGTCGAGGAGGGAGGTGTCTCCGTAGTAGTTGGGGGCGAGGGGCCCTATGTTTACGTATGGATATCCGAAGCGGCCCACGAAGACGCTGGGGGGCGACGAGCCGTCCACCGTGAGCCCCTTGATGCTCCTCCAGATCTTGAAATGGGAGCTGGCTCGCGCTATCACGGGGCAGTTCGTCTTCCCGCAGAGCATCTTGGACCCCTTGCAGACGGCGCAGAGGCTGCCATCGGGGGCCTGCATCCTGAGGTAGTCCGATGTGAAGTCCAGGTCCCTGCCCATCGCTGATTCCGAGGAGACCACATCCCTCAGCCAGACGTTCTTCGGCTTGACCTTCTTAGATATCCGTTTAGGCAACTCTGGTGAACTAATTGGCTGCACGATTAAATAGCTTCAGGTGCCCTCTTGAGGGGAGAGCTCTGTGAAAGTGCTGCACAGAGACAGGAGGAAACGCCCCTGAAGACTGAGATGATCGATAACTGGAAGGGTTTCATCAAGAGGCTCCCATCGCTCTTCCTGGGGCTGTTCCTCTTCGCCCTCGGCGTCGTGATGAACCTCTACTCCAACCTGGGGATGAGCCCGTGGGGCGTTTTCCAGGTCGGCCTCGCCGAGAGGCTGCCCATGACTTTCGGACAGGTCTCCCAGTTCGTCGGCCTCGTCGTCCTAGCGATAGGCTGGGGCCTCGGCTTCCCGCCCGGCTTCAGCACCTTCGCCAACATGTACTTCATCGGCTTCTTCATCGACCTAATAATGGCATGGGGACTGCTGTCTCAGCCCACCAACATAATCTGGCAGCTCGTCATGCTCATCGCAGGCGTCGCCACGATAGGGATAGCCTCCCTCTTCTACCTCAGGGTACAATTGGGAGCCGGACCACGGGACGGCCTCATGGTGGGGCTGGTCACCAAGCTCGATAGACCGGTCTCCTACGTGAGGATCGCCATCGAAGGGACGGTGCTGGTCCTGGGATACGCCCTCGGGGGGCCTGTCGGCTTAGGGACAATCATCACCACACTTCTAACTGGTCCAACCGTGCAGGCCGCCTTCAAGCTCGGGGGATTCGATGCGAAGTCTGAGCAGGTCAACCTGTACAAGCTTACTCGGTGCCTGTCGGGGAAAGACACGCTCCCCTGAAAAGGCCGTGTCAACTGCTTCTACTGGATGCGCATCCAGGTAAAAGGGTAGAAGGGGGATTAGAGGATGGTGAGGGAGTCGATGTCCCTCGGGTAGTAGGTGATCATTTCGTACCCGTCCTCGGTCACCACCGCCGTGTCCGAGTGGCGGAATCCGGCGTACCCGAGCTCGTAGATCCCGGGCTCGATGCTCACTACCATCCCAGTCTTCAGCTCCAGCGGGTTCCCGAGGTCCAGGAACGGGGGTTCGTGCCCCTGGAGCCCGATGCCATGCCCCGTGTGATGCCTCATTAGGGAATCGTAGCCGGCGTCTATGAACACCTTCCGGGACGCCCTGTCGACGTCTGCGCAGGTGTTGCCTGGCTTCAGCGCCTCGATGGAGGCGTCCTGGGCCTTCACCATCACCTCGAAGTACTTCTTCTGCTTGTCCGTGGGCTCTCCCACGATCATCGTCCGTTCCAGCTCGCTGCCGTAGCCGCCGACGTCGGAGCCCGCCCCCGTCACGAGGACGTCCCCCTTCTGGATCACCCTGTCGATGCTGTGGCAGTGGGGCATCGCGGACTTCCAGCCTACCTGCCCCCTGAACCCTGCGGAGGCTGCCCTGCTTCCCTTCGTCGTCTCGTACTCGGGGCCCAGTGCCTTCTTCATCACCGAGGTCGCCTCAAGGCTCGCCATCAGGGACACCTCGGCGTCCCAGAGCCCGGGGGCCGTGTACTCCTGGAGGTACATGTGGGCCAGGTTGCCCCACTTGCCGCTCTCCCTGATGAGGGCGATCTCCTCCTCAGATTTGATCAGTCTCATGTCCCAGAAGAACCTGCCCAAGCTCTCGAAGGTGGTGTCAGGCATCTTCTCCGAGAGAGGTGGACCATAGTACCCCATTCCCCCTGCCGCGCCGGCGGGGTTGTCTGCACCGAGTTTCGCCTTCCCGTAGCCCATCTCCGTCAGCCACTTGGCGAACAGGTTTATGGGGTGGGTCTCCCCAGGGTAGTCCAGGTACGTGTAGACCCGGGGGACGAGGGGGGTCTGATGCTTCAGGTGGTCGACTTCAAGGAGGGGGCCCAGAAACGTTAGGTCACCCTCCGCCGGCACGACGAGGGCCGCAGGCCTCTCGGTCACGCTGTGGTGGAAGTGGCTCAGGTAGAAGATGTTCACGCCGTTCGTGACGAGCATGGCGTCCATGCCCTTCTCAGCCATGAACGATCTCACCCTCTCCAGCCTCCTCCTATACTCCTTCCAGCTTATCGTGAGCTTAACCAACTCTACAACCTCCTAAGGAATCTGCCTGAACATCTTAAAGCACTATCGACACGCCACCTCGAAAGGGTTTTTAACCGTAGGAAAAGTTACGCCTACGGGGGGACCTCAGATCGGAGCCTACGAGGCCGTGGTGGCGATAATTCTGATAGCTCCTCTCGTGGTCACCGTCATCGTCCTGAGCTATAACCTACTTCTCGCCGGCGTAAAGGAGCTCAGGGATACTTTTACCGCGGAGCACGACATAGCTGAGCTCCCGCTGCCCGAGGACGTCGGCGCCGACTCCGTCGAGGTCGTTGAGTACATCTCCCAGCTTAAGAGGGAGAAAAAGAAACTGGATGAGAGGGAAGCCGAGGTATAGCGTTTGGACGCCTGAACTCTTCCTAGCCCTCTCCGTAGACGAGCTTCATCTCCTCGAGGGTGAGCTTCTCCCCCGCCTTGAGCTTCCTCCGGGCCTCCTCGAGCAGGCTCTCCCTCATCACCTTCACCGATCTCGCTCTCTCCCCCGACGACGCCCGGTCCCTGATGTTGAGCCTCTCCCAGACCCCCTTCAGCTCCGCCATCACGCCGTCGATCTTGGAGTTCACCTCCCTGATCTGGTTAACGACCTCGATGAATCGGGCGTGGACCTCGTCCGCTCGCTTCTTCTCCTCATCGGCGCTCCTGTAGGCGAGGAGCATCCTCTCGTGGTGTCCCTCGCTCTCGTCGCTGAGGCGGTCCATCTCGTCCCTGTGGCCCCTGATCTCCATCTCCACCGCCTTGGAGTCCGCCAGGGAGATCAGCCGCCTGTCCTCCTCCGCGTCTATCCTCTCGTATTCCTTCAGGGCGTTACGGAGCTCTCCGGTCTTCTCGATGAGCTCGGCCTCCCTCTCCTTCATCTCCAGGGTTGGGGTCGTGGCGAGTTCCCACTCGATGTCCTGAAGCTCCTTCTGGAGCTTGAAACGGGGCGGGAGGTGCCTCCTATGCCCATCGGCGCCGTCCTCCTCCACAACGAGCCTCTGGCGCTTCTCCTCCAGCCTCGCCCTCAGGAGGTTGACCTGCTCCTTCCTCTCCGCTACCTCCTTGTTGATGGCGTCCCTGGCGTTCTTCTCCTCGATGGCCTTCGCCCTGAGCCCCCTGACGGACTCGTTCAGGCGGTCCCTCTCTCCCCTCAGCCGGTCCGCCTGCTCGTTCAACGAGTCCCTCTTACCGAAAAATGGCTGCACTGTGCCCTCAAGTTCAACAAGCCTGTCCTCGTCAGTTGCCAACTAATGCTCCTCCCCGTGTAGTTCCCTTCGTCTAGCCTCAAGGAAATATGGTTCCCTGTCTAAAAAATCTGCGGCGACCTGGACCGAAACTCCCAGCTCCTTGCCCACCCGGAGGGTCGGCTCGATGTGACTGAGATACTCCAGGTCCCTCGTCAGGTGATGATCTAGGACCAGACGCTTGACGCTCCCCATATTCAGGATCATCTGGAGGTTATCGTTCGCCCTCCTGATCTCGGTCCGAGTCTCGGGATGGTCGAGGTATGTGGTGGGGCCATCGCAGAAGACGACCTCAGGGCCCTCCTCCAGAATGAACTCGACCTGCTCCGGCAATACCGGCCCCTGCACGTCCGAAGTATGCAGGAACTTTATATCCTCTGACACGCACGTCTCGACAACATAGCCCCGGCGTATGTTCGAGCCATGGGGTACCGGCTTCGAGAACCTGATCTCAGTGTCCCCGAACCTGTAAATCCTACCATCTGCGAAGTTTACCCCCTTGGCTATCCCCTTGATGCTCCTCAGGAACGATGCTGCACGCCTCTTCTGGCTTGGGTTGATCATCCTGCTGGGGTGCTTGACCAGCGCGACCTTGTCACTGTAGAGCTCGGGCTCGTCCGGGTCCACGTGATCGAAGTGATAATGGGAGATAACGAGGACATCGGCGTCCCTCACCTCATCCTTGATGATCCCCCAGAGCTCGGTCTTGGCTCTCTCCTCGACCGGATGGGGGGCCAGTCCGTATCGGTTGGGTGCCAGCGCTACAGCGGGGTCGATGACGATCTTGACGTCGTCCGTCTCGACGCAGGTAGCTGAGCTTCTGACGCCCATGCTCTCGTAGGCGAGAGGGGTGATCTTCAGCCTGCCTCCCCCTTTGATGCCAGATACGGTCCTTCTGATGAACTCAATTTCGATGTGGCCTCAGTTTAACTCTGATCGCTCATCTATTCGCCCTAATGCCTTCACATCATCGGCCGGTCTAAAATCACGGAGAAAGGGATAAATACATTCCTATGCCTGGGTGGAGACCTTGCGGTCTGATGCTGAGGAAGAGAGTTCATCTACTCTATGCTCAGCTTGGTGCCCTTGCCCATCGGATTCCTCTTCTGCAGGACGGTCTCAAGGATCCCATTTTTGAAGGTCGACTTAGCGGTCGTCTCGTCTATCTCCACGGGGAACTCAAGCTCCTTACGGTACCTCCGCTCCTGTGTCTCGACGTCCACTGTGAGAGTCCTCTCCGTCAGGAACAGGTTGATGTCCTCCTTGTTGACCCCGGGGAGCTCGACGATCACTTTGATCTCCTCGTTCTCCTCGATGATGTCTACGAGGGGCTCCCTCCTCTCCTGGAGGCTTAGCGGTGGCTGCCCCTCGCCCCCTCCCGGTTTGATGTTCCCGAACTCCCTGACCACGGGCTTTCCATCGGGGCCTATCTTGACCGAGTACCCGTAGACGAAGGGCCCGTACTCCCTGCGTACCGAGCCGTCCGGTAGCCTTCTGACGCGGATCATGTCCCGGGGCATCACGTTCTCCATGTCCTTGAAAGCCTCGGCCATCTCCTTCTCCATCTCCTCTATCATCCTGTCCATCTCGGGGAAGAAGAAACCGCGTCTCTCCTTGAACCTCTTGAGCCAGTCATCCCAAAACGACGACATCGACGGTCAGTAACTAATTTTGAAAACGAGGCTCTTAAAGGTTAGCCGAATCGAACACCTTATCTTCCGTCGCCTTCGATCGCTACTCGGTCGGCGGATTGGAGACCATCCTCGTAGCCTACGACGAGATCGCCTTGAAGAGCCCCCCGGTGAGGAGGCACCTTGAGAGGCAACTTGCTCGACACATCGAGAGTGTACTCGCCAGAAGGGGCTACGAAGGTGTGAGCGTGTCACGGAGGTTTGGCAGGCTCTACGTTAAGGGCGCCCCGTCCGAGGCCGCAGACCATGTTGTCGACGTCTTCGGGATCGCCTCGGTGATGCCCTCCCTGAGGACAGAGGCCGATTACACCTCCATAGAGCGGTTAGCTGTCTCTGTCTCGTCCGAGAGGATCGGGGACGATCAGTCGTTCGCCGTCAGGCCAAAGGTTGTGGGGGAGCACTCCTTTTCGAGTCAGGACCTGGCTGTCAAGCTTGGATCCGCCGTCCTCGAGGGCTCACGGTCGAGGGGCGTTCACGTTAACCTCTCGGAGCCCGACGTCACGGTCTACGTTGAGGTCCGGGACAGGGACGCCTTCGTGTACACGGAGATCATGAAGGGGTTCGGAGGCTTCCCGTACGGCTCCCAGGGGAAGCTGGTCTCCCTCTTCAGCGGGGGGATTGACAGCCCGGTGGCTACCTGGCTCGTCATGAAGCGGGGGGCCGAGGTGCTCCCCCTCCTCATGGATCAGAGGCCCTATGTGGGGGACAGCTACATCGTCCGCGCCGAGGAGGCGTTCAAAGCCCTCGGGGAGTACGTCCCGTACGATGAGTTCAGCCTCTACGCCGCCCCTATGGGCGACATCATGGGAAAGATCATGGAGTCCAGAACGCCCGCGCTGAGATGCGTCCTCTGTAAGAGGTCGATGTACAGGATCGCGTCCATCTTCTCCGAGAGCCAGGGCGCCCAGGGAGTGGTCACTGGGGAGAGTCTCGGCCAAGTGGCCTCCCAGACCCTTGACAACCTGAGCGTCCTCGACAGGGCGGTGGATGTGCCGGTCTTCCGGCCCCTCATCGGCCTCGACAAGGTTGAGATTCAGCGTATCTCTCGTAGGATGGGGGCGTACGAGATCACATCACACTCCGTTGAGGGCTGCACGGTGGTGCCGAACAGGCCGACGACCCGGGCGAAGATGGACCAGGTGCTGAACATCGAGGAGGAGCTGGAGCTGATTGACCTCTGCGCTGAGGCCGCCGAAGACATCAAGGAGGCTGTGAGGGCGTAGCCTCCCGGGCGCCGGTGCCTGAGGAAACGTGATATACCTGTTCTCTGTCTTGTATGCTGGTGTTTTAGAGTTGTCGAAGATTCCTGTCAACGCCTTCGCTGATAGCGTCGGCCTCGACTTCAAGGAGGTTGAGGAGAACTGGAATACGTACGACCTCAGTGACGGGACTCAGATCAAGGTGAAGCTCGTGCTGCGCGGCGTGAAGAGGCTGAAACGGTACGAGCCGGATGGCACCCCCATCTACGTCATAAACTCGATCAACGTCGTGAGGGCGGTGAACGTCCCCCCTGAGCTCAAGGCGAAGCCCAAGGCGTCAGAGATGAACCCCGTCTGATAACAAGGGGTAAGACTCGATTTGAGGCTGGACCTCCTCGGCTGGACGTCGGGCATAGAGGCCTTGATCGCCACGGCTATGCTGACCACGACCAGCGGAGCCCAGCCTTCAACTCTCTTCAAGCGGTTTGAAGGCGATGAGGCTCGGGTCAGGGGCGTTGTGAGCAAGATAGAAGCCCAGCACGGGAGCGTCTTGGAACACAATCGCCTAGATTGGCTCCTAGAGGCCTCCGAATGCGAGGTTCTAGACCTACTTCTAAGGTGGAGGTACTTCAATGTCTCCCGTCTCGGGGGCGACCGCTGGTTACTGAGCGCGAACCTCAGGACGGTCGTTGAGTACATCGGCGAGGTGGAGGACAATCTGTCGAAGATGCTCATGGAGTCCATCATGCTGGTCGCACCAACGCTTCATGACTGTATACGGAGGCAGCAGGTTTGAGGGTTGAAATGCTCAGCAACACCTCCTCCGAGGCTCTCAGGGCAGCCCTGCCCGATATTGAGGTGTCGGATTCGGAGCTGCTCCGCCACATGTCCTTCACTTTCGCAGTCGAGAGCATCAGCAGGGTCTGTAGCCACCAGCTCGTGAGGCATCGGGTGGCCTCCTTCTCCCAGCAGAGCCAACGCTACATCCCGATCAGGAGGCTGAGGGAGCGGGTCGTCGTGCCCCCCACCGTAGATGGCGAGGCAGAAGATGGATACTTCTCGACGGTCGAGGCCGCAAGCGAGTCCTACGAGGCTCTGGTTGCTTCAGGGGTCTCTCGGGAGGACGCCCGCTTCGTGCTGCCGAACGCGACGGAGACGAGCCTCTTGTTGACGATAGACGGGGCCTCCCTCCTCCACTTTTTCGGGTTGAGGTGCTGCTAT
>DATLAV010000076.1:0-6822 GCA_035527235.1 Patescibacteria group bacterium | reverse complement strand
ATGAGCGAGACGAGCACTCTCATGCACCTGAGCGGGGGAGAACTCTACTTCGCTTATATCAACGAGTCCGGGATCTGGAAGTGTACGCTGCTACTCAGCGCGATATCCTAAGGGCGGGCATCGAGCGCATGTATGTCATATTCTAATGTTGGAAGTGCAGTCAACGGTGCACGCGAACTACCAAGTTGATGCCCATCAGATTGAGACTTTCTTAATTTCCTTTCCATTATTATCAACGATAATTGCGATCCCTGAGCTTTTTTCGAAGGATTTAAACACCTCATCACCCCGAAACAACCCCAAAAACTGCCTAAAACGGTCATTTTTGATGGCGCCGGGAGAGGGATTTGAACCCTCGGGCGCAGAAGCGCACTGACTTAGCAGGCCAGCTCCTTACCAGGCTAGGAAACCCCGGCACAAGGGCCAACACGCCCTCCTCATAATGCAAACACCCCACATTTTAAGCCTTTTCGAGAGTTGTGGCGAGACTTCAATCAGGCTCGGGGAATGTAGTGCATATATTTTTACGAGGAAAGACCGATGAAGCATGAAGGTATAACATATGAGCTTTAACGAGATTATGGCCAAGGCCGAAAAGGCCAAGGAAGAGGTGACGGAGCTCTGCTCCGACCTGATCAAGTTCAACTCGGCGCACCCCGAGGGCAGGACCGTCGAGTGCGTCGACTACATCAAGGAGTACCTGGACAGGCACGGCATAGAGAACGAGGTCCACACCCACGACCCTAAGAAGCCAAACATCGTCGCCAAGCTGAAGGGAGAGTCCAAGAGGAGGATACTCTGGGTCGGCCACCTCGACGTGGTCCCCGAGGGCAAGCCCGAGGCGTGGACCCACCCCGCCTACAGCGGAAAGGTGACTGATGACGGATACGTCTGGGGTAGGGGCACCAGCGACATGAAGGGAGCGTGCGCAGCGGCGCTGGTCTCCGCCCGCATCCTCAGTGAGATGTGCCCCCTAGAGAACAACCTGGAGGTGTGGTGCACCGCCGACGAGGAGATTGGGGGCATCGAGGGCGCCAGGTGGCTCGCCGAGTCCGGGCGCCTCAAGGGGGATGTCTGCGTTATCGGCGACGGCAACGGCGGGGGGCTGGAGTTCCCGAGCATCGACCTCGGATGCAAGGGGGGCGCCGGCACGACCCTCATCTCCCGAGGTCAGACCGCCCACGGCAGCACCCCCTACCTGGGGGACAACGCTATAGAGAAGCTGATCAAGGCGATCCCCTGGGTAAAGAAGGTGGGAGACTTCAGGCTGGAGCTCCCCGACGAGCTTGAGACGCCCATAGAGAGCTCCCTAGAGTTCTACAGGAAGACTCAGAACCTGGACACCCCCGAGAAGAAGGCGGCGGTCGAGCGGCTGTTCCACTACCCGACAGTGGCCTGTAATATCATCAGCGGAGGCGTCAAGAGCAACGTCGTCCCCGACTACGCGGAGGCACGCTTCGATATCAGGCTCACCCCGGGCAGCAAGCCCCTCAAGGTGAAGAAGAGAATTGAGGAACTCGTCGCCCAGGCCGGCGTCCCCGGCGTGGAGGCGCAGGTGAGGGCCGGTGAGACCGCAGGTTACTACGAGTCCCCCAACTCTCCCTTCGCGGACCAGCTGGCGGAGACCATTGGAAAGGTGACCGGCAAGAAGCCCATCTTCAAGATTCTGACGGGAGGCACAGACGCCGTGAGCATAAAGAGGTTCACGGGCCTCCCGTGCCTCGGCTACGGGACCTCCCTCGTGGGCATGGCCCACCAGCCCAACGAGAGGGTGACCATCGAAAACTTGGTCCTCGGAGTCAAGGTCTACGCGGGTTTCCAGCTCCTCTACACGGGCTGAGCCTCGTAATTCCCTTTTTTTATTTCTTTGCCCTGGCCTCAAGCAACCTTTCCAGTGAGGCTGCCTTCTCCGGCAGAAGCTCCCGTATTGGGAGGTGGTAAGGGCATCTCGACTCGCACTCACCGCACTCGATGCAGTTCCCCGCCTGCTCGACGTACCGGGCGAAACTCTCCTCCGTGCCAGGCCTCCACCCCATCCGGCTCAAAGACTGGCTCTCAGCCCTCAGGATACTCGTGATGGAGATGCCCTGGGGACAGGGCTGGCAGTAGCCGCAGGCGCGACAGAACTCGTCGCCGAGCTCCCTCCTGTCCACCTCGATGAGATCGAGCTCCTCCCCAGAGAGCTCCAGAGAGCCCGAGGCCACCTCGAAGTTCTCCTCCACCTCAGATACATGGGCCACGCCAGGGATGGCGACGTCCACGAACTCCTTCCCCAGGACGAACTTCAGCGCCGTGTTCGCGTTTGAGAAGGCGCCTCCGCCGAAGGGCTTCATGATGACGGTGCCCACGTTCATGCTCTTGCACAGCGGTAGAAGCCCCTCCTCAGGCCTAAGGGTCAGGTAGTTGTACGGTATCATGATGGTCTCGAAGACGTCCTCCCTCACGATCTCCGTGAGCAAATCGGGGTTATGGCTGGTGACGCCTAGGTGCCTGATCCGCCCGTCGTCCCTCGCCGCGTACAGCGCCTCAAGGGCGCCGCCGGGGCCCTTCACGGTCTCCCATGCCTCGCTGGAGGAGATGTTATGAAGCTGATAGATATCGATGTAGTCGGCCCTCAGGTTCCTGAGGCTCAATTCCAGCTCATCGAGGAGCTCGTCGGCGGTCCTTCGCCCGGACTTTGTAGCTAGGAACACCTTCTCCCTCACGTCCTCAAGGGCCTTACCGATCCGTTCCTCGCTGACGGTGTACGCCCTCGCTGTGTCAAAGTAGTTGACTCCGAGTTCGTAGCACCTGCGGACGACCTGGACAGCCTCCTCCTCGGATACCCTCTGGATGGGGATGCCGCCGAAGCCCATCACCTTCACCTTCAAACCTGTCCTGCCGAGTGTCTTCTCCATCATTGACGTTCACAATCCAGAAAGAAACGTGAATTATGAAGCTATCGGCCCAGCAAACGGAGGTCTTTTCTTATATACAATCGTCGAATAAGGGAGAACCATGTCATCTCATCCAGTCGTGGTCGACGAGCCGGGGAAGAGAGTCCTCCTGATGGGCAACGAGGCCATCGCGAGGGGAGCCGTAGAGGCAGGAGCCTCGGTCACGTCGGCGTATCCCGGGACACCCTCATCCGAAATAGGGAACACACTGAGTAAGGTCGCCGAGGCAGCAGGCCTCTATTTCGAGTGGTCCGCCAACGAGAAGGTCGCCTTCGAGGTCTCCTACGGGGCGTCCATGTGCAACAAGAGAAGCCTCGTCGCCATGAAGCATGTGGGGCTCAACGTCGCCCTCGACGTACTCAACCCCGTCAGCCTCAGGGGGGTGAAGGGGGGCCTCGTCTTCGTCTCAACCGACGACCCCTCCCAGCACAGCAGCCGCACCGAGCAGGACAACAGGTGGCTCGCGAAGATGAACTGCGTGCCCGTGCTCGAGCCGTCGAGCCCCCAGGAGGCGAAGGATATGACCCGCTATGGGTTCGAGCTCTCGGAGAGGGTGGGCCTCCCGGTGATGCTCAGGACCGTCACCCGGCTGAGCCACATGAGGGCGGACGTCACCCTCGGCCCCATCGAGAGGCGGGAGACGGACGCCGAGTTCGACTGGGAGGGCTTCAGCTACAGAGTCGCTGGCTTCGACAAGCTGTTCAGGCGCCACAAGGAGAGGCACGAGAAGCTCGACAGGGCACAGGAGGAGTTCGAGAAGCTAGGATACAACGAGCTCAAGCTCCAGGGCGGCGAGAAGCTGGGAGTCATAGGCGTCGGATTCTCTTTCAGCTACGTGATCGACGCCATCAGGAAGGCCGGACTTGAGGAAGACGTGGCGTACCTCAAGCTGGCGACGCCCCACCCCCTGCCCGAGGGGCTTATCAGAAAGCTCCTTAAGGGCGTCGAGCGCGTCCTCGTGGCTGAGGAGGTCGACGCCTTCGTGGAGCTCCACGTCAAGGCCATGGCGGAGGGCGTCGAGGTGCTAGGGCGCATGAGCGGCCACCTGCCCCGGGAAGGAGAGCTGGGGCCGGTGCTCCTCGACACCACGATATCGGAGCTTATGGGCTCCAAACTTGAGGCGGAGGACAGGAGCGAGCTGGAGGAGGAGGCCAAGGAGATCCTGTTCGACAGGATGCTTACCCTCTGCGCCGGCTGCCCCCACAGGGCGACCCTCTACGCCCTGAAGAACGCCGTCAAGTCGGTGAAGGGGGACCTCAAGGGGGTGGTCGTCAACGGCGACATAGGCTGCTACGGCCTCGCCCACGCCCCGCCCATCAACTTCGAGGACACCTACTTCTGCATGGGCGCCAGCATCGGCGTCTCCCAGGGCATGGCCAGGGTGGGGGTTGACACCATCGCGTGGATCGGCGACGGCACGTTCTTCCACGCCGGGATACCGGGCCTCATCAACGCCGTGGTCAACGGAGCGCCCATCAAGGTGGTGGTGGCCGACAACGGCACCATCGCCATGACCGGCTTCCAGCCCACCCCCCAGTCAGGGAGGACCGCCATGGGCAAACCCGCTAAGAAGATAATGATCGAGGAGATGGCGAGGGCGGCGGGCGTGGACCACGTCGAGGTGGTGGACCCCTACGACTTGGAGGCCGCCGAGGAAGCCTTCAAGAGGCTGCTGGAGGCCGATGGGGTGGTCATGGTGATAGCGCGGAGGCTCTGCGCCACGGAAGCCATCAGGGTTATGAGGCCCGAGAAACCGGTCCCCTACGCTGTAGACCCGGACGCGTGCATTGGCTGCAGGATATGCCAGAACAGCTTCGGATGCCCCGCCCTCATTTGGGACGACGGCATCGGGAAAGCCAAGATCGACTCCACCCTCTGCATGGGGTGCGGGGCATGCAGCCAAGTGTGCTCATCTGGAGCCATCGCTCTCCCGGAGGTATGACAGATGGAGACGTTCAGGATAGTAATCTCGGGCGTGGGGGGGCAGGGAACGCTCCTCGCATCACGCCTGCTGGCCCAGTCCGCGATCGAAGCGGGGATGCCGGTCAAGATCGGCGAAACCTACGGTATGGCTCAGAGAGGAGGCCCCGTCATGGGCCACGTTCAGATAGGGGGAGACGCCGCAGGCCCCCAGATAAGCCCGGGTGAGGCTGACGTTCTCCTCGGCTTCGAGCTGGCGGAGTCGGTCAGGCGCGGGGTCACATTCCTGAAGAAAGGGGGTCGGGCGGTGGTCAACTCCCGTCGCCTTCCGCCAGTGGAGGTCATCTCGGGGCTCGTCGAGTACCCGAGCGAGGAGAGCCTCCTCGCGCTCCTCGGGAAGGTGACGGATGAGATCGTCACCTTCGACGCCACAGCTCTTGCGGATGAGGCGGGGGACCCCATCACAACGAACGTCGTCATGATAGGGGCGTTATGCGCGAGCGGCAGGCTGCCCTTCTCCGAGGAGACCGTGCTCAAGGTAATTAAGGAGAGCATGAGGCCAGCCTATCTGGAGACCAACATGCGAGCGTTCGAGCTGGGGAAGAAAGGATTTAAAACCGTGTCGGAGAAGGGTTAGCGCCTTAGACTCCTGGTCAGGGACTTGTCCGGCTCTTCACTTCTCGGCGTTTTTTCAGGTTCCTAGAACCCGACTGTGAAACAACTGAGCATTCTGAGGAAGAGCTGGGTCATGTATCCCATCGCCAGGTAGACAGAGGCCGCCGAAAGGCAGTATCCCACGATCTTTCTTTTCATACATTCCACCTGTTTCTTAAGTAATACGAGCCACTGATGAAAATATAAGGGTTCTCTAACTAAAAGAGCAATCTATCACCCTCTTTAGGGAAATACAACCCATTTTCCCCATTATTAGGGGTAATTACCTGTTATTGGAACATATTTCCAAAAAAGGAAAAAACACCATGGACTCCCAATTCGAGGGAGGTTGACTATCCAATCTTGGCAAGCACATGTGCACTCGATGAAAGACGCCACCTACATCCATCCATTATTATGAAAGGAGCGCCTCGCTGAGTGACCCGGAGTGTAGGCAGAGATACAAGGACGAGGCACTGATGTCTGTGAGGGCCTCAAGGCCACGGCTGCCCTCGGTGGGCAACGAGGTCAACAGGCTATACGAGGCGCGCGGCCTCAACCACTCCAACGGGTTCGAGTACTTCGTCAGCCTCTTCGAGCGCGCGCGCAAGGAGGTGGTGAGCGAGCTCAGGGAGGCGGACCTCGACGTCCTGAACCTGTTCGACCCGGACAAACTGGACATACTCGTCTTCACGAGATACCCCTACGTCATTCCTTCGGTCAACAGGCTGGAGGACATCCCAGACGACTACTACAACAGGGAGGCGGATTACATGCCCGGGAAGCCCTTCGGATTCAGCGATGTAGCGTGACCCAGCTAGGACTCGTTCGGGGGCGAGGATGCTCAGGTGGAGTTCCTGGGCGACCTGGTCAAACGCCTCACCGTCGACAGGGAGGTCGACCTCCGGTTGCTGTCATGGTTCACCCTCACCGACCTTTCGGAGGACAACCCGACCGAGTTGATAAAATCAGATGGCACGGGAAAGCTCACCTTCGACGCCTGATTGGACCTGTCCTCTACGGGCGATGAGAGTTAGTCGCTAAGCTGATAAAAATGGCGGGGAGTTTACTCCTCCCAGGGCTTGAGTGACTGGGGGGAGACCTCGTCCGTGGTCCAGCCCAGGTAGTGGTTCTCGGGTATCCTCTCGTAGATCCCCTCGGCCGCCTCCTGGACCTCCTTTGCGAGCTTCACGGTGTCGATGGTGAGCAGCTTCCCGTCCTCCACAACGACCTTGCCGTCGACTAGGACGGTCTTCACGTCGCTCCTCTGCACCATGTTGACCAAGTTCCTGATCGGGTCCCTCACCGGCAC
>DATLAV010000075.1:0-10955 GCA_035527235.1 Patescibacteria group bacterium | reverse complement strand
TAATCCCCTCGCAACGGAGGCCGGATGCTCTCATCGCTTCCGAAAAGTTCATTGCGACTTCGAACATGTGAGCGCCAATATTGGGTCGCAGATCGGTTAGCTGGGGCACATGGACCCTGGAGAAGACGAGTGCGTCGCCCTGGTTCACAGGTTGTATATCCATACATCCGATAACCATCTCATCTTCGTAGATGATACTCACCGACGCTCTACCCTCGATAATCTTAGAAAAGATGCAGTCTTAGTTCCCTGAAACCATCAGTCATCACATCGATCAGCATTTGGATCTTCTGAAGAAAAGGGTATGGGGATCTGGAGATGCGTCTTCATGAGCACTCTGCGATTATTTTTCCAGCTGAGTCAATACGATAGAAACAAATATTGAAGAAAGAGTAACAAGAAGTATGAGCGACGCTTTTCCAAAGGTTAAGGTAGCTGTCGTACAGGCTTCTCCGATCCTGTTCAATTGTGGTGCGACTGTTGAGAAGGCGATCCAACTGATCGCTGAGGTCTCAGAAAATAATTCAAAATTCATTCTCTTTCCGGAGGCTTTCATACCCGCCTACCCTCGGGGACTGAGTTTCGGCACAGTTGTAGGTGATAGAAAGCCCGAGAGTCGCCTGACTTGGGAGAGGTACTGGGCAAATTCGGTGGACATACCTGGCCCTGTCACTGACAGGTTAGGGGATGCAGCACGTGAGGCCGACGCCTATTTGGCGATGGGCGTCATCGAGAGGGACAGCCAGTTTAGCAGGGGCACCCTCTACTGCACAATTCTCTACTTCGGGCCCGACGGCAAGCTGTTGGGCAAGCACAGGAAGACCATGCCCACGGGCGCCGAGCGTCTCATCTGGGGAGCCGGAGACGGGAGCACCCTCACCGTGATAAAGACCGAATACGGCGTAATCGGGGGACTGATCTGCTGGGAGAACTACATGCCTCTGGCGAGAGTCTCCATGTACGGGAAAGGGGTAGAGATCTACATCGCCCCCACGGCGGACTCCCGTGAACGCTGGCAGTCCACCCTCCGCCACATCGCTATGGAAGGGCGCTGCTTCGTCCTCGGCTGCAACCAGTACGTGACCAAGAGCATGTACCCTTCAGACTTGGAGGGGATCGAGGATCTGGCGGAGCTGCCCGAGGAGCTGTGCCGCGGTGGAAGCGTCATCATCTCACCCCTCGGAGAGGTCATGGAGGGGCCTTTATACGATAAGGAGGGCATCCTCTACACCGAGCTCGATCTAGCCCAAGTCGTACGCAGTCGCTACGATTTCGACGCCGTTGGCCACTACTCACGTCCCGACATCTTCCAGCTCCACGTCGACGAACGCCCCAAGCCACCTGTTAACTATTATTACGAGTCAAGAAAGTTAGAATCCGATGAAGAGAAATGATCTGAAGGAGGTGGATTAGTTAAGTATACCCATTTTTCCTTTCTTTAATGCAATAAGAATACTGCATTCCCAACATCAGACTTGAGGATTTCTTATAACAACCTCATGGGTTAAGGTTCGATGTATGAAGGATGGAATCATGACCATTCATAATAGTTGTGAAAATATGTGTGAAAGTTTCTCCAGTACATCGTCACAGAGAGATGTGAGGTGAAGATGAGATGTTGAATGTTCATAGAAATTCTTTCAGGGTAATGGCTGTATCCTTAATACTCATCGTAGCCATCGGGGCCGTCTACGTTAATAATCAGTACATAAATTCTCCGAGCCAGACACCAAAGGATCTCGAATTCTCATATGCTTCACCTGCGAGCCAGGGTATGTCAAATAAATCGGTCGCGGAACTGGCTGAAATCGTGCAAAGTTATTTCGATGAGGAGTTGATAGTCGGAGCGGAGCTGGTGGTCATTAAGAACCACAAGATCGTGCTTCATGAAGTGGTCGGCTGGAGGGATCGGGAGAACGAAATCACGATGGAGAAGAACTCGCTGTTCAACATCCGTTCGATGACTAAGCCCGTCACCGGCGCCGCCATCCAAAAATTGATCGATGAAGGACGCATCAGCCTGGACAGTAGGGCGGCTGAGTACATACCGGGGTTTGACAACGAGAAGTCGCGCAATATCACCGTCGAGCAACTCCTATCCCACATGAGCGGGCTGCCCTTATCCCTAATACTCTCCACAGATCAATACGAGACGCTCTTCTCACTCGCCAACGAGACCGGCGTATATGGGCCGGAGTTCGAGCCGGGAAGCAAGTTCTGGTATAGCGACGCTGGCACAGAGGTGCTCGGGGTCATCGTCGAGGTTGAGACAGGTTCATCCATCGATGCCTATGTGACTGAGAAAATACTTGAGCCCCTGAAGATGAACGACTCCTTCTACTATCACCTAGCAACCCTAAACGACTCACGCCGGGATCGGATACCCGCTCTCTACCTAGGCGGCGAGGCCGAGTGGGTGAGGATATGGTCCTCGAAGGAGCCCCTATACCCCTTCGCCTTCGGCTCCCAGAGCCTATACTGCACACCCGTCGACTACGCCCGCTTCCTTGCGATGTGGATGGACGACGGCCAGGTCGGGGAAAAGCAGCTCCTCTCCCCGGAGGCCGTAAACCGCACCCTCACGCCGGTGACCAAAATGTCCAGCCTCGGATCAGACATGCCCTACCCCACAGGATTCTACGACCTGGAGGCCTACTATGGCCAGATGGCGATCCTGTTCGCTAACAGCACAACAGGAGAGCCCGAGGTGGAGGTCATCGGCCACAGCGGCTCCGACGGCACCTACGCCTGGGCGTGGCCCGAGCAGGACCTCATGATCCTCTACTTCACCCAGTCCCGCGGGAGCACGTCGGGGATTAAACTGGAGTCTAGGATAGACGAATTGCTCATCTACCCCGAACTCGCCGAGATAAACGCCCGGGTGAGGGATCAGTACGCCAACTACCTGGGAGGCTACACCGCGAACTTTGGGCCCTTCAGGAACACCGAGTTCACCGTCACCGTACAGAACGGCCGCCTTGCGGTGGACATCCCCAATCAGCTCGTCTTCGAGCTCAACGAGCCCGACGAGGAGGGGCTGAGGCGTTTCAAGATCATGGACATGATCGCCGTCTCGTTCAACCTCGATGACGGCGGGAACGTCACCTCCATGCTGCTCCACGAATCCGGATACGTAAACGAGCTCACCAAGGGCCCACCCGTTCAGGGGGAGGTTTACCCCGAGGGCATGGAGATGTACGTTGGAGAATACCAGACCGAAGTCCCCAACATTACCATGAGAGTGGTCATCGTCGACGGCAGGCTCGCTCTCGACATCCCCGGGCAGCCAGTTCTCCTCGAACTCTACCCTCCCGACGACGACGGGAGATGGTACATAAGGATCAACCCGATCGTCGCGATAAGCTTCAACGAATCCGGTGACGGGGAAGCCCAATCCCTCAACTTACACCTCCCCGACGGCACGACACTAACAAGACAACGCATAAACTAACCCCCCCACCAGCACCACACAACCTCCTTTCAACATAAAAAAACACGGACAAAACGAACCCAAAATCCCACCCATTAAAAGAAAACCCATAAACAAGAAATTACAAAAAAAAGTGAGCAATAAACCCAAAAAAGGTTAAACACAAAAAAACCTTGTGACCACCAACCGACGCGCGAAAATGGTGGGCCGGGCCGGGATCGAACCGGCGACCACCGCCACGTCAAGGCGGTGTCATACCACTAGACCACCGGCCCAAACACGGGATAGTACCTCGCACCCACCGTATATATGCTTCGCCCCTAGACCAGCGCCACTAATCCCATCTTCTCCAGGAGCCCGTAGTACTCCAATAGGTACTCCACGTCCTCCACCCCCTTCTCCAGCCATACCAGCCGCGAGATCTCCCGGAGGCTCCTCTCACCATCAGTCCAGAAAAGCGCAAGCCCCCCGAGGGACCTTCCCAGTGGGTGCTCAGCGCCAAGGGTCCTCAGAGCCTCCCGGTCCGTCTCCGACAGCCTATTCTGCCAGGACCGCGTTGACACCGGCCCCCTGAACACCCGCTTGGGCACTATCTCAGCGGCCATCCTTTCCGCCTTCCGCATCCGGGGTTTCCTGTGCTTCGGAAGGGGTGCCAGCCCGCTCGCCTCGGCGAATTCCTGGATCGCTCTCTCCGCCTGCCTTCTCTCCGACTTCACGGAGGACTCAAGCTCGGAGACGAGCCTCTCCTCCGCCTCAGCGTAGGTCGGGTTGCCCCTCGCAAGCCTGGAGACACTCCTAATGGCCTCGACGCTCCTGCCGAGCCGGTAGGGCATCGCCTCCTTCAGGTGGGCCAGGGCTTCAGCCAGCTTGGCAGCCCTCTCCCCCATCGGGGCGTTCACCGTATCATAGACCACACCCCTAGTGTACTCAGCGACGTCACGCCTCTCCCTAGCCGCAACCTCATTCACTAACCAGACAGCTTCGGTCGGTCCCGCGCTCGCTGCGAAGTAGGCGTAGGTCGCCGTCATCAGCGCCACCCTCCGGAGCATCTCCGGGTCCACCTTTTCCAGGGTGTCCCACATGGTATGGTAGAACTTATCAGGCCACTGGAGGAGCATAAGGCAGGGCACTCCCACCGAAGGGTCCGAGTAGATATAGTGGTCGCTCCCACCAGAGTAGGGAGCCATAGCGCACCTGAACAAGGGGAACTTTGCGGAACTCCCCAGTATGTCCGCCTCGGCCTTCACCTCCTCAAGGATCCCCTCCATGAGTGTGTTCACGAAGGAGGGAAGCGCCTCTGGCGTCCGAGTCACAGTCAGGATGCTCCCGCAGAGCTCCTGGTTCTCCCCCACCATGTCAAGGTTCACAGCCGCCACCATCTTGGAGAGGGAGTCCTCGTTCCTCGCCAGGTAGTTGTATGAACCAGCCATCTCAGGAACCAACGTGAAAACGATGGACCTACGAGGCTTCGGCAGCTTACCGTCACCGATCAGCTTACCTAATACCCTCGCCGCCTCCATCGCCGCGCCACACCCCGAAGCATTATCGTTCGCCGAGGGCTGAGGATGGCAGATGTGGGCGATGACAACCACTCTCTCATCCGTCTCCCCAGGTATCGTCGCCACGGCGTTCTCTATCGACCCCTTATACAGCTTCGAGTCGACCTTCGCCCAGACCCTAACAGGGTCATTCTTCTTCTCACCTTCGGCCACAAGTTTCCTCAGCCGTCTTCCCTCTCGGGGCGAAAGCACGAATCCGAAGGCTGGTTTCTCGTCACCGTACCACCAGAAGCTGGTGTATTTGAGGTCGTCGTCGAGCTCCCCCTCCTTGAGGGTCGGGGGCCGGACGAACATGCCGTCGTAGATGATGCCTAGGGCTCCTCGCTTCTCCACAGCAAGGGCGTGGACGCGGATCACGTCGCCACTGGTGAGGACGAGTTTACCCTTCACGTCCACCTTCCTGTAGTCTGTCTCCTCCTCCCCCTTCTCCAGGACCACAACCTCGGCCTCTACGCCCTTCTTTGGCGTGGGGTAGCTCCTCTGGATGAGGCTGAACTTGGTCTCCGACCACCGGGCTAGGATCCTCTCCTCCGGGTGTACGAGCCTCAACTCGGCGTCGTCGCAGCTCCACTCCTTGAAGCGGAGGCTACCCCAAGACATGCCCTTGCCATCGGCGGTGTATTCGTCGACCTCGGATTTGACGCCGAAGCCGTTCATCGTCTCGACGGCGTAGTTGACGGCGGCCCTGATGCCAGGGCTCGCCTGGATGCGGTGGTGCCTGCTGACCTCAGCCACGTAGTTGTAGGCAATGTCGCCGGACACCTCGGCCTTGAGCTTGTCCAGAATCTCCTTGAACATAGTGAACAGGTATTTCGTCTAGGAATTTATCGTTATCCATGTACTGATGTGCCGGTTGTTTTTCCCGATTCTCGTGCGGTGAGTGGCCTGGGGGAGTTGACCACAAATATTTATATGAACTGTGAGGGTGTCCATATATCGTCTGCCGCTGTAGCTCAGCCTGGGAGAGCGCCCGGCTGAAGACCGGGGTGCCGAGTGTTCAAATCACTCCAGCGGCACCATTCTTCTCGTGCATCGGTTGGTGGTCATAAGGATTACGGGCTTTTTTCAGTGTTGAACCATTTTCGGTTTAATGTGTGATTTTTTGATGGGTTCTTGGTTTATTGGGAATCGGAGAGGGAAACGAGTTGGGGGAAGAAAGGTGGGTTTATCCGACGAGGTGGAGCTTCTTCTGCCTTCCGTCGAGGAAAACGAGCTTGCCTTCGGTGAAGACGCCGTCCTGCTCTAGGGCCATGCGGACCTCCTGGCCGTCCCATTCGGGGACCGCCTTCCTGGCGTTGAGCTCGATGGCGTAGCAGGTGTCCTCGAAGAGCTGGTAGTCGCCCCGTCCGGGGACGCCCTCCTGGTGGTCCCAGAGGCCGATGGTGGGGCCGGCGGCGTGGCCATGGTAGCCGAGGGGGTGGGTGTAGATGCTGCCCTTGACGTCTGCCTCCTTGGCGTTGTCGAGGGCTGTCTTCAGTATCTCGTTGCCGGTCCTGCCGGCTTTCATGGCGTCGGCGTGGAAGTCTTGGAGCTTGTTAGCGTCCGTCAGTGCTGCCTTGAGGCTGTCGGGAGCGTCGGTCTCCCCAGCCATGAGGACGTACGCCATCTCCTGGATGACGGTGGCCAGCCCAAGGTAGTAGTAGCCGACGTCGCAGTGGAGGACGTCGCCGGGCTTGATAACCTTCCTCTTCTCCTTGGTGTCCCGTGTCTGGCCGGGAGCCTGCAGGTCTATGCTGGGCTGGAACCAGGCCTGGAGCCCTAGGTCGAGGATCTTCTGCCTCATCCACCAGACGATGTCGTCGGTGGTGGTGATGCCTGGCGTGATGACCTTGCTTGAGAAGGCCTCGGCCACGATGACGTGGGTGATCTCCACGATGCCATGGTAGACGTCGATCTCGTCCTTCGTCCTCCTCTCCAGCCATCCCACGGCGAGCCTCTCGGCTCCCTTGGTCCGGGACATGTACTCCTCGCCAAGCGCCTTCTCCAGCTGAAGGTAGTGGGAGTGGGTGAGTCCGTCGCCGAAGGCGAAGGTCTCGGAGACGTTGATGCCGATAGTCTTGGGGTCCTTCTCCTTCACTATCTTTCCGAGACAGTCGAACTGCTCCTCCTTGTCTGGGTCCCAGATCCCCTCATAGAGTTGCTGGGCGTACCTTGTCAGCATGAGCCTCTCGAGGGTGCCGTCTTCCTTCATGTTGAAGACGAGGATGGTGCACCTCCTAGCGGACATCATGGGCTCGGGGAGGAGGCTCATGATAATGGGGTCCTCATTGTACTCCCTCGCGATGACGATCCACATGTCGAAGCCCTCTCGCTTCATGATCTCTGGGAGAATCGTCTCGAGGCGCTTCTTCAGCCAGTCGTTCTTGACGATCAGCCTCTGCCTGAGGGGAAGAACCTTGCCACGGTAAGAGTCCGCGGAGACGTTGCCAGACGTCTTCATATCCTTTCTCAAGTTGATATCACCGAATTCATGTAAACTAGTATGAACTCAAAATAAGCCTTGGCACTCCCAAGAGTGTCATATTTTTGAGTTGAGAGGTGCCCATAGATAGGCGATGGCGAACCATTTCCTAGAACCGTGGCACGAGAGCCTCAAGGATCCCGTGGAGTACCAGGGGAGGGTGCTGCGAGACCTACTCACTGGATACTCGAAGACCGGATATGGGGTAGAGTTTGGTGCTGCAGGCATCGATGGATTTGCGGATTACAGGAAGAAATTCCCCAAGCTTGACTACAGGGAGCTGAGGAGGAGGCTTGAGCCCGTGAAGCGGGGAGACCATCAATCGTTCCTGAGTGAACCTCCCGAAGCTTGGGTGATGACTAGGGGCTCCACCGGCGACCCGAAGGTGCTGCCAGCAACGAGGACCCACCTCCAGCAGATCCTCGGTTGCGGCTCGAGAGCCCTCCTGAACCACATCGCCAGAAATGAAGGGCTCAGCATCGGTAAAATCCTCAACCTAAGCCTGCCGTCAAGAGTGGCCACCATCGACGCGGATGGAAGATCGACTCCATATGGCTACAGCTCTGGAACCTACTCGAGGCTCTTTCCCTCTCTAGGTGACGCCTACCTGATTCCAAGGCAGGAGCAAATTGATGAACTCGGTTCGGGCATCACGATAGGGGACTGGGATAAGCGGTTTGAACTCGTGTATCAGGAAGCTAGAGACGAGGAGGTTTCCGCCGCAATAGGCGTCGCACCTGTCATACTCTCCTTCGCGAGGTACCTGAAGAAGACGCATAGTATCAGGCCAGCCGACCTGTGGAATCTGAAAACTGTCATCACCACGAGCGTGCGGAAGATACATGTCAGATACGTGCCCCTCTTCAGAAAATATTATGGTGACATCTCAACGGTCGAGATATACAGCGCTACCGAGGGGGTCTTCGCCCAGCAGCTTGACGATCTACCCTATGTCTCCCCCAACTATGACAAATACCTGTTCGAAGTCGAGACTGGTCGGGGCATCGGAATGCTCCATGAGCTCGAGCGTGGTGAGTGGGGTAGGTTGATCGTCTCCACCTGCATGTTCCCACGATACGACATTGGTGACATGATTGAAGCGATGGGAAGGCATTATTACCGGGTCTTCGGGAGGGCAAAGACCTCTCACATATTGGAGCACAGGCTCTACAGGCTGCTCTTCGGATGGTTCCTGTAGAGGAAAGGGATGCTACTCATCATCCAATACGTAGAACCAAGTTTGTGGGTATGCAGACATACGTGATGTAAAGTATCCTACATTATATCCATCTCCGAGGCAGTCGTTGTCACGAAGAAGGTCGAAACTTAAGATCTACCTTGATGTACTGTACATCATCAAGTCAGGAACCGGGAAACCAACTAGAATAATGTACGAGTCCAACCTGTCCTGGGAGCACCTACAGAGAATCATAACCAGCATGGTAGAGCAATCCCTGATTGAGGAGATCGACACTACCCTTGAGAGGCGGCGCGACAAGAGGTCAAGCAAGAGATATGAGCTAACCCAGAAAGGGGAGAACGTCTACAGGTACTTCAATAATACGAAGGCCTTTGGTATAGACGACGTGAAAATCGCCTGGTAAGGCCTCAAGCCGAGTTTCTATGGTGGACCGGGCGGGATTTGAACCCGCGACCTCCGCGTTGCAAGCGCGGCGATCATACCCCTGATCTACCGGCCCTTTTCAGGAAAATGGGCTCTCCTTCGCTCCTATTCAGGAGGAACTCAAGATTTGAATCTATTGATCGAGCAACGAACATAAATTCGACATCGTAGGATAAGAGTTGAGCTCGATGATGGAAGTGAAGGCCGTGATCTTCGACCTGGACGGCACCCTCGTAAGGTCGAAGCACGATTACGCCGCGATGACGAGGAGGATCACTGATGTCTTCAGAGGTCTCGGATTTTCCGAGGAATTTCTAGGCCAGCGCAGGAAGGTCTGGGAGATCACACGGGGCGGAGTAGAGAGTATTGAGAAGCTAGGTTTCAACCATGAGAGGAGCCTGGAGATACAGCTCATGGTTAACAAGGCACTGAACGACGCCGAACTCAAGGCCATCGAGACCGTCGAGCCCATGCCCAACGTTCACCATGTCCTCAACGAGATCCGTGAAAGAGGCATGGGGATGGGAGTAGCCACGAGATCCGGCAGACCCTACGCAGAGGAATGCCTCAAAGTTACCAGTCTCTCCGAGTTCTTCCCCGTAGTCCTTGCGAGGGACGAGGTCGAACACCCTAAACCTGATCCCCGCCATCTGCTCGAGGTTGTGGAAGCCCTGAAGGTAGATCCTGAAAACGTAGTCTACGTCGGGGACACGACCACCGACTTCACGACAGCCAAGGCCGCGAACATCGACTTCCTCGGTTTTCCCACAAACGAGGAGTGGGGTAAGAGGCTAGTCGAGGCAGGCTGCGAGCACCTCATCGCGGATCTCAGCGAGATACTTGAAGTCATCGAGGGAGGGCTCCCTCTCAATTAGTCTGAATGATTAGGATAGGAGGCCTAACTACCTCGCCCTGCTGTGGACGCGAGGCCCCATTAGGATCCAGAGCCAGTCCACGAACTCTCTAAGGTTCTTCGTCTGGATGTAGACCTCCCCAGGGCCCCTGATCCTGGTGACGAGCCCCTCGCCGCTGAGGATCGTCTCCTTCCACCCTCCAAACTTCTCAACCTGGTAGTCGCAGCTGTCCGAGAAGGCAACGAGATGGAAGTTGTCGACAATTAGCTCCTCCCCTGCCTTGAGCCTCTTTTCCTCAATGGCGCCGAAGGTGTTGATGAAGAGGTCGCCATTACCTGAACATTTCACCATGAGGAGCCCCTGGCCGAAGATGCCCTTGCTGAAGCCCTCCCACTTTACGTCGAGCTCGACACCGTCAGTGGAAGCCAGATACGCAGCCTTCTGGATTATGAAGCCACCCTTCTCGCTCACCTTGAGCTCCTGGATGTCCCCGACGGGAGCGGCCGCCAGCCCCAGCCTGCCCGGACCTCCCTTCGCCACGAAGTCGTTGACGAAGAGGGACTGCCTGCCGAGGACTGAAAGGCTGATGGAGCCCAAGATGCTCCTCTCCCTGGTCCGGGTATCCACCGCTATGTTGGGCGTCATGTAGGTCATAGCGCCGCCCTCACCGGTGATCTTCTCATCAGCCTCGAGCTCCACCTCGAGCATGGCGTAGGAGGGCTGATATTTTATCTCGACTTTCATGGTTACAGCTATGGTTCAAGACATTTTTAATCTATTGTATTCCCCACCATAGGACTATGACTCCCTCTCATCCTGGATGATCGAGAAGAGCTCATTGTACCTCGCCCGGGCCTCCCTGAGCTCCCTCTCCAGCCTCTTGAAGCCTGTGATCGTCCCCAGCCTATAGAGAAGCTCTCCTGGGTCAACTGGCTTAAGTATGAACGCGTCTGCTCCCTGGTTGAGGGACTCTACTGCGTCCTCCAGGGTCGCGGCACCGGAGAGCATGAGGGTACCGATGACGGGA